>NZ_JAHBCZ010000071.1:0-17438 GCF_019956035.1 Pseudomonas sp. A-RE-22
GAGCGAGCTTGCTCGCGATGGCGGCGGATCAGCCGACATTAATATGGCTGACACGCCGTCATCGCGAGCAAGCTCGCTCCCACAGAAAAGCGCGTGCGGGGCCCGAACCGGCAGGCATATCCATATGCTGTTTCGATCTAGTTGGCGCCCTGATTAGAAGAGGTCGCTGTGCTAGGATTCCCCGCTCGAACACGGCCCGCTGGCCGTTCATAAGAAAGTTTTCGTGAGTAGCCATGGTCGACAAACTGACGCATCTGAAACAGCTGGAGGCGGAAAGCATCCACATCATCCGCGAGGTGGCCGCCGAGTTCGATAACCCGGTGATGCTGTACTCCATCGGTAAAGACTCCGCCGTGATGCTGCACTTGGCACGCAAGGCGTTCTTCCCCGGCAAGCTGCCGTTTCCGGTGATGCACGTCGACACCCGCTGGAAATTCCAGGAAATGTACAAGTTCCGCGATCGCATGGTCGAGGAACTGGGCCTGGACCTGATCACCCATGTGAACCCGGACGGCGTGGCGCAGGGCATCAACCCATTCACCCACGGCAGTGCCAAGCACACCGACATCATGAAGACCGAAGGCCTCAAGCAGGCCTTGGACAAATATGGTTTCGACGCCGCGTTCGGCGGTGCCCGTCGCGATGAAGAGAAATCCCGCGCCAAGGAGCGCGTGTACTCGTTCCGTGACAGCAAGCACCGCTGGGACCCGAAGAACCAGCGCCCGGAGCTGTGGAACGTCTACAACGGCAAGGTCAACAAAGGCGAGTCGATCCGGGTATTCCCGCTGTCGAACTGGACCGAGCTGGACATCTGGCAGTACATCTACCTCGAAGGCATCCCGATCGTGCCGCTGTATTTTGCCGCCGAGCGTGAAGTGATCGAGAAGAACGGCACGCTGATCATGATCGACGACGAGCGCATCCTCGAGCACCTGTCCGACGAAGACAAAGCCCGTATCGTCAAGAAGAAAGTGCGTTTCCGTACCCTTGGCTGCTACCCGTTGACGGGCGCGGTGGAGTCCGAGGCCGAAAGCCTGACGGACATCATCCAGGAAATGCTCCTGACGCGAACTTCCGAGCGCCAGGGCCGGGTCATCGACCACGATGGCGCAGGCTCGATGGAAGATAAAAAACGTCAAGGTTATTTCTAAGGGGCTGTCATGTCGCATCAATCTGATTTGATCAGCGAGGACATCCTCGCCTACCTGGGCCAGCACGAGCGCAAAGAGCTGCTGCGTTTCCTGACCTGCGGTAACGTCGACGACGGCAAGAGCACCCTGATCGGGCGCCTGCTGCACGACTCCAAGATGATCTACGAAGATCACCTGGAAGCCATCACCCGCGATTCGAAGAAAGTCGGCACCACCGGTGACGATATCGACCTGGCGTTGCTGGTCGACGGCCTGCAGGCCGAGCGCGAGCAAGGCATCACCATCGATGTCGCCTACCGCTATTTCTCCACCGCCAAGCGTAAATTCATCATTGCCGATACTCCAGGCCATGAGCAGTACACCCGCAACATGGCCACCGGTGCCTCCACCTGTGACCTGGCGATCATCCTGGTGGACGCGCGCTACGGCGTGCAGACCCAGACCCGTCGCCACAGCTTCATCGCCTCGTTGCTGGGTATCAAGCACATCGTCGTGGCCATCAACAAGATGGACCTCAAGGACTTCGACCAGGGCGTGTTCGAGTCGATCAAGGCCGACTACCTGAAGTTCGCCGAAGGCTTGAAGATGAAGCCCACCAGCATGCACTTCGTGCCGATGTCCGCCCTCAAGGGCGACAACGTGGTGAACAAGTCCGAGCGTTCGCCGTGGTACACCGGCCAGTCGCTGATGGAAATCCTCGAGACGGTGGAAGTGGCGGGCGACCGTAACTTCACCGACTTGCGTTTCCCAGTGCAGTACGTCAACCGTCCGAACCTGAACTTCCGCGGTTTCGCCGGCACCCTCGCCAGCGGCATCGTGCACAAGGGCGACGAAGTGGTGGTGCTGCCCTCGGGCAAGAGCAGCCGCGTGAAATCCATCGTCACCTTCGAAGGCGAGTTGGAACACGCAGGTCCTGGCCAGGCGGTAACGCTGACCATGGAAGACGAAATCGACATCTCCCGTGGCGACCTGCTGGTGCATGCCGACAACGTGCCGCCGGTCACCGACAGCTTCGAAGCGATGCTGGTGTGGATGGCCGAAGAGCCGATGCTGCCGGGCAAGAAATACGACATCAAGCGCGCCACCAGTTACGTGCCGGGCTCGATTGCCAGCATCGTCAACAAGGTGGATGTGAACACCCTTGAAGAAGGCCCGGCCAGCGCGTTGCAGCTCAACGAAATCGGCAAGGTGAAGATCGCCCTGGATGCGCCGATCGCCCTGGACGGTTACGAGAGCAACCGCACCACCGGCGCGTTCATCATCATCGATCGCCTGACCAATGGTACGGTCGGTGCCGGCATGATCGTCGCCCAGCCGCTGGCTCACGGCAGCAGCACGCACCACGGCAAGCTGGCCCATGTGTCGGTGGAAGAACGCGCCCAGCGTTTCGGCCAGCAGCCGGCCACGGTCCTGTTCAGTGGCCTGTCGGGCGCTGGCAAAAGCACGCTGGCCTATGCGGTCGAGCGCAAGTTGTTCGACTCGGGCCGTGCGGTCTTTGTCCTCGATGGCCAGAACCTGCGTCATGACCTGAACAAGGGCTTGCCGCAGGATCGCTCCGGACGTACCGAGAACTGGCGCCGTGCGGCTCATGTCGCCCGTCAGTTCAACGAAGCCGGCCTGCTGACCCTTGCCGCGTTTGTCGCCCCGGATGCCGAAGGCCGCGAACAGGCCAAGGCGCTGATCGGCAAGGAGCGTCTGCTGACAGTCTACGTCCAGGCCTCGCCAACGGTGTGTGCCCAGCGTGATCCGCAGGGGCTGTATGCCGCCGCTGGCGACAACATCCCAGGCGAATCCTTCCCGTATGACGTGCCGCTGGATGCCGACCTGGTGATCGACACCCAGTCGCTGACCCTGGAAGAGAGCGTCAAGCAGGTGCTCGATCTGCTGCGCAAGCGTGGGGCGATCTAAGGCAAGTCGCTGTAACTAAAAGCCCGCAGATGAGTGATCATCTGCGGGCTTTCTGTTGTCTGGAAGGACGCTATCGCGAGCAAGCTCGCTCCCACAATGGTCAGCGGTGGAGCAAATGTGGGAGCGAGCTTGCTCGCGATGAGGCCAGTGCAGCCACCTCAAGACTTGGCGGGATACTCCCGATGCATCTGCGCAAGCAACGCATCCTTGTCCTGCCACAACTGGTTGATCCAGCCCTGGAACTCCAGGCGATACACGCCGTCCTGGTCGTAGTTCTTGCCAATGAACTGCGGCGGGATCTTCAGTTCCTGGAAATGCACCACCACCTCTCCAACGTTGCCGCAGAGCAAATCCCAGTATCCCGGACGACCGCCCGGATAATGAATGGTCACGTTGATGATCGACTCCAGTTGCTCACCCATGGCATCCAGTACAAACGCGATGCCGCCGGCCTTGGGCTTGAGCAGGTAGCGAAACGGTGACTGCTGCTGGGCATGCTTGCCGTCGGTGAAGCGTGTGCCTTCGACGAAATTGAAAATGCCCACGGGGTTGTTGCGAAACTTTGCGCAGGTCTTGCGGGTGGTTTCCAGGTCCTTGCCTTTCTTTTCCGGATGTTTTTCCAGGTAAGCCTTGGAGTAGCGCTTCATGAACGGGAAGCCCAGCGCCCACCAGGCCAGGCCGATCACCGGCACCCAGATCAGTTCCTGCTTGAGGAAGAACTTCAACGGCCGGATGCGTCGGTTCAGCACGTACTGCAACACCATGATGTCGACCCAGCTCTGGTGGTTGCTGGTGATCAGGTACGAATGCTGGTAGTCCAGGCCCTCCAGGCCGCTGAGGTGCCAGCGGGTACGACGCAGCAGCTTCATCCAGGCCTTGTTGTTGCTGATCCAGGCTTCGTGGATGTGGCCCATCAACCAGTCGGTGAAGCGCTGGGCAGCGGGGAAGGGCAGCAGCAATTTGAAAATCGCCACGATGAACAGCGGCGTGCAGCAGGCGATGGTGTTCAGCGCCAATAGCAGCGAGGCAATGACGCCGCGCAAGGGGGCAGGCAAGAAGTCCAGCATTTAAATGTCCAAAGGTCGGTTGGCGGCTTGGATCGCGGTCAGGGCGATGGTGTACACGATGTCGTCGACCTGGGCGCCGCGCGGCAAGTCATTCACCGGTTTGCGCAAGCCTTGCAGCATCGGCCCGAGGCTGACGCAATCGGCGCTGCGCTGCACGGCCTTGTGGGTGGTGTTGCCGGTGTTGAGGTCCGGGAAGATGAACACCGTCGCCCGGCCGGCCACCTGGCTGTTGGGCGCCAATTGGCGTGCCACGGTTTCGTTGGCGGCGGCGTCGTATTGCAACGGACCATCGATCAACAGACCGTGCTGGGCCTCGTGGGCCAGCAGGGTGGCTTCGCGAACTTTTTCCACTTCTTCGCCACTGGCTGACTCGCCGCTGGAATAGCTGAGCATCGCCACCCGCGGTGTGATGCCGAACGCGGCGGCCGAGTCGGCACTTTGCAGGGCGATTTCCGCCAGCTCCGCAGCGCTGGGGTGCGGGTTCATCACGCAGTCGCCGTAGACCAGCACTTCTTCGGGAAACAGCATGAAGAACACCGAGGACACCAGCGAGCATCCTGGCGCGGTCTTGATCAGCTGCAGGGCCGGACGGATGGTGTTGGCGGTGGAGTGGATGACGCCGGATACCAGCCCGTCCACTTCATCCAGGGCCAGCATCATGGTGCCGATGACCACGGTGTCTTCCAGTTGCTGCTCGGCCATCGGCGCGTTCAGGCTCTTGCTCTTGCGCAACCCCACCATCGGTTCGACGTAGCGTTCGCGAATCGAATCCGGGTCGAGAATCTCCAGCCCCGGCGGCAGTTCGATGCCTTGGGCGCGGGCCACCGCTTCGACGTCGGCCGGTTTTGCCAGCAACACGCAGCGGGCAATGCCCCGGGCCTGGCAAATGGCGGCGGCCTGTACGGTCAACGGTTCGCTGCCCTCGGGCAGCACGATGCGTTTGTTGGCGGCCTGGGCGCGCTGGATCAACTGATAGCGGAACACCGCTGGCGACAGGCGCATCTCCCGTGGCGTGCCGCAGCGCTGGTGCAGCCACTTGGCGTCCAGGTGGCTGGCGACAAAATCGGTGATGATTTCCGCACGTTCGCGGTCATCGATGGGGATTTCCTTATTCAAGCCATTGAGCAGGTTGGCGGTGTCGTAGGAACCGGTGCTCACCGACAGCACCGGCAACCCCGCCTGCAAGGCGCCGCGACACAAGTCCATGATGCGCGGGTCGGGCAGGGTGTCGCTGGTCAGCAGCAGGCCGGCCAGCGGCACGCCGTTGATCGCCGCCAGGCTCACGGCCAGGATGATGTCGTCGCGATCGCCGGGGGTCACCACCAGCACGCCGGGCTTGAGCAGTTCCACTGTGTTGCGCATGGTGCGGGCGCAAATGATGATGTTGCTCATGCGCCGGGTTTCGTAGTCGCCAGCATTGAGCACCTGCGCGCCCATCAGGTCGGCCACGTCGCGGGTGCGCGGGGCATTGAGCTCGGGGCGAAACGGGATGCAACCGAGCAGGCGGAAATCGCCGCTGCGCAGCAAGGGCGAGTGCTCCTTGAGCCGTGCGGAAAACGCCTCCATGCTTTCGTCGGTGCGGACCTTGTTCAGAATCACCCCGAGAACTTTCGGGTCCTTCGGTCCGCCAAACAACTGCGCCTGCAACTCTACCCGGCCAGACAGTTCGGTCAGCACTTCGTTTTCCGGCGCCGACACCAGGATGACCTCGGCGTCCAGGCTCTTGGCCAGGTGCAGGTTGACCCGGGCGGCGTAGCTGGCGTTGCGGGTCGGGACCATGCCTTCGACGACCAGCACGTCCTTGCCGATGGCCGCCTGCTGATAAAGGGTAATGATTTCTTCCAGCAGCTCATCGAGCTGGCCGTCGCCGAGCATGCGCTCGACGTGCGCCAGGCCCAGGGGCTGCGGCGGCTTGAGGCCGTGGGTGCGGGCCACCAGCTCAGTGGAGCGTTCCGGCCCGGTGTCGCCGGGGTGAGGTTGGGCAATGGGTTTGAAAAAGCCGACTTTCAGTCCGGCCCGTTCAAGGGTACGCACCAGCCCGAGGCTGATGGAGGTCAGGCCCACACCAAAATCGGTGGGCGCGATAAAAAAAGTTTGCATGCGAATTCTCTAAGGGGGAATGGCGCGGCCTATGACTGGCCGTCTACCCACAATTCAGTCGTCAAGGTTATCGCTAACCGGGCCTTGAGCGCACCAGCCGCAATCAAAGGGCTGGCCTATTTTTTCAATACGTTGTCCGGGGTCCTGCACCCAGGCCCGGGACTGCCACGGTGGCTGGTGACGCAGATGCTGAGTATGGCCACAAGACAGCTCGGCCACCCAGTGCCCGTCCTCGTCCTGATGGAAACCGGTGACCGTCGGTCTGTTCGGGCAAGTCCGTTTGTCCGGGTTCCGTTCGCTTTCGGGCAAATCCTTGTTTAGACTTGTCCGTTCTTCATTCTTATGCAAAAGGTCTCGCCCCATGCTGATCGCCGCCAATAAGGCTGTCTCCATCGACTATACCCTGACCAACGACGCTGGTGAGGTCATCGACAGCTCTGCCGGCGGCGCTCCGCTGGTCTACCTGCATGGCGCAGGCAACATCATCCAGGGCTTGGAAAAAGCCCTGGAAGGCAAAACGGTCGGTGACGACCTGAACGTTACCGTCGAGCCGGAAGACGCCTATGGCGAATACTCCGCCGAACTGGTCAGCACCCTGAGCCGCAGTATGTTCGAAGGCGTCGATGAGCTGGAGGTGGGCATGCAGTTCCACGCTTCCGCCCCCGATGGCCAGATGCAGATCGTCACCATTCGCGACCTGGAAGGCGACGACGTCACCGTTGACGGCAACCACCCGCTGGCTGGCCAGCGCTTGAACTTCAAAGTCAAGATCGTCGACATCCGTGACGCCAGCCAGGAAGAAATTGCCCATGGTCACGTCCATGGCGAAGGCGGCCATCACCACTGATTTGTGCGCTACGCTCAAATGACCAGTGAACTGGAAAGGCGCCATACGGCGCCTTTTTAGTCGGTTGCTGTTAGCATCAACCACGGCTGTTTCGAAAAGATCCGCAAACCTGGAGTTCGTCATGAGTGCTTTCCACGACCTTAAACTCAAAGCCCTGGATGGTCAGGAGCTTGCTCTGGCGCCGTTCAAGGGGCAAGTCGTGCTGGTGGTCAACGTCGCCTCCAAATGTGGCCTGACGCCTCAATACGCGGCGCTGGAAAATCTCTATCAGCAATACAAGGCCAAGGGGTTCAGCGTGCTGGGCTTGCCCTGCAATCAGTTCGCCGGGCAGGAACCGGGAACCGAGCAGGAAATCCAGGACTTTTGCAGCCTCAACTACGGCGTGACGTTCCCGCTGTCCAGCAAGCTGGACGTGAACGGCCCCGGTCGTCATCAGCTCTATCGCCTGTTGGCGGGCGAGGGCGCCGAGTTTCCCGGAGACATTACCTGGAACTTCGAGAAGTTCCTGGTCGGCAAGGACGGTCGCGTGCTGGTACGTTTCTCACCGCGCACGGCGCCGGATGATCCTGCCGTGATCCAGGCGATCGAAAAAGCGCTGAGCTGAATTGCAGGACCCAAGTCAGGCACTGAACCTTGTGGCGAGGGAATTTATCCCCGCTGGGTTGCGAAGCAGCCCCAAGAGCAAGCGTCCTCGATCAGCCTGGCACACCGAGATATCCGGTTTTAGGGTTGCTGCGCAACCCAGCGGGGATAAATCCCCTCGCCACAGGTTTTGCACTCAAGCTGTACATTCGGTTCAGTCCACCCAATCGCGATCCACTCGGCGCCCTTTTGATCCTTAATCACTCCAATCAATAGTGCTACCGAGCGCCTCGGACTCCACATATTATCGTCGTCATATCGACCTGCGACCTTGTCCCGTGGAGTGCCTCATGCCTGCAAAAGCCCTGTTCAAACCTTTCCACCTCGGCGCGCTCGAGTTGCCGACCCGGGTGGTGATGGCGCCAATGACCCGTTCGTTTTCGCCGGGCGGCGTGCCGAACGCCAAGGTCATCGAGTATTACCGTCGCCGCGCGGCGGCCGGGGTCGGCCTGATCATCACCGAGGGCACGACGGTGGGGCACAAGGCTTCCAACGGCTACCCGAACGTGCCGCATTTCTATGGCGACGCCGCGTTGGCCGGCTGGAAGAAAGTGGTTGATGCGGTACACGCCGAAGGCGGCAAGATCGTTCCACAGCTGTGGCATGTGGGCAGTGTGCGACGCATCGGCACCGAGCCGGACGCCAGCGTGCCGGGCTATGGCCCGACCGAAAAGCTCAAGGACGGCCAGGTGGTGGTCCACGGTATGACCCAGGCGGACATTGACGAGGTAATCGCCGCGTTCGCCCAGGCGGCAAAAGACGCTCAAGGCATCGGCATGGACGGGGTGGAAATCCACGGTGCCCACGGCTATCTGGTGGACCAGTTCTTCTGGGAAGGCAGCAACCAGCGCACCGACGGTTACGGCGGCAGCCTGGCCAACCGTTCGCGCTTTGCGATCGAATTGATCCGTGCCGTGCGCGCGGCGGTGGGCGAGGGTTTCCCGATCATTTTCCGCTTCTCCCAATGGAAACAGCAGGACTACACCGCGCGTCTGGTGCAGACCCCTGAAGCCCTGGGCGAATTCCTCAAGCCATTGTCTGACGCTGGCGTGGATATTTTCCACTGCTCGACACGGCGCTTCTGGGAGCCGGAGTTCGAAGGCTCCGAGCTGAACCTGGCCGGCTGGACCCGCAAGCTCACCGGCAAGCCCACCATCACCGTTGGCAGCGTCGGCCTGGACGGCGAGTTCCTGCAGTTCATGGTCAACACCGACAAAGTCGCGCAACCGGCCAGCCTGGAAAAACTGCTGGAGCGCCTGAACAACGACGAGTTCGACCTGGTGGCGGTGGGGCGTGCGCTGCTGGTGGATCCGGACTGGGCGCAGAAAGTGCGCGAAGGGCGGGAGCAGGATATCTTGCCGTTCAGTCGCGAGGCGTTGATGACCCTGGTTTAAGCGGCGCCTTGTTGGGCCTCATCGCGGGCAAGCCTTGCTCCCACATTGATCTTCAGCGAACACATTGTGCGTGAACGACTGACAACTCTGTGGGAGCAAGGCTTGCCCGCGATGCTTTTCAGCGCTGCGACACTGCCTGGGGCAGCGACGATTCGACCTGGCAAACCCCTCGCAACTGCGCCTCGAACTGCTCGATCACCGATGCCCAACCCTGGCGACTGGCATGCTGGCGCGCATTGAGCCGCACGCAACGCAAAGTCTCGCGCTCTTCCAGCAGCCAACGGGCGGCATCGCAGAACGCCTCTTCATCCCCCGGCATTGCCAGCACGCCGTTGTAGCCGTGGCGAATGTGTTGGGCCGCCGCAGCCTGATCGTAGGCCACCACGCCCAGCCCGGACGCCAGCGCCTCCAGCACCACATTGCCGAAGGTTTCGGTCAGGCTCGGAAAGACAAACACATCCCCGGAGGCATAATGACTGGCCAGCGCCTCGCCGCGTTGCGAGCCACAAAAGATCGCTTCGGGCAGTTCCTGCTCCAGGGCGGAGCGCTGCGGGCCGTCGCCGATCACCACCAATTTCATCCGTCGCCCCGGGAAAGCGCTGCACAGCGTGGCGAAACTGCGCTTGAGCAGCCCGAGGTTTTTCTCCGGAGCCAGGCGTCCGACGTGGATCACGGCGATGTCATCGTCGCCCAGGCCCCACGCCTCACGCAGGCTCGTCGAGCGCTTGACCGGATGAAACAGTTGGCTGTCCACGCCGCGCGAGAGCAGCGCCACGCGCTCGAAATGGCGTCGCTCCAGTTCCAGGCGCTGGCTGAGGCTGGGCACCAGGGTCAGGCTGGAGCGGTTGTGAAACCAGCGCAGGTAATGGGTGAGCACGCGACTCAACAGCCCGAGGCCGTATTGCTGGGTGTATTGCTGGAAATTGGTGTGGAAGCCGCTGACCACCGAGATGCCCAAGCGTCGTGCCGCGCGCAGTGCCGACAAACCCAGCGGCCCTTCGGTGGCGATGTACAGCACGTCTGGACGATGGCGTTTCCAGCGCCTGAGCAGTTTGTGCATCGACGCCTGGCCCCACTGCAAACCTGGATAGCCCGGCAACGGCCAGCCCCGGCACAGTAGCAATTGCCCGTCACTGGCCTGGCGTTGGTCATCGACCTGGCGCGGCCGTATCAGCTCGACCTGATGCCCGCGGGCGCGCAGGCCGTCGTACAGGCGGCCCAGGGTATTGGCCACGCCATTGATTTCCGGCGGGAAGGTTTCGGTGATCAGGGTAATGTGCAGAGGTGTGGTCATGACCCCAGTGTCGACCGGGGCCATTTCGTCATTGTGACGACAAGATGATGGATTTGTGACCGGCTCAGCCCTGGCGGGCCAACGCGGTCTCGGCGCCTTGCTCACGGACCCAGAACAACGTCGCGCCGGCCACCGCTGCCGGCATCATCAGGATGTTGACCACCGGGATCAGCAGCACCAGGTACACGCTGGCGCCAAAGCCCAGGCTCTGCCAGCGTTTTTCCCGCAGCCAGGCGAGCATCTCGTTCCAGCCCAGCTTGTGGTTGTCCGCCGGGTAGTCGATGTACTGGATCGCCATCATCCACACGCCGAACAGCAGCCACAGCGGTGCCGCCACCAGATTGACCACGGGGATGAACGACAGCACGAACAAGCCCAGGGCGCGGGGCAGGAAATAGCCGAGCTTGCGCGCTTCCCGGCCGAGGGTTCGCGGGATCATGGCGATCAACTCGGCCCAACTGAAGGCCGGGAAGTCGTCGGTGCCACGGATGACCACTTCGACTTTTTCCGCAAGAAAGCCGTTGAACGGTGCGGCGATGACGTTGGCGAGCATGGTGAAGGTGAAAAACACCATCAGCACGACGAGCACCACGAACAGCGGCCAGAGCACATAGCTGAGGAAACTGAGCCAGTCCGGCAGCGACGGCATCAGCGTATCGACCCACAGGCTGAACTGATGGCCGGCCAGGTAAATCAATCCGACGAACAGCACCAGGTTGATCGCCAGGGGCAAGAGTACGAACAAGCGCAGGCCCGGGCTCAAGACCAGCTTGAGGCCCTCTCGCAAATATTGCGGGCCGGACAGGACGGGGGCGGGCATAGGTGGCTCCGAGCGAAGGTGAACGCGCCGACCTTACCGGCTTTGCCCCGCCCGGGAAAGCGGCGACATGGCGTGTAACAACGTTTCTTGAGGCGAAGGCACCTATTGAAGGGACCGCTGGGGATAGAGCTCACCTATGAGCTGGATTGTTAAACCGTATTTCCTTAATCTTCGCTCCCTCGATACGCTGCACCCATTCTTTTCCAGGACCGTCGAACCCAAGCCTTCCCCAAGTGCGTCAACGGTCCTTTTTTATTCACGCCGCTCACCCGGCGTTCCGGCCCGCAAGGTCCGGTCAACAGGAGCAGGTCATGTCTGAAGTGCGTCATTCGCGAGTGATTATTCTCGGTTCCGGCCCTGCCGGTTACAGCGCTGCGGTTTATGCGGCCCGTGCCAACCTCAAGCCACTGCTGATCACCGGCATGCAGGCCGGCGGTCAATTGACCACCACCACCGAAGTCGACAACTGGCCGGGCGATGTCCACGGCCTGACTGGCCCGGCCTTGATGGAACGCATGAAGGAGCACGCCGAGCGCTTCGAGACCGAGATCGTTTTCGACCACATCAATGCCGTGGACTTCGCCGCCAAGCCGTACACCCTGACCGGCGACAGCGCGACCTACACCTGCGATGCCCTGATCATCGCCACCGGTGCCAGCGCTCGTTACCTGGGCCTGTCGTCGGAAGAAGCCTTCATGGGCAAAGGTGTTTCCGCCTGCGCCACCTGCGACGGTTTCTTCTACCGCAACAAGCCTGTGGCAGTGGTCGGTGGCGGCAACACCGCGGTCGAGGAAGCATTGTACCTGGCCAACATCGCCAGTACGGTCACCCTGATCCACCGTCGCGAGACTTTCCGCGCCGAGAAGATCCTGATCGACAAGCTCAATGCCCGCGTCGCCGAAGGCAAGATCATCCTCAAGCTCAACGCGACCCTGGACGAAGTGCTGGGCGACAACATGGGCGTGACCGGTGCCCGCCTGAAGAACAACGACGGCAGCTTCGACGAGATCAAGGTTGACGGCGTGTTCATCGCCATCGGCCACACCCCGAACACCTCGCTGTTCGAAGGCCAGCTGGAACTCAAGGACGGCTACCTGGTGGTCAAGGGCGGCCGCGACGGCAACGCCACCGCCACCAGCGTCGAAGGTATCTTCGCGGCCGGCGACGTGGCCGACCACGTCTACCGCCAGGCGATCACCTCGGCCGGTGCCGGTTGCATGGCAGCCCTGGACACCGAGCGCTACCTGGATGGCTTGCAGAACGCTTCGTTCTGATTCGGCGGGTACAAAAAAACCGGCTTCGGCCGGTTTTTTCATGGGTGGATACCTGCCGCTGACCCCCTGTGGGAGCGAGCTTGCTCGCGATGGCGGTGTATCAGTCAACATCGATGTTGGCTGACCTGACGCTATCGCGAGCAAGCTCGCTCCCACAGGGTTCTGTGCGGTCAGGAGGACCGTGTTCAGGCCAGCTTCGCCAAGCACGCCTCCAGGATATCCAGGCCCTCCTCCAACACCGTCGCCTCGGTCGTCAACGGCGCCAGCAGCCGGATGATGTGCCGCGATTTACCACTGGGCATCAGCAGCAACCCCGATTCCCGCGCCAGGGCCAGCAGTTGTGTCAGTTGTGCGGAAGCCGGGGTGCCGTCGGCGTGGGTCAGCTCGATGCCGCGCATCGTGCCGACGCCGGTCAGGCGGCCGAGGTAGGGTGTCAGCCCACGGCTGCGCCAGGATTGGTAGCGGCTGACGATCGCCTCCTCCTGTTGCGAGCCCCAGGTGTGCAGGTTGGCGTCGGTCATTTCATCCAGGGTCGCCAGGGCGGCGGCGCAGGCGATGGGGTTGCCCGAGTAGGTGCCGCCCAGGCCACCCTTGGGCAAGTTGTCCAGCAGCGCCTTGCGTCCCACCACCGCGCCCAAGGGCACGCCGCCGGCAATGCTTTTACCGAGCAGGATCAGGTCCGGTTCGATGCCCAATCGCGAGAAGGCAAAGCGCTGGCCGGTGCGGCCGAAGCCCGATTGGATTTCATCGGCGATCAGCACAATGCCCTTATCGTCGCAGAACTGCCGCAGGGTTTGGGCGAAGGGCACGTCCATCGCCAGGAAGCCGGCTTCGCCCTGCACCGGCTCGACAATGAAACAGGCCACGTCATTCACGTCGATCTCGACGCTGAACAGCCGCTCCATGGCCTTCAAGGCTTCTTCGCCGGTGACGCCGTTGTCCTTGCTGGGGTACGGCAGGTGGTACACCGGCCCGGGCAGAACGCCGACTTTCTGCTTGTAAGGCGCGACCTTGCCGTTGAGGTTGAGGGTCGCCAGGGTGCGGCCGTGAAAGGCGCCATCAAACGCAATCACGGCGGTACGGCCCGTGGCGCCGCGTACGATCTTCAAGGCGTTCTCCGCCGCTTCGGCGCCGCTGTTGGTGAGCATGCCGCTGACCGGATAATCCACCGGGATAAACGCCGCCAGGCGTTCCATCAATTCAATGTACGGCGCATGGGGCGCGGCGTTGAATGCGTAATGGGTCAGCCGGGTGGCCTGTTCGCGGATCGCCTCGACGATGCGCGGATGGCAGTGGCCGAGGTTCAACACACCGATGCCGCCGACGAAATCGATGTAGCGTTTGCCGTTGGTGTCCCAGGCCTCGGCGTTCTTGCCGTGAGTGAGGCTGACGGGATGCACGATGGAGATCGATTGGCTGATGGTTTCGCTGCTCATGGATGACGGCTCGGACGGTGGAGAAATTTCCATTATCTAAGCCGCGAGCAGAGGGGCCCGGCAAACGAAATAAAGTTGCCGGGTCAATCTTAAAAGTCGGGATGTGGAGCGGGAGGATTTATTTGCGGGAGGAAGACCTGTGGGAGCATGGCTTGCCCGCGATGAACGATAACGCGGTTCAGCTGCTGTTAAACCTCGGCGCGCCCATCGCGGGCAAGCCATGCTCCCACAGATGAATGCCCTCGTCACAGAAGAGGGCTGCAAGAATCTGTGGATCAGCGCCGCTGCAGCGGCTGTGCCTCGAACCTCACACCGGCCAGCCCATGGGCCATCAGCGCACGGATATTGCCGTGATCGCTGCCTTCGGGCGTGGCCAGCACCGAACGGTAATGTTCGCCGAACGCCAGGAGCGCTTCTTCATCGCTCAAGCCTTCGAGCAGCGCCAGGCCCAGGGTCTTGCACGAACCTTCGTTCTGCCCGGCGGCGTTGTGCACGCCACCGTTGTCGAAGGCCTGGGGCTGGTAGTCGTAACCGGCGGCGATAAAAGCCAGGGTGTCGGCGAAGGCATGTTCGCCGCTCTTGAGGCTGGCACGCAGGGTATTGAGATCAGGCATCGGGTTTTCCTTTGGCGAACGCCGCCTGTTGTTCGGCGCTGGCTTCTTTCTGGTATTGGGCTTTCCACTCGGCGTACGGCATGCCGTAGACCACTTCGCGGGCGTCGTCGAGGCTGACCTCGACCTGGCGTTCATCGGCGGCGGCCTTGTACCACTTGGACAGGCAGTTGCGGCAGAAGCCGGCGAGGTTCATCAGGTCGATGTTCTGCACATCCTTGCGGCTGTCCAGGTGGGCAACCAGCCGACGGAAAGCGGCGGCTTCGAGTTCGAGGCGTTGTTGGTCGTTCATGGTGTTCCTTGACGGGCAGCTGCAAGCGCTGGGCTTCAAGCTGCAAGATGGATTGCGGTGGCCTCAAGCTTACCGCTTCAAGCTCGCCGCTGAAAACGTGCCGCTCAGCGGCTTGCCGCAAGGGTAATCGACACCGACTCGGCAAATCGCAAGGCGTGGGGTTTGTCGACTTCAACCTCGGCATACAGCACCGATTCGTTGGCCATGACCAGGTCGAGCAATTCCTGGGTCAGGCGTTCGAGCAGGGCGAAACGGTTGCCTTCCACGTGGGCGATGATCGCCTTGGTGATGGTGCGGTAGTTCAGCGCGTGGTCGATGTCGTTGTCGCGCACCGCCTCTTGGGCGGCATAGAGGATGGTCAGGTTGATCAACACATCCTGCTTGTTGAGGATTTCATCCTCGTTGATGCCGATGAAGGTACGCAGGCGCAGGTCCTTGACCTTGATGCGTGCCATGGCTGGCTGAAGTTGTGGCATTTAATTGCTCCGTCGAATCAATTGCAGGAACTCCTGGCGCGTGGTGCTGGAATCGCGAAAGGCGCCGAGCATCACCGAGGTGTTCATGGTCGAGTTCTGTTTTTCGACACCGCGCATCATCATGCACATGTGCTGGGCCTCGATCACCACCGCCACGCCGGCGGCCTGGGTGACCTGCTGCACCGCGTCGGCGATTTGCCGGGTCAGGTTCTCCTGGATTTGCAGGCGGCGGGCGAACATGTCCACCAGCCGGGCGATTTTCGACAGCCCCAGGACCTTGCCCGTAGGAATATAAGCCACATGGGCCTTGCCGATGAAGGGCAACAGGTGATGTTCGCAGAGTGAATAGAGTTCGATGTCGGCGACGATCACCATTTCATCGCTGTCAGAGGCGAACAGCGCGCCGTTGACGATCTGCTCGACGCTTTGTTCATAACCATGGCAGAGGTACTGCATGGCCTTGGCGGCACGGACCGGGGTATCGAGCAGACCTTCGCGCTCGGGGTTTTCCCCCAGGCCTATAAGGATCTCGCGGTAGTTCTGGGGCAGGGATAGCGTCATGGTGCATCCTCGAAACAAGGCTATTTGACGTGCCGCCCGCCGTTGACGGTCAGGGTCGTGCCGGTGACATAAGGGTTGTCCAGCAGATAACGCAGGCTCTGGTAGATCACTTCGCTGCCGGGTTCGATGCCCAGCGCGGACTTGGCCAGGGCCTTGGCGCGGTAAGCCGCGTCGTCTTCGGGGTTGAACAGTAGCAGGGCCGGGGCGATCCCGTTGACCTTGATCGCCGGGGCGAACTTCGCCGCGAACGACAGGGTCAGGCTTTCCAGGCCGGCCTTGGTGGCGCAATAGGCGATATGCCGGGCGCTGCCCTTGCGGGTCACGTCATCGCTGATGTGCACGATATCCGCCGGGGCTGAACGCTGCAGCAGCTCGGCGCAGTGCAGGTTGATCAGGTAAGGCGCAAGCATGTGCACGCCGAACATGGCGTTGAAGGCCGCCGTTTCGCTGCCCGGGTCTTCGGCCAGCCAGGCCGAGGCGTTGTGCACGATGGCCCGCAGCCGGTCGGTGTGCTGCTTGAGTTGTTCGATAAAGGCCAGGATCCCCGCTTCGCTGGAGAAGTCGGCGAACAGCACGACCGCGCCCAGGTCCCGCAGCGTCTGCACGCCGGGGCGTTCGGTTCGGTAGGTCGCGATCACCGGTTGCCCGCCTTCCAGCAATCGCCGGGCGCAATGCAGGCCGACGCGCTGGGCTGCGCCAGTGATCAGGATCGGAGCGGTGGCGCTGGACATAGGACGGCTCGGTTCACGGCAAGAGCAAAACTATAACAGCGACACGGGGCGCGTCCTATGTTCAAAGGTGAATCCAGAGTTCCTCTGTGGGAGCGAGCTTGCTCGCGATAGCGGACTGACGGGCAACGCCTGGTGTGGATGTACTGGCCTCATCGCGAGCAAGCTCGCTCCCACAGGTTTTTTGTCGCCCGTGAGTCTGGGCTGGCGGCTTCAATGATTCTGCGTAGCCGGCAACGTCCGCTGCGGTGCACTGTTGAGCCAGTTCGCCAGCAGATGGGTCGACATCGGGATAAACAGATAGACCATCAGCGGTGTCAGCATGAGTGTGCTGATGAGTACGCGGCTCAACAGGCCCAGTTCGCCCAGCAGCGGCCCCAACAGGAAATTGAACAACAGCGAGACGGGAAAGAACGCCAGCCAGATGGCCACGGCCTGTTTCCAACGTGGCGGACGCTGGCCGACCGCGCCGAACCAGCCATCGATGCCACGCACCCGGTGTTCGGAGGGATGGGCGAACAGATCGCTGCCCCGTCCCAGCCAGGCCGTGCGCGAGGCCGAGTGTTCCCAGGCGTGCAGCGTCTGCTCGTCGGCAAAACGGAAGATGATCTGGAATTCATCGTCCTCGGGCGGTGGAGCGAGCACGCCGGAACCCAGGTAGCCGGGAAAGTCGGTTGCCAGTTGTTCGCCTTCGCGCAACCAGGCGATCAGGTCCTGATAGCGTCCATTGGCGACGCGGCGGGCAACCATCAAGGTGACGGGTGAGGTAGACATCATGTATCTCCGTAAGACAGGCGCGGCACTCCGGGTAGGAGGTTCGCGGGGGACGCCCCGGGG
>NZ_JAHBCZ010000072.1:0-17426 GCF_019956035.1 Pseudomonas sp. A-RE-22
GCTTCGGGGCGGGGCATGGGAACGTCCTTGAAATAACCAGCAGCCTAAAGGGCCTCGATGACAGTCCGGTGACAGTGAAGTGAAGGGTGCCAGTCGTGGAAACGTCCTACGGCCTACTTGTTTTTTCGGTGCTGCCTATCCACGCGTTCCGTCTTATACTAGCCACCTTACCGCCTGGGCTCGGCGCCCTTGCCTGATTAATCCAAGGAGTTTTCCCCTATGCGCTGGAGCCATCGTCTAGCTCAGCTGTGTTTGTCTGCCAGCGTAGTGCTGGTTCCGTTCGCTGCCCAGGCCGCCACGGAAGAAGATCCTTGGGAAAGCATCAACCGTCCGATCTTTACCTTCAACGACACCATTGATACCTATGCGCTCAAGCCACTGGCCCAGGGTTATCAATACGTGACGCCGCAGTTCCTCGAAGACGGCGTCCACAACATGTTCCGCAACATCGGTGACGTGGGCAACCTGGCCAACAACGTGCTGCAGGCCAAGCCGGCCGCGGCCGGGGTCGACACTGCCCGGTTGATCTTCAACACCACCTTCGGCCTGCTGGGCTTCTTCGATGTGGGCACCCAGATGGGCCTGCAGCGCAGCGATGAAGATTTTGGCCAGACCCTGGGCTACTGGGGGCTGGGCAGCGGGCCGTATGTGATGCTGCCGCTGCTGGGGCCAAGCACCCTGCGTGACGCCCCGGCCAAGCTGGTCGATGACTACACGGCCCCGTATCGTTATATCGATAACGTCTCGGTGCGTAACTCTATTCGAGGCCTGAACGTCGTCGACACCCGCGCCAGTCTGTTGTCGGCCGAGAAGATGGTGAGCGGCGACAAGTATGTCTTCATCCGCAACGCCTACCTGCAAAACCGCGAATTCAAGGTCAAGGACGGCCAGGTCGAAGACGATTTTTAATTCCGACCAGTAAAACCACGAAGGCGGCCCAAAAGGCCGCCTTCTGTGCTTTGGCGTCGTGTTTGAGCGGGTTTGATCCTTCCATTGAGTTACGCTTCGCTCGGTTCTTATAACTCTCTGTACTTTGACAAATAAAGACGGCAAGCGGCTATCTGCCTGAGCTTGAAACGCCCCGCGGATGGGAGTACCGTCTGCGCCTTAGAAGGGCACCTCTGATGTAGCTGTGTGTAGGGCAAAGGCCTGAAACCGGTACGACAGAGAGGCTAGAAAGCGAATCCAGTAGTGCGTGCAAGGCCAGACGGCCCAGCCCGCTACGCCAACCTAATTCTGGCGCCGTTTGCCCACATGCCAAAAACCAGTGCCACGCTGCTGATAATCGATGATGACGAAGTGGTGCGAGCCAGTCTCGCAGCCTACTTGGAAGACAGTGGTTTCAGCGTCCTGCAGGCCAGCAATGGCCAACAGGGTCTTCAGGTATTCGAGCAAGACAAGCCCGACCTGGTCATCTGCGACCTGCGCATGCCGCAGATGGGCGGACTCGAACTCATTCGCCAGGTCACCGAGCTTTCCTCGCAGACCCCGGTGATCGTGGTTTCGGGCGCGGGCGTGATGAACGACGCGGTCGAGGCGTTGCGCCTGGGCGCGGCGGATTACCTGATCAAGCCCCTTGAAGACCTGGCGGTGCTCGAGCACTCGGTGCGCCGGGCCTTGGACCGTTCGCGCCTGTTGGTGGAAAACCAGCGTTACCGCGAGAAGCTGGAAACCGCCAACCGCGAACTGGAAGCCAGCCTGAACCTGTTGCAGGAAGACCAGAACGCCGGGCGCCAGGTGCAGATGAACATGCTGCCGGTCAGCCCTTGGGCCGTCGATGATTTCCGTTTTGCCCACCAGATCATCCCGTCGTTGTACCTGTCGGGCGATTTCGTGGACTATTTCCGGGTCGACGAGCGGCGAGTGGCGTTCTACCTGGCGGACGTTTCCGGCCATGGTGCTTCTTCGGCATTCGTGACGGTGCTGCTGAAGTTCATGACCACGCGCCTGTTGTTCGAGTCCAAGCGCAATGGCACGCTGCCAGAGTTCAAGCCTTCTGAAGTCCTTGGGCATATCAACCGAGGCCTGATCAGTTGTAAGCTGGGCAAACACGTCACAATGGTCGGTGGAGTCATCGACGAGGAGACGGGTTTGTTGACCTATAGCATCGGCGGTCACCTGCCTTTGCCTGTGTTGTATACGCCAGACAGTGTGCGTTACCTGGAAGGGCGTGGTTTGCCGGTGGGCCTGTTCAACGAGGCCACCTACGAAGACCACGTACTGGAATTGCCGCCGACATTCAGCCTGACGCTGATGTCTGATGGCATTTTGGACCTTTTGACAGAACCTACACTCAAAGAGAAAGAAGCGGCCTTGCCTGAACGGGTGAGCGCAGCGGGCGGCAGCCTGGAAGGCTTGCGTCAAGTGTTTGGATTAGCCACGCTAGGGGAGATGCCGGATGATATCGCCCTGTTAGTGTTGAGCAGGAACCTTTGATGAGTACCGGTAGAATCCAGTTCGCCGAGCAGGACGGCACCTTTGTCCTGAAGTTTGTCGGTGAAGTGCGCCTGACCCTGTGTTCGGCGCTGGATGCGACTATTGAGCGGATCTTCACTTCGTTGAATTTCAACGCCATCGTGATCGACCTGACCGAAACCCGTAGCATCGACAGCACCACATTGGGCCTGCTGGCCAAACTGTCGATCCTGTCGCGGCAGAAGGTCGGCCTGCTGCCGACTGTCGTCACCACCCACAACGACATCACCCGTCTGCTGCAATCGATGGGCTTCGACCAGGTGTTCAACATCGTGGGCGACCCTGTGCCGTGCCCGGAGTGCCTGGACGACCTGCCTGACCAGGACCAGTCCGAAGAGGAAGTGCGGGTCAAGGTGCTCGAAGCCCACAAGATCCTGATGGGGCTCAACGATTCCAATCGTGAAGCCTTCCATGACCTGGTGAATGCGCTGGAAGGGCCTTGACCCTTGGGACCGTGTAGATCGAACTGACGCTTTCGCGAGCAGGCTGGTCAGCCGCCACATCCCTCAGGCCAAGCCACATAAAAAAGGGCGAACCCACCAAGGTTCGCCCTTTTTGCATGCCTTGTGAATCAGCTCAAAGCTTGGCTTGCAGCAACGCCTCCAGCTTCTCCTGGTCCCGGGCAAACTGACGAATGCCTTCGGCCAGTTTCTCGGTCGCCATGGCGTCCTCGTTGGACAACCAGCGGAACTGCGCTTCATTGAGGATCAAGCGCGCCTCCCCGGCTTGCCCTGGCGCCAGCTTGCGCTCCAGCTTGCCTTCGTCGGCGGCCAGTTTTTCCAGCAGGTCCGGGCTGACGGTCAGGCGGTCGCAGCCGGCCAGTTGCTCGATCTGGTTGAGGTTGCGGAAGCTCGCGCCCATGACCACGGTCTTGTAGTCATTGGCCTTGTAGTAGTTGTAGATGCGTGTCACCGACTGCACGCCCGGATCATCAGCGCCGGTGTAGTCGTTGCCATTGGCTTTCTTGTACCAGTCGTAGATACGGCCCACGAACGGCGAAATCAGGAACACCCCGGCATCGGCGCAGGCGGCGGCCTGGGCGAAGGAGAACAGCAAGGTCAGGTTGCACTGGATGCCTTCACGCTCCAGTTGCTCGGCGGCGCGAATGCCTTCCCAGGTGGAAGCGATCTTGATCAGCACGCGCTCGCGGCCAATGCCGGCCTTTTCGTACAGATCGATCAGGCGATGGGCACGCTTGAGCATGGCCTCGGTGTCGAACGACAGGCGCGCGTCCACTTCAGTGGAAATACGCCCTGGGATCACTTTCAGAATTTCTTGCCCGACCGCCACGGCAAAACGGTCGCTGGCCAGGCCCACATCGCCCTTGCAGTCCGCCACACAGGCGTTCAGTTGCTCGGCATAACCTTGAATGGCCGAGGCCTTGAGCAGCAGCGAAGGGTTGGTGGTAGCGTCCACGGGTTTGACGCGGGCGATGGCCTCGAAGTCGCCGGTGTCGGCCACGACGGTGGTGAACTGTTTGAGTTGTTCCAGCTTGGAAGTCATGAGCGTGCTCTGTCCTATGGGTCCGTTGACATTACCCGAGGGCCGGCAGCCACTCAAGGGCGTGAAGGGGTATCGTCGGGCCCCAGCGGCAACAACCTGAAAACGGCTGTTTGAAAGGCCGGGGCGGTATCGGTAGATACGATGCCAAAACAGCGCGCAGGTTCAAAGCAAGTGACGGTTAACGCCCTTCCAGCAATTGCCCCGCCTGATCCAGCAGCGCCAATGGATCCTTGGTCTTGTGAATATCCACCGACAACAACTGCCGAAACCGCCGCGCCCCCGGGAACCCGGTGCCCAACCCCAGCACATGCCGAGTGATGTGATGCATCGCCCCACCCGCGGCCAGATGATCGGCGATATACGGCCGCAACTGCGCCAGCGCCTCGGCCCGGGTGATGACCGGCGCGGTGCTGCCGAACAGTTGCTGATCGACTTCAGCCAGCAGATACGGGTTGTGATAAGCCTCGCGCCCCAGCATCACGCCGTCGAAGGTCTGCAAATGCTCGTGGCACGCCTCCAGCGTCTTGATCCCGCCGTTGAGCACAATCTCCAACTCCGGAAAATCCGCCTTCAACCGCGCAGCCACGTCATAACGCAGCGGCGGGATGTCGCGATTCTCCTTCGGCGACAACCCCTCCAGAATCGCTATCCGCGCATGCACGGTAAAACTCGTGCAACCGGCCTCACGCACCGTCCCGACAAACTCACACAACTGCTCGTAACTGTCCCGCCCATTGATCCCGATGCGATGCTTGACCGTCACCGGAATCGACACCGCATCGCGCATGGCCTTCACACAGTCAGCCACCAAACCCGGATGCCCCATCAGGCAGGCGCCGATCATGTTGTTCTGCACCCGATCGCTGGGGCAGCCGACGTTGAGGTTCACCTCGTCGTAGCCGTGCTCCTGGGCCATACGGGCGCAGGCGGCCAAGTCGGCTGGGACGCTGCCGCCTAGTTGCAGGGCTAGCGGGTGTTCGGACTCGTGGTGGCGCAGGAAACGTTCGTGGTCGCCGTTGAGTAGCGCGCCGGTGGTGACCATTTCGGTGTAGAGCAGGGCGTGCTTGGAGAGGATGCGTAGGAAGAAGCGACAGTGGGCGTCGGTCCAGTCCATCATCGGGGCGACGGAGAAGCGGCGGGAGAGCGGGGCAGTTTGTAGGGGCATCGGAAATCTGATTCATCGGGGCGAATGGACGCAGTTTATCAGGGATGCTTGTCGGGTACTTGGCGGGCTCTCAAGCCTGGCAGCTCAATCTTTGATGACAACCAGGCAGAGCGCATGCTCGGTCAGCGTTTCAACTCACCTTGTGTTGACGATTTAATGTGGCTACAATAATTGCATGCAGATTACTTATGACCCAGCCAAAGACGCTCGCAACGTCGAAGAACGTGGACTTCCGTTTGCCCTCGTGCGGGACTTTGAATGGTCTACAGCATTGATCCTGGAAGATGATCGATTCGACTACGGCGAGTGTCGTTATCGGGCGATGGGGTACATAGGGGATCGGCTGCATGTCGTAGTGTTTACCCCACGGGGTGACGCGGTCCACGTCATCAGCTTTCGTAAAGCCAACAAACGGGAGGTCAAAAATTATGACCAAGAAACCCAGTCCTGAGAGGGTCGATACGGCAAACCCCGAATGGTCGACCGAAGACTTTGCCAAGGCCAAACCAGCCAGCGAGGTGCTTGGTGGGTTGTTTGGCAAAGCTCAGGCAAAGGAAATGCTCAAGCCAAAGCGTGGTCGACCCAAGTCGGTAGCCACTAAAGAGCACGTCAATGTTCGTTTCGATGCTGACGTGCTGGAGAGATTCAGAGCTTCTGGCCCGGGCTGGCAAACACGGATGAACGCCGCCTTGGCCGATTGGCTCAAGACGCATACACCGGAAGAACTGAAGGCTTAGTCGCTAAATATTATTCGTAAAAAAATTAGCCGTCGATGAGGCGGCTTTTTGTTGTCTGCTGATTGGATTTGTTTCGGTAGCGGTACAATAGATCCTTCCCCTTTTTCGGGTTTGATTGTGCTGAGTGCTACCACTGCGCTCATACGTTTCACTACATGGGCCCGCCGTACTGGCAGACCGCTGGATATGGCGTGGACTTCCCGTTCGAGAACTACGAACGGATGACTGACTTCATGCCTGGCTGTCAGCGGTGATGATCACGAAGCGTTAGCGTCAGCATAGTCCAGCGGGCGATCCGTCGACGAAGCACAGGTAAGCGGCTCACGACCGCGACCTGCATCAGCCCGGGCCTGCTCAGCCACTTGTCAGAATATTCTTACTAGGGCTGCAGAGTCTTTGATTTCTCAAACGCAATCGCCTGCTACGCGCCCTGGTAGCCTCGGCCCCTATCATCTGATAGCGATTTTACCTCGAAGAAAAACTGAGTAGAGGCGATGCCTTGTCTCACTGGTTCATATTTATACTAATGATTGTTTCGGTTTGGATATCAACTAGGCTTAACGCACCATCGGAAAATGAGCAGCCTGTGTCGATATAAATGACGTTGCCCAGGCGTGTAACGCCGGGTACTGTTGAGTGCCCAACATAGAGCCGGTCTATTCCTTTGATGGAAGTGTGGTCTTGTTGCTCGATTTTCTCTCTTGCATACAGCGCTGTTCTCAAGGCGTGCCGCTGGTGTGGCTCCCCAGAACTTCCAGTGATAGCGTCTTTGGCTTCCTGCCAGCCATCGTTACTTCGGATGACAGGAGCTTCGGCATGGACTATTCCAATTGTTTGATCACTTGATAAATTGATCTCAATGATCAGTGGAAGTGCTTGCAGGGCTTTTGATAGTTCTTGCTGAATGTCGGGTTGTAACTCGTAGAGCCAGGCACCACCGTTTCGGATATGTCGGGGTATGTCCCCATGGCCGGAGATGCAGTCAATAAGCATCTGTTCATGATTGCCGCGCACGGCATGGAACCACGGCTTCTCAAGCCAATTCAATATGTCTATGGAGTCGGGACCTCGGTCGATGAGGTCTCCCACGGAAAAGATGCGATCCAGCTCAGTGTTGAAGTCTAGTTTGTTCAAGGCTGCTGTTAGAAGTTTGAAATGCCCGTGAATGTCGCCCACCACAAAGTCGCGACCTTTTTTGTTGGGTGGGAAAGATCTCGTCCTGTACATTTTCAGTGCTTCAGCAGATGTTGATTGGCGGTGACTGTATCACTTGGCGAAATAAACAGTAAGACGCTGGGCGGGGGGGAATAACGTCGTACGGTCAAGCTTGAATCGCCTGCCCAATGCATTTCTCAAAAACCTGCTCCATAGGCTCCATGACGCCGTTATAAGCCGCGATATTGGCGTAGATCCACTCGTCCTTCTCTATCCCCCACCAACTGATTTCAAATCCGGCATTCATGATCAGGTGTTCAAACAGGATGCGTTGCGCACGACCGTTGCCTTCGCGGAAGGGGTGTACGACGTTGATGTCGGAATAGGCCTCTGCCACAGCGACGATCAGCTCAGCCCGCTCCATGCCCTCGAACCAGTTTGCCGCGGCCATCTTGGCGATGATCTTATTGGCTTCCTTCTCCATGTACTCAGGTTGGCAGAAGCGGGTGGTTTGTTTGGACATGCCAACGGTGCGCAGCTCTCCAGCCCATTCGAACAGGTCTGAAAAGAGGACTCGATGAATGTTTTGGAGGTAGGCCAGGCTGTAGGAGGGAGGGCTGAACTCGACGTTGTCGGCTGCGATGGCCGAGAGCTGTTGTTCGGCTTCGCTTAGGGTCGGTTCGTCTCGAATATCGAGTTTGTTGCGAAGGACAGTGGAGCCGGGATAGCAATAAGCGTCCTCGCCGACTCCATATTTGTCAGCCATCAGGTTCTGGTCTGGGTAAAGGCCTTCAAGACCTCTTCACGCGTTGGCATTTTGCGTTCGCCGTCGGCGAAGGTCGTTTTGAAACCTTCCAGACGGAGGCTGGCCGCGTAGTTGGATCTACGCGTCCTGGCGGCATAGGCTTTTTTGGTTTCAAGGCTGACATTGCCCATGGGCTGGACCTCAAATCGCGCTGGTGGGCGGATTATAGCCCATCCGATTGGCATGGCCTACGTCGCGCCTGGACGAATCAGGTTTGACCGTGCGAGGCCGCTTTCGGGCTGACTATTCCAGACTGTGAGCAGTCTTTGATAGCAGGCCCTGGCGCAGTAGATGGTTGATGACGGTTTGATATCCAGTGCCGAGACTTTCGGCGTACTCGTAAGCGGCCTTGATCACTTCATCATCAAGCATGATGGTTATGCGGGTTTTTCCTTCGCTGTTCGTAACGGGACCCCACTTGGCCGTGCTGAAGTCATATTCTTCTTTCATAAGTTATCCCTGGGTACTGCGCAGTTTATTTTTGAGGCTATTCGTGCGCCCATGGCTGCGCTTCACCGTACGATAGAATCTTTGATGATACCAAGGCGTTGGGCGCTCATTCGTTTCGAGATTTGTCCTTGTCGCCCATAGCTGCGCTGCCCAATCCATCGCCGGACACTCTCATCGGAAATTTCCCTCAAGACGCGTCGCTCCCCGCTGACTATCCACCCAATCACCCCGTGCGCTAAGTTCTCTCCTCGCTGCAAATTCAGCGAGAGGGTGTGGAAGCCCTCACGAAAACCTAGCGCGTTGCACCGCTAAATTAAAAAGCAGACGCTTTTCCTCGGTCTGCTGTTAAATTACGGCGGCTGTACGCGGGGCGCCTTCGGGTGCGCCGGGTCCTAGGTTCTCGGTCTTCCACACCCGCGTACAGCTGCCACCCACCAGGTGGAAGTGGTGAAGGCAGTTCCTTTACATAACCTAGGTACAAGCCAATGAAAAAGCTCACCCCCAACCCTCCGAAAACCACAATCTATCCAAGGTGGCTTTCGTCTAGCGTCACCCAAGAATATCTCCTGCCAAATATCCGAATCTCGATCCGGGATTCGCTTCCTTTGCCAGCGGCATCCCAATCCGCCACTGACCTCCCATCCCTGCAGGAGTAACCCCTCATGTCCCGTTACATGCCCATCACCGGTATCGAAAACAACTTCCACGCGCTCTTGATCGACACAGAAGCACCGTTGGACGTGCTGCACGACACCGCCGCTTACCGCATCTCCGCTGTCACCCAGTTGCTGGAGAACCTCGCCATGCGTTCCGACATCAGTACGGACGCCGTGATACTCCATGATTTTGCCCAAGTGCTAGCGATCCCACTGCGCGATGGGTGTGATTTGCTGGATGTGATTGGGCGGCGATTGCAGGCGCAGGTTTTGGCGTCGTAAGGGAAGTGGGCGACTTCACGAGGTCGCCTGCACTGTCTTGCTCATCACCCTTTGCAGTCTGCAATCCTGTGGGAGCGAGCCTGCTCGCGATAGCGGTGGGGCAGTTGATGGGGATGTTGGATGTGATGCCGTTATCGCGAGCAAGCTCGCTCCCACAGTTTTTCCGGGTTGTTCACAGATAGTGCGTTCACCACAAATCTTTGTGTGGGAGCGGGCTTGCTCGCGAAAGCGGTGTGTCAGTTTGCAGGATGCTGGTTGTGCTGGCGCCTTCGCGAGCAAGCTCGCTCCCACAGTTTTTCCGGGGTGTTCACAGATAGTGCGTTCACCACAAATTCCTGTGTGGGAGCGGGCTTGCTCGCGATAGCGGTGGGTCAGTTGGTGAGGATGTTGGATGTGATGCCGTCATCGCGAGCAAGCTCGCTCCCACAGTTTTTTCCGGGGTGTTCACAGATAGTGCGTTCACCGTAAATCCATTGTTGGAGCGAGCTTGCTAGCGATAGCGGTGGGGCAGTTGGTGGGGATGTTGGATGTGCTGCCGTCATCGCGAGCAAGCTCGCTCCCACAGGTAGGTTGGCGTTTCGATGGGTTTGCTTATATCCCCCCTGGGGGGATAGGATGGTGGCGTAAATTCATCGAAATCCAGGGCTCAAGTCATGAGTGCGCACGACCACGAACATCCCCACCAAAGCCATGCGGCGATCGTCAAGCGTCTCAAGCGGGCGGACGGTCATTTGCGCAGCATTATCACGATGATCGAAGAGGGTCGTGAGTGCGTGGATATTGCCCAGCAGTTGCATGCGGTGGAGAAAGCGGTGTGCCAGGCCAAGCGGACGTTGATCCAGGATCACATCGATCACTGCCTGGAGGACACCGTTTCGTCGTTGCATAAAGGCGAGCGCGCGCCGCTGGAAGCCTTCAAACAAATCACCAAGTATCTCTAGGCCCGACATGCCCAATTTTGCTGAATTGCTACAACAGGGTGGCACTCACGCCTGGCTGTATTTCCCCAGCGCTATCTTGCTGGGCGCCTTGCATGGCCTGGAGCCTGGTCATTCGAAAACCATGATGGCGGCGTTTATCGTGGCGATTCGGGGCTCGGTCAAGCAGGCGGTGTTGCTGGGCTTGGCGGCTACGCTATCCCACACTGCGGTGGTGTGGCTGGTCGCGATCGGCGGCATGTACCTGGGCCAGGGGTTGGACGCCGAAACCACCGAGCCTTATTTCCAACTGGCATCCGCTGCGCTGATCATTGCCATCGCGCTGTGGATGCTGTGGCGTACCTGGCGCGGCGAGCAGATGTTCAGGTTCGCGCAAAGTCACGACCACCATCATCACGATCACGATCACGATCACGATCACGATCACGATCACGATCACGATCATCATCATAATCATCACCACGAGCATGACCACGGGCATCCCGAACCCAAAGGCCTGGCGCTGTCGCTGGAGGGTTACCAGGACGCCCACGAACAGGCGCATGCCAATGATATCCGCAAGCGCTTCACCAACCGGGAGGTCACCACCGGCCAGATCATCGTGTTCGGCCTGACGGGCGGGCTGATTCCTTGCCCCGCGGCCATTACCGTCCTGCTGTTGTGTCTCCAGGTCAAAGAAGTCGCGCTGGGCGGCCTGCTCGTCCTGTGCTTCAGCATCGGCTTGGCGATTACCCTGGTGACCGTGGGGGCTGCGGCGGCCATTGGCGCACGGCAGGCGTCCAATCGCTGGCCTTGGCTGGGCACCGTTGCTCGCCGGGCACCTTACTTGTCCAGCGTGTTGATCATCGGCGTCGGTCTCTACGTGGGCATCCATGGCTGGATCGGCTTGAACGCGTAGCCTCCACCGATCAGTTCGCACCTTCTGACACAGAGGGTGCGCTGCCCGGCTGCTGCAGCGAAGCGCCTTCCAAGGTCTTCCACAGCTTACGCATCGTTGGGTTGCGATTGGCAATCGCACAATACGAGCGAATCTCCAGGCGCGTGCTCCATTGCTCGCCACCGGCCCGCACCAACAGCCCGCGCTCCAACTCGTCGGCCACCGCACTCTGCGGCAACCAGGCCACGCCGTAGCCCTCGATGGCCATGCGCATCAGTAGCATCGCCATGTCCGCTTCATAGCAGCGTTCCAGCGCGATCGGTTCAGGGCCGTTGTTGATGACGATGTCCGCCACGCGTCCGAGGAACGTCGTTGCTGTGTAGGCCAGGTAGGGCACTGGTTTACCGGCGCGGCCGGGCAGGCGGAACAGCGGTTCGCCCTTGCGGTTGGGCGCGCACAGGGGGATGAACGCATCGTGGCCGAGCACCAGGCTGCCAAAACGCTCGGGGTCCAGCAGGATGGGCGCAAGCGGATGGTGGTAGACCATCATCAAGTCGCAACTGCCTTCTTCCAATGCAATGACGGCGTCATGAATGTTGGCGGCCACCACCCGGGCGTTGAACTGTTCGTTGTGTTGCTGGAACTGCGAGAGCCACTTGGGCAGGAAGGTCATGGACAGGCTGTGGCCGGCGGTGATCTGGATCGAGCGTCCGGGCATTCGTTCCACGTCGCGCAGCGTCGAGCGCAACCTCAGTAATCCGGCGAGGGCCTCTCGGCTTTCATCGCAGAAGGTGACTCCCGCGGGTGTGAGTTGGACAGGGTAGGTGCCCCGGTCCACCAGCTTGACGCCCACCCATTCCTCAAGTGAGCGGATACGCCGTGACAAGGCCGATTGCGTCACGCAACGAACCTCGGCCGCACGGGAGAAGTTTTTCCATTCACCAATCGCCAGAAGATCATCCAGCCACTTGAGTTGCATATCGGAATCCCCGTTGTGAGGGCTCGATTTTACTGTGCAACTCCCCGGCATAGCGCGGCCTTTTGCTAACTATTCCAAAAGCGCATGGGGCTAGCTGGATTACTCATCATCCTCCCGAATACGCTCCTTAGAATCGATCCCTGCCAAGTAAAAAACTCCAAGAACTACTTGAGGACAGCACCGTGAAGAAGAATAAGCTCCCACGTCGAATTGCAATGGGCATTGCCCTGGGCGTACTTGTTGGTTGGGCGTGTCACCATTTCGCAGGGAGCGAGCAAAGTGCCAAAGAGATCGCCACTTACTTCTCGATGGTCACTGACATTTTCCTGCGCATGATCAAGATGATCATCGCGCCGCTGGTCTTCGCGACATTGGTGGGTGGTATCGCCAGCATGGGCAATTCCCGTTCCGTTGGCAGGATCGGGGCTCGGGCGATGGCCTGGTTCGTCACCGCTTCGCTTGTGTCGCTGCTGATCGGGATGGGCCTGGTCAACCTGTTTCAACCCGGTGCCGGGTTGAACATGGACGTGGCCCAGCACGCAACGGCGGCCGTGCCGGTCAATACCGGCGACTTCAGTCTCAAGGCGTTCATCGGCCATGTGTTTCCGCGCAGCATTGCCGAAGCGATGGCCAACAACGAGATCCTGCAGATCGTGGTGTTTTCGCTGTTCTTCGGCTTTGCACTGGCCGGTGTGAAACGGGCGGGCTACACCCGGATCACCGATTCCATCGAAGAGCTGGCGAAGGTGATGTTCAAGATCACCGACTACGTGATGGCGTTCGCGCCGATTGGGGTGTTTGCCGCGATCGCCTCGGCCATTACCACCCAGGGGCTTGGCTTGCTGGTGGATTACGGCAAGCTGATTGCTGAGTTCTACCTGGGGATCATGATTCTCTGGGCGTTGCTGTTCGGTGCCGGTTACCTGTTCCTTGGTCGCTCGGTTTTCCACCTCGGCAAGCTTATTCGCGAACCGATTCTCCTGGCCTTTTCCACCGCCAGCAGTGAGTCCGCCTACCCGAAAACCATCGAGGCGCTGGAGAAGTTTGGCGCGCCAAAGCGCGTGTCCAGCTTCGTGTTGCCCCTGGGTTATTCGTTCAACCTCGACGGTTCCATGATGTACCAGGCGTTCGCCATCCTGTTCATTGCCCAGGCCTACAACATTGATTTGAGTTTCACGCAGCAGATCCTGATTCTTCTGACACTCATGATCACCAGCAAGGGCATGGCCGGTGTCGCGCGGGCTTCGGTGGTCGTGGTCGCGGCCACGTTGCCGATGTTCAATCTTCCCGAGGCGGGGCTGTTGTTGATCATCGGTATCGACCAGTTCCTCGATATGGCCCGCACGGCCACCAACGTGGTGGGTAACAGCATCGCGACGGCGGTTGTCGCCAAGTCCGAACCACACGAAGAGGTCGACGAGGACGAGGGCGTACATGCCCCGGTTCGGTCGCGATCCGAGCCGGTGCCGGTGGCTTGAGGAGACGTTCATGAAGGCTAAAGCGAAGTCGAGTCACAAGGCTTCTGTGGTGCGCAAGTTGGGCATCGTCGGCGGGCTTGGGTCACTGGCCGGGGGCGATCTGTTCTACAAATTGGTCAAGTCCCGGGCAGTGCTCGAGGATCAGGGGCGCTACCATTTCCTGTTCGAGCAGCACCCGTTCAAGGACGTGCTGCTGCCGCTGGACCAGGGCGCGAGCATGACGTCGCGCAAGTTCTATGTGTTCCAGGTGTGCAAGTCGTTCGAGGACAGTGGCTTCGATGCGGTGATGCTCCCGTGCTTCGCCAGTCATACCTTTCGCGCTGAAATCGAGGAGGAGTTGGGCATTCCCGTGCTGGACATGATGGCCGCCTTGACCCGGCACGTCAGCCACACGGTGCCGCCCCAGACGACTTTGGGGGTGATCGCCTCCGACTTCGTGCGCCATTGCGGATTGTTCGAGCGACATTTCGGCAAAGACTTCCAGATTGTTTACCCCGACGCAGACGCTCAAGCGGGGTTGATGGAGGCGATGTACGGTCTCAACGGCATCAAGGACGGTCACCTCGAAGGCGTGCCGCTTGAAGCGGTCTATCGGGCGTGTCTCTCATTGCAGGCCCAGGGTGCGACGGTGATCCTGCCCGGCATGACCGAGCTGTCCCTGGTCTGTGCCGATTTGCAGCGTCGCGGGATCACCGTGCTGGACGTCAATGAGATCTACGCCGACTTCGCGACGCTGGACCAGCAGCCCAGGCGCCCACCTTTCAAGCTGGGCATCGTGGGCGGCGTTGGGCCAGCCGCCACGGTGGACTTCATGGCCAAGGTGGTGGCCAATACCCCGGCGGGAAAGGACCAGGACCACATCAAGATGGTGGTCGAGCAAAACCCGCAGATACCGGATCGGACGGCCAACCTGCTGCGCGATGAAACCGACCCGACGATGGCGATGTATGCCACCTGCAAACGTCTCGAAAGTGCTGGCGCCAATGCCATTGCGATTCCCTGCAACACTGCCCATGCCTTCGTCGAACGAATCCAGGCGCACCTGAGGGTGCCCATCGTGAACATGTTGAGTGAGACGGTGGAGTGGATCGCGCGCACCTATGGTTCGGGCAAGGCGATTGGCCTGCTGGCGACTTCCGGTACGGTGCAGAGCCAGGTCTATCACCAGGCGGCGCGCCAGGCCGGGCTCCAGGTCCTCACGCCAGGTGTCGATTACCAGGCGATGGTCATGGACGCCATCTACGGACCGCGGGGTATCAAGGCCGGCTTCACGCAGGGGCTCTGCAAGGAGCAACTGTTGCTGGCGGCCGAGCATCTGTGCGAGCTGGGGGCGGGGGTGTTGATCCTGGGGTGCACGGAGTTGCCGCTGGTGCTGGCGCATTGCGAGGCGTTCGAGATCAATGGGCACAGGGTGGCGCTGGTTGATCCGACGATGATCCTGGCGCAGAGGTGCGTTGCGTTGGCGCAAAAGGCACCGCTCAGTGGGAGCAAGCTTTGCTCCCACTGATGAATCAACCAGCCTTGGCCGACCCGCGTAGCGCCGCAATGTCGCGCTTGGGCGGCACGCCAAACAAGCGGGCGTATTCGCGGCTGAACTGGGAAGGGCTTTCATAACCCACCTTGAAGGCCGCACTCGCCACGTCCACGTGTTCGTTGAGCATCAAGCGTTTTGCTTCGTTCAACCGCAGCCACTTCTGGTATTGCAGCGGGCTCATCGCCGTGAGCTGGCGGAAGTGGTGGTGAAACGTCGGCGCACTCATTTGCACCCGCGCGGCGAGGTCGTCTACGCGCATGGGTTCGGTGTAGTTCAATTTCAACCAGTCGATGGCCTTGGCGATCCGGTAGCCCTGGCTATCGACCGAGGCGATCTGCCGCAGCCGGGCGGCCTGGTCGCTGAGCAGCAACCGGTAGTGGATCTCACGCTGGATCAACGGCGCCAATATGGGGATCGCTTCGGGTTCATCCAGCAACCCCAGCAGACGTGCGAACGGCGCCAGCAGGTCGGGTGTTGCGGTGCCAATCCCCGCGCCGATCCCGACTGCTCGATCACGCGGCGGCGACAGGCTGCCTTGGGTGATCAGATCGGCCACCATGCGCAAGTCGAGCCTCAGGACCAGGCCCAGGCAGGGCTGTTCCGGGCTGGCCTGCATCACCTCGGAATTGGCGGGGATGTCCAGGGAGGTCATGAGGAACCGCCCGGTGTCGTAGCCATAGGCTTCGCCGCCGATCCAGACCTGCTTCTCGCCTTGGGCCACCAGCACGATGCTCGGTTCGATCATGCAAATCACCGGCGGCGCCGGGGCTTCACGCCGAAAGAAGGCGAGGCCGGCGATGGGCGTTTCAAAGTCGCCCGGGTGTGAGGTCCGGCCGCCGATGATGGCGGCCAGAGTCTCTTGTACGGATCTGCGTTGGATGGCCATGTCGGGTCCGGGTGTCATCTCAGCTCAAGCGCTATAGGCAGAACATTAACTCGGCAAACGAAGCGCTGCCTATGCGAAATGGAGAAGCTCATAGAATCAGGCAAGAATTTAACCGTAATGCACTACCTGCCGGCCGGGATGAGCCCTGAAGATAGAACCTCATTCAATCCAGCAAGGAGTCTTCTGATGCGTGTACAAGCCTACGGCGCCCACGCGGGCGACAAGCCCCTTGAACCCCTGCAGATCACTCGTCGCACGCCGGGCGCGCATGACGTCCAGATCGACATCGCTTTTTGTGGTATCTGCCATTCGGACCTGCACCAGGTGCGTGCCGAGTGGGCGGGTACCCAGTTCCCTTGCGTGCCGGGCCACGAAATCGTCGGTCGGGTCGCGGCGGTCGGCGCCCATGTGTCCGGCTTCAAGACCGGCGACCTGGTGGGCGTCGGCTGCATCGTCGACAGCTGCAAGCATTGCGACGACTGCGACAGCGGTCTGGAAAATTATTGTGACGGGATGATCGGGACCTACAACTTTCCCACCCCGGATGAGCCCGGTTGGACGCTGGGTGGCTATTCGCAAAACATCGTGGTGCATGAGCGCTATGTGTTGCGCATTCGTCACCCCGAAGCCCAGCTGGCCGCCGTCGCGCCGCTGCTCTGCGCAGGCATCACCACCTATTCGCCGCTGCGCCACTGGAACGTCGGGCCGGGCAAGAAAGTCGGCGTGGTCGGCATCGGTGGCCTGGGCCACATGGGCATCAAGCTTGCCCATGCGATGGGGGCTCACGTCGTGGCGTTCACCACCTCCGAGTCCAAGCGTGAGGATGCCAGGCAGTTGGGGGCCGACGAGGTCGTCGTGTCGCGCAATGCTGAAGAAATGGTCGCGCACACCAAGAGTTTCGATTTCATCTTGAACACCGTGGCGGCCCCTCACGACCTGGACGCGTTGCTGGTGCTGCTCAAGCGCGACGGCACGATGGCCCTGGTGGGCGCCCCGGCAACCCCGCATCCCTCGCCGAATGTCTTCAACCTGATCATGAAGCGGCGCACCCTCGCCGGGTCGATGATCGGCGGCATCTCCGAGACCCAGGAGATGCTCGATTTCTGCGCAGAGCACGGCATCGTCGCCGACATCGAACTGGTCCGGGCCGAGCAGATCAACGCGTCCTACGAGCGCATGCTCAAGGGCGATGTGAAGTATCGCTTCGTGATCGATAACGCGACCTTGGTCGGCTGAAGACAGGCGCTAACCGACCGCTCGCGATAGCGGTCCGCCTGCGACAGAGATGTTGGATGTGCCACCGTCATCGCGAGCAAGCTCGCTCCCACAAGTTGGGGGTGTGGCGGACACAAAATTTATGAACAACCCCCGATTCAAACTGTGGGAGCAACTGTCTTGGATGATTTATTTAGCCATCTTTTCCAGGGACAGCGAGGCTCCCACAGCTCTGGGCTATGCAAGTCTGAAGGGGATTCCCATAATCACAATTCAGGCGATGCGGCCCTT
>NZ_JAHBCZ010000073.1:0-15535 GCF_019956035.1 Pseudomonas sp. A-RE-22
CGGCGACAGCGGCGGCTACTGGCGCAACGACCTGCGCTGGAGTCGCCCGGTGACGCTGGAGTGGCTGCGCCCGGTGTTCGGCGAATACGGCACCAGCCTCGGTTATGACCAGGGCGTGATTCGTGGCAATCGTTACAACGGCGACCAGCACGGACGCATGTCGAGCAACTCGCTGGAGCTGTTTGCCCGCGGTGAGCACCTGAACGCCAGCGTCACCTTCGCCCATTCCCTGGAACGTCCTGATGCCCTGACCGAGCGCGAAGCGCCGATCTACTTCCGCGTGGATGTACTCCTCTAATTCCGCTGCAACGAGACCTGAACATGGACGACCGTCAACACGCCTTCCTGGCCCGCCAACCTTGCGCAGCCCTGCAACCCCGCGAGCAGTTCTGGGGCATGCCCAAGCGCGGCCTGGCGTTCCTGTTGGCCAACGTCATGTTCTGGCAACCGCTGTGGGCCCAGGCCGACGGCATCGTGGTCAGCGCGCCGGGCACCGGCCTGGACCGGGCGGGTAACGGCGTGCCCATCGTCAATATCGCCAAGCCCAATGGCAGCGGCCTGTCCCATAACAAGTTCACCGATTACAACGTCGGCAGCAACGGCGTGATCCTCAACAACGCCACGTCCCGCACCCAGTCCACGCAACTGGGCGGGATCATCCTCGGCAACCCGAACCTCAACGGTACGGCCGCCAAAGTCATTCTCAACGAAGTCAACGGCGGCAACCCCAGCCAGTTGCGCGGCTACACCGAAGTGGCGGGGCAGTCGGCCCACGTCATCGTCGCCAATCCCTACGGCATTACGTGCAACGGTTGCGGCTTCATCAACACGCCCAAGGCGACCCTGACCACCGGCAAGCCGATCATCGAAAACGGCCAGGTGGGTCGCTATCAAGTGGACCAGGGCAGTGTCGCCATCGAAGGTGCGGGCCTCAACGCCAACAACGTCGATCACTTCGAAATCATCACCCGCAGCGCCAAGATCAACGCCGAAATCCAGGCCAAGAACCTGACCATCGTGGCCGGGCGCAACGACGTCAACGCCGACACCCTGAACGCCACTGCCCGTGCCGATGACGGCAGCACCAAACCGCAACTGGCCATCGATTCCTCGGCCCTGGGCGGCATGTACGCAGGCGCCATCAAGCTGGTGGGCACCGAAGCCGGCGTTGGCGTGAAGCTGGACGGCAAACTGATCGCCAGTGGTGGTGATATTCAGCTCGATGCCAATGGTCATTTGAGCCTGGCCGAGACCTCGGCCAGCGGGGCGGTCAATGTCAAAGCCGCGAGCCTGGATGCCCAGGGACCGGTCTATGCCGGCACGACCCTGAACGCCCAGACCCAGGGCAATCTGACTAACCAACAAACCCTTGCGGCGCGGGACAGCATCACGCTGAGTGCGGGTGGGCAACTGAGCAACAACGGCATCATCGAAGCCGGGATCAATGCCGATAACACGCGTAATGCCACGGGTGATGTGAGCCTCACCGCGCAAAACCTCAGCAACAACGGCAAGAACATCATCGCCAGCCGCAACCTGACGGCCAACGTCACGCAGACCCTGAACAACCAAGGCGGGACCTTGAGTGCCGGGCAAACCGCGACAGTTAAAGCCGGGACCCTGGACAACCAGAACAAAGGACGGGTGCTGAGCCGCAACACCCTGGACGTCACCGCCGATAAGCTCATCAACGCCCAGGGTCTGATCAGCAGCAATGGCAACCTGACCGCCAATGTTGGGCAGTTGAACAACAGCAGCGGCGAACTCAACAGCTTGAGCAACGTCACGCTGCGCGTCGCGTCGTTGGATAACGTGGCGGGGCTGGTTGCGGCCGGCCAAGGACTGGACATCAACGCCAGCGGTCAGGTGAACAACCGGAGTGGGCGTCTCTCCGCCAGCAAAAGCGTTCAACTGACGGCAGCATCCCTGGACAATACGGCAGGTCGAGTGCTCAGTGCCGGCGGGCTCACCGCCCAGATTGCCGGACAACTGCTGAACCAGACCGGGCTTTTCAATTCAGGCGGCAATCTCCAGCTGAGCACCGCTGTGCTGGATAACCGCAACGGTGAAATCTCCAGTCTCGCTAATCTGACTTTGAGCGGCAGCCAGGCGGATAACAGCAGCAATGGCCGGATCCTGGCCAACGGCGACGTTACGCTGTCGCTCGACAACCTCGACAATCAGCAAAAAGGTCAGGTTGCCGGGCAGCGCGATGTACAACTCAACGTCGGGCAGTTGGATAACAGCGACGCCGGCAGCGTGTATGCCAAGCGCAACCTCAACCTGGTCGTGACCAATCAACTGAACAACACCCAAGGCGCGCTACGCGGTGACGGCACACTCACTGCGCAGGCGGCGAGCCTGGGCAATAACGGCGGCAGTATTTCCAGCGTGGGTAGTTTGAGTGTCACCAGCAGCGGCGCCCTGGTCAATCAGGGTGGAACCTTGCTCACCGACGCTGGATTGACCCTGACCAGTGGCAGTCTCGACAACAGCCAGCAGGGTCGTATCGCTGGTAATGGTGTAGCGCTCAAGACGGGGGGGCTCGCCAACCAGCAGGGCGGGCAACTGACCAGTACCGGCGCACTCCAGCTCACGGCGAGCGAGGTGGACAACAGCCGCGCAGGCCGTATCGCCAGCGCCATGGCATTGACCGCAACGGTCACTGGCCTCGATCAACACGCGGGCGGTCAATTGTTCAGCGCCACTGATGTCAGCCTTGACCTGAACAGAGGGCAACTGAATAACAACGGTGGTTTGATCACTGCACCGGGCCAGTTGCTGTTGAAAAATCTCAGCACTGTCGGCAACCAGGGCGGCGAAATCTCCAGTGCCAAGGCATTCATCCTGGCGGCGCAGAGCCTCGACAATACCGGCGGCAAACTGGTCAGTGATCAAGGACTGAACGTACGCATCGATCAGGCGTTGGCTAACGTTCGCGGAGTCATCTCCGGGCTTGGCGTCGACCTGCGCGCGGCTCAGTTGGACAACACTGACGCCAGCCTCAGCAGCGATGCTGACTTGAACCTGCAACTGAGCGGGGCATTGCTCAACCGCAATGGCGAGCTGTCCAGCGCCGGTAACAGCATGATCAGCGCCATGACCCTGGGCAACGGTGGCGGCCAGATCACCGCCGATCAACGCCTGAACCTGACCATCAGCGGCCCCCTGGATAACCAGGCCGGTATGCTGGGGGCTGGACAAGGCTTGAGCGTCAGGGCCGGGAGCCTGGATAACCGCCAGGCGGGCAGCCTGGTAACGGACGGCAACCTCGACGTCACCCTCGACGGGCTACTGAATAACCAGGGCGGCGGCAGTCTCTTGGCCAAGGGCTTGATGAACGTGCAAGGCCTGAGCCTGGACAACCGAGGTGGTCGTCTCTCGGGGCTGAATCTGCTGACGTTGCGCACGACCACGACGGATAACCGTGGCGGTGTCATTCGCGCCGACAAGGACCTGCAACTCTTCGTCGATCAAATGGACAATCGCCAGCAAGGTTTGCTCACCAGCAAGGCCGGCATAGGTTTCACCGGTCAACGTCTGGATAACCAGGGCGGCTTGCTTAGCGCCGTGGGGTTGGTGCAATTGCAGGCCGGTGTCGTGCTCAATAACGCCGGACGTATTGCCAGCCAAAGTGACCTGGTCGCCAACGTTGATGCACTGACCCAGCAGGGTGGTGAACTGGTCGCCCAAGGCACGCTGACATTGACCGGTGCCTCACTGGATAACAGCCAGGGTGGTTTGGTCGGGGCAACAAAAGCGCTGAAACTCAATGTCGGCAGCATCGACAACCGCGCGGGCGAAATCTCCAGTCAGGTCGATGTCGGTCTCACCGGCGATCAACTGAACAACAGTGACGGCGGCAAGGTGCTGGCGGGCACCGCACTGGGACTGAAGGTCGCGCGCCTGATCAATCAGAACAAAGGCCTGCTGTTTGGCAGCACCCTCAACCTGACCGGCACGCGCCTGGACAACGCTGGGGGGACGCTTGCCGGCCAGCATGACCTGCTGCTCAACCTGACGGCCGATTTGGACAACCGTGCCGGCCTGCTCAGCAGCGAAGGAACCCTGACCCTCGACGCCGCCAGAGTGGACAACGCCAAGGGCAGCCTGTCCAGCGCGGCTGCGCTGAAGGTGACCAGCACCGGGGCGTTGAATAATCAGGGCGGCTCGATCAATACCGACGCGGGGCTGACCCTCAACAGCGCTACCTTGGATAACCAAAACGGCGGCGTGCTGTTCGGCAAGGGCAAAACGCAGGTCACCACTGGCGCCTTCGACAACAGTCACGGCGGTCGCCTGACCAGTGCCAACACCCTGGACCTGACCGCCGCCCAAGTGACCAACCAGGACACCGGTCGCATCGCCAGCGCCATGGCCTTGACAGCCTCGCTCACGGGCCTCGACCAGCAGGGTGGCGAGTTGTTCAGCAACACGGCGTTGACCCTCGACCTGAACCACGGCCAGTTGAATAACCAACATGGCTTGATCAATGCCCCTGGCGCGCTGCTACTGAAAAATCTCGATGGTGTCGCCAACCAGAATGGGGAAATTTCCAGCGCCCAAGCCTTCACCCTCGAGGCCCGGACGCTGGACAACAGCGGTGGCAAGCTGCTCAGCAATCAGGCACTGACGTTGCGCTTGGCGCAAGCGCTGAACAACGCCAACGGCATCATTTCCGCAGCCGCATTGAATACTCGCAGCGCCAGCCTGGACAACACCGGCGGCTTGATCAGCAGTCGCGATGAGCTGGATCTGCAAGTCGACAACCACTTCACCAACCATCAGGGCACCGTGGTTGCCGATGGCAATCTACTACTCAATGCCGTCACGGCGGATAACAGCCAGGGCCAGATCGCCGGTAAAAAGGACTTGAGTGCGACCCTTGGCAGCTTGCAGCAGCAAGGCGGGCAATTGATCGCCCAAGGCGATTTGAGCCTGGTCGGCAATAGTTTGGACAACCGCGCCAATGGCCTGGTCGGTGCGACCGGGGCACTGGACATCAAGGTTGGAGACATCGACAACCGCGGCGGCGAACTGTCCAGTCAAGGGGCATTGAGCCTGGTTGGTCAGCAACTGGATAACAGCGACAGCGGGCAAATCCTCGCCCAAGACACATTGGCGCTGAAGGTCGATCAAATCATCAACCGCAACAAAGGCCTGCTCTCGGGCAAGGGCGGCTTGAGCGTGATCGGCACGGGACTGGATAACACCTCCGGCGCCGTGCTCAGCGCGAAGAGCATCGACGTCGACCTCGGTGCCACGCTGGACAACAACCTGGGGCTGTTCAGCAGCGAAGGTTCACTCGGCGTTCGGGCGGGGAGCTTGATCAACACGGCGGGCAGCCTGTCCAGCGCCGGCACGTTGAGCGTGAACAGCATCGGGGCGATCAGCAACCAGGGTGGACAACTGATCACCGACGCCGACCTCACCCTGCACAGCGCCAGTCTCGATAACCAGCGGCAGGGCAGCATCAGCGGCAAGGGCGCCGTGAGCGTCACCACCGGTCAGTTCAACAACAGCCATGACGGACAACTGACCAGCGCCAGCACCCTGAATCTCGACGCAGGCAAGGTCACCAACCAGGACAATGGCCGGATCGGCAGCACCGGGGCCTTGACCGTCAATGTCACTGGCCTGGATCAGCAGGGGGGGCGTTTATTCAGCAGCACCCGTCTGGACCTGGACCTGCACAATGGCCATTTGAACAACCAGAATGGCCTGATCAATGCGCCGATTCTGGTCCTGAAAAATCTCGCGGAAGTGACCAACCAGAACGGCGAAATTTCCAGTGCCCAAGCCTTCGCCCTGACGGCGGACCGCCTCGACAACAGCGACGGAAAATTGCTGGGCAACCAGGGCATCACGCTGCGCATCGCTCAAGCACTGACTAACGTCAAGGGCTTGATCGCCGCTGCCAGCCTGGATGTGAAGGCGGGCTCCCTGGATAACAGCGGCGGTATCCTGAACAGCCGTGGCGACCTGATGCTCAATGTCGACGGTGTATTGACCAACAAGGGCGATGGCCTGATCAATGCGGCACAGGCTCTTGACATCAGTTCCGCCGATCTCGACAACCAGGGCGGGCAGGTGCTCGCCGTCACTGATCTGACGCTCAACTCAACAGCCCTGGATAACCGTGGCAATGGCCTGATCAACAGTCAGGGTACGTTGAGCCTGACCGCCAACAGCCTGGACTCCAGCAACGGCGGCGAAGTGTCGGCCAAAGGCGATATCGGCCTGAACCTGAGTGCATTGACCCAGAACGGCGGTCGCCTGCTCGGCAATTCCGGCATCTCCCTCGACCTGGGCGGTGGAGACCTGAATAACAGCAGCGGTTTGATGACTGCCAAAGGACCGCTGACCATCAGCCGGTTGCGCGACCTCAATAACCGCGGCGGCGAAATCTCCAGCAGCCAGAGCTTCACCCTGGCCGGACGCACCCTCGATAACACCGGCGGCAAGCTGATCAGCAGCAATCTGCTCAACCTTGACGGCAACAGCCTGCTCAACCAGAACGGCCTGATCTCTGGTTGGCAAGGGCTGCAGGTCAACGGTTCCAGTCTTGATAACCGCAACAACGGCACGCTCTCCAGCCGCAATGGAGACGTCGGCGTCATCCTCAGCGGGGCACTGCTCAACAGCGCTGCCGGTGCGCTGGTCGGCCAGAAAAAGCTCACTGTCAGCGCCGCCAGCCTGGACAACAGCAGCGGCGGGATACTTTCCAGTGGCGGCGATCAGACCCTGACCGTCACTGGCGGTTTGCTGAACAACGCCCAAGGCGGCCTGATCGACAGCGGCGCGACCCTGGTCATGAACGCCATGACCCTGGGCAACGTCGGCGGTACCGTCAACGCGCAAAAAGCCTTGAGTTTCACCGGCACCACACTGGACAACAGCGGCGGTAAGCTGATCGGCAATGCCGCCGTGACCCTGGACCTGCTTGGCGCCCTGACCAACACCAGCGGCAAGATCGCCAGCGTCGGCCCACTGCGTGTCGAACGCACCACACAGATCAATAACCAGGGCGGCCAGATCGCCAGCCAGGGCTTGTTGACCTTGCTCACCGATGGCCTGGACAACCGCAACCGCGGTACCGTCGCGGCCAATGATTTGTTGGTCTTGAATACCTCCGGCGCAGTCCAGAACGACACCGATGGGTTGATCTACAGCCAGAACGGCGGCGTGGAAATCGACGCGACCAGCCTGACCAACGGCAAGGGTGTGGTGCAAAGCCAAGGGAATTTGAAGCTCACCGTCGATACGGACCTCGATAACCAAAGCGGTCGAATCCAAGCCAAGGCCGGCGATGTGACCGTAACGGGTCGCCATTTCGATAACCGTGGCGGCGTGCTTGCGAGCTTGCAAGGTTTGCTCACCACGCAACTCACCGGGGTGCTGAAAAACGGCTACGACCTGAACAACAACCGCCAAGGCGGCATCACCCAGGCCCAGCGCCTGAACCTGACCGCACGGGGCGGCTTCGACAACTATGGTGGACGCATTTCCGCACAAAGCGGTGATGCTATCGTCGTTACCCACAACTTCGACAACCGCAACGGCGGCCTGTACGCCAAAGGCAAGGTCAACGTCACCGGTAATGACTTCGATAACAGTGGCGACAACGACGGCCAGATAGCCGGCAGCCAGATCGACCTGAACCTGACCGGCGCGCTGAATAACCGTCTGGGCATTATCGAAAGCGACAGCACCCTGGCGATCAAAGCCGCCAGCCTGGATAACCAGACCGGTCAGTTGCGCGCCTTGGGCACCAGTGGCAAGACCCACTTCCAGATTGGTGGGTTGTTCGATAACCGTAGTGGTGTATTGGAAAGTGCCAATACCGATTTGAGCCTCGGTGTAGGCAACCTGCTCAATGCAGATGGCAGCATCCTCCATGTAGGGAGCGGCAACTTCGGTGTCGCCACTACCAATGTCATCAACGCCGGTGGAAGTTTCGTCACCCGTGGCGCTTTGACCCTCAATGCTGATAGCTGGACCAACACCAGCGTCCTGCAAGCTGGCACGCTGAACGTCAACGTCAATAACTTCACCCAGACCGCAACCGGACAGTTGCTGGCGACGACTTCCCTTGTGGGCAGTGGCGGTACCTGGCGCAATGACGGGCTGATCGCCAGTGACGGCAGCCTGAGCCTGAACTTGGGCGGGACCTATTCTGGCAATGGCCGGGTCAGCAGTTTGGGCACATTAGGCTTAACCGCTGGGCACCTGAACCTGGCCAGCTCGGGCAGCATTGCAGGTGGCGGGACCAGCTTGGTAAGTGCCTCGGGCCAGTTGGACAACTACGGTCGGATCACTTCCAACGCGGCACTAACGGCCAACGCCAGTGTATTGAACAACTACGGGACGTTAGGTAGTGGGCAGAACCTGACGGTCAATGCGTCTTCATTGCTGAACGATCATGGCTTGGTCTTTAGCGGTGGAAATATGGCATTGCGGGTCACTGACTTCAACAACCGGTATGCCGATGTCTACAGCCTGGGGGGGATCGATATCGCTGCTGACAGCTCTGGGAACCGGGCGCGATTGGTGTCCAATCGTTCTTCAACCATGGAGTCGGCCGGGGATTTTTCGCTTTCGGCGACGACGTTTGAAAATACAAAGGATCGTTTTACATATACCTCGAGCAAAGTATCGGGCGCATTGAGTGTGGCTTGCCTTCGCGATTGTTGGAGCGATGAAAACGGGGAGAGAACCTTCCAGGGATCGGGGACATACGTGCTGACCGAGAACTTTGAAGCGACCGCTAGTGAGGATAGCGCAAGTTCATCGTTGACCTCTGGGGGAAACATACGGATAGCAGGAAGCAGGGTTTCGAATCTTTACAGCACGATTACGGCGTCGGGTAACATTTCGATTACGGCTGATGATTTCCAAAATCAGGCGGCTCAGGTCGGGCCCTACTCCGTGAAAAGTACTTATGACGCTCAGGGAAACATGGCGAGCGTCGTGACCGATGATTTCTTTTTCTACAATCAGCGAAACAACCCTGCCTTTCCTGCCGTTGAATATGAATGGCATGGGGAGATCTACGGAGGAAGGCCTCGCGAGGTTAAACATTATCAGATGGTTCCTGTAGCTCATCTGGTACCACGGTCAGACAGCGCCTCTGGCGGTTATGTCGAGGTGTTCTGGTTCGATAAAAACTATGAGGTTGAGACAGAAGCCTCGTTAGGAAGCCAACCCTATCTGATGTACGCCCGTTCAGGGTTGAATGACGACGATACCTATTTCCACTCCAGTTCGCTGTATGACAGGAACAATCTGGCGGACGCCCCAGCTTGGCTTAACTCAACGCCTCTGATCAGCCGCGAAGTTACTGGCACCCTAAGCAGCTCACCAGCCGTCATCCAGGCCGGAGGGCAGGTATCGATCAACGCTTCGTCGTCCATTAACAACAGCCTCATCACACCCTTCAGCGCAGTAACCCAAGGTCGTGACAAGACATCCAATACGGCTGTCTCCCCAACGTCCCAAGCGGTGTTCATACCCGCCAGCCTGCTGCCCCCCGAATTGCGTCAATCCCAGGTCAACCCCTTGGCCTTACCAGGCTTCAGTCTACCCACCGGCCAAAATGGGATGTTCCGCCTGAGCGGGCAGGGCGTTAGCAGTACGCTGGCTACCCAAGCGAATGTCGCCGCGCCAAACTGGACCTTCACCGGCGCCAGTGTTGCACAAGCTCAACGCAACCAGAGCGTGCCGGACGTTCAGGCCCGTGATATCCAACTGGATACCGGTACTCAGGTTGCGGCAACCAACCGTCAAGCGATAGCCGACGTCCGTCAAAGTACGAGCATCAACGGTAACGCATCGACCATCAGCGTCAGTGCGCCCGGCGACTCAGGAGCCAATGGCACCCTTGCGCCGGGACACACGCCGAATTCATCCGGTATCACAGTTGTTGGTGGCGTGGGCGGATCGAACCTTGCGGGCCAACCTGCTGTAGTCGGCGTACTCCCTACCTCACAGCTTTCAACCACGGTCCCATCGACCGTTCTCGCACAAATGACCACGCCAGGTAGCCAGACGATTACCCGCGTCCAAGGTTTGCCGAGCAACGCCAACCAATCCAAGCCACAAAAATACCTTATCGAAACCAACCCGGTGCTGACAGAGCTCAAGCAGTTCATGAGCTCGGATTATTTGCTGGCGAACCTTGGCTACAACCCGGATGACAGCGCCAAACGCTTGGGGGACGGGTTGTATGAGCAACGACTGATCCAGCAGGCCGTCCTGGCTCGGACTGGTCAGCGTTACATCGACGGTCAAACGACAGACGAAGGCTTGTTCAAATATCTGATGAATAACGCCGTAGCCAGCAAGGACGCGTTGAACCTGAGCCTGGGCGTCACGCTGACCGCCGAGCAGGTCGCAGCCCTGACCCATGACATCGTCTGGCTTGAAGAGCACGAGGTGAATGGCGAGAAGGTATTGGTGCCAGTGCTCTATCTGGCGAACGCCAATCAACGGCTGGCCGCTAACGGCGCCCTGATCCAAGGCAAGGATGTTTCGCTGATCGCCGGCAAGGACCTGACCAACTCAGGCACCTTGCGTGCGACCGAAAATCTGGCCGCAATTGCCGGCACCGATCTGATCAACAGCGGTTTGATCGAGGCGGGTAATCGCCTTGACCTCTTGGCTGGCAATGATCTGGTGAACAAGGCGGGAGGGATTATTTCCGGGCGCGATGTCAGCCTCACTGCATTGAAGGGCGACGTCATCAATGAACGCAGCGTCCATACCTATGACTCTGAGGTGGGCCGCTGGGATCAGCATCGGGAGTTCCTCGACAGCGCGGGTCGAATCGAAGCTGCGAACGACCTGACAATCAAGGCAGGGCGCGATGTCGCCAACATCGGCAGTATCTTGCAAGCCGGTCGAGATATGTCTATCAGCGCCGGTCGGGATGTCATCATTACCTCAGCCACCGAGCACAACACCGAGGAAAAAGGCAAAAACGACACCAAGGAGCAAATCACCCAATTTGAGTCACGCCTCATCGCGGGTCGCGACATATCGATCGACATCGGTCGTGACCTTACCATCGTCGCCAGCCAGCTCGAGGCCAAGCGTGACATCGCTATGGCCGCGGTGGAAAACATCACCGTGAGTTCGGCGGCGGACGAAGCACATTCTTTCTACAAGACTAAAAAGGTCACTGATCAGAAAGATGAAGTCAGTCAGGTGCAAAGCTCGATCTCTGCCGGTGGATATGTAGGTCTCACTGCAGGTAAGGACTTGGCGCTCATTTCGAGTCGAATTACGGCCGGGGATGAGGCGTATCTGGTCGCTGGTGGCGATTTGGGGCTGCTGGCGGCGCAGGACAGTGACTACTCGCTTTATAGCCGGAAGAGCAAAAGCAGTTTAGGTACGCGCACCAGGCGAGACGAGATTACCAAGGTCGTCCATGTAGGTAGTGAAATCAGCACAGGCGGTGACCTCACCTTGATTAGCAAAGGCGATCAAAGCTACCAGGTGGCCAAGCTGGAAAGTGGAAATGATTTGCTATTGAAAAGTGGCGGTTCGGTGACCTTCGAAGGTGTGAAGGACCTAGATCAAGAGAGTCACGAAAAGAGCAGCACCAGCCTTGCTTGGAACTCCATGAAGGGCAAAGGGCACACCGACGAGACGCTACGCCAGAGTCAACTCACGGCGAAAGGCCAGTTGGTAATCGATGCAGTAGACGGGCTCAAGATCGATATCAAACATATCGACCAGAAATCAGTTACCCAAACCATCGACGCAATGGTTAGGACCGATCCGCAATTAGCTTGGCTCAAGGAAGCTGAAAAGCGTGGGGACGTTGATTGGCGGAAAGTGAAAGAGGTCCACGAATCCTTCAAGTACAGCAACTCCAGTCTTGGGGCGGGAGCGATGCTGGTTATCGTCATCGTCGTCACGGTGTTGACGGCCGGCGCTGCCAGCGCAGCGGTGGGAACCGCAACCAGCGCGACAGCGGGTTCCGGAACTGTAATGGCTGCGGCGACTACTACTGAGGCGATAGCCGCAGGCGCTGAAGCCGTCGCTGCTGGGTGGGGCAACATAATGGCCTCGACAGCGCTTACGTCGATGGCAAGCACTGGTGCGGTGAGTCTGATTAATAACCAGGGAGATCTGGGAGGCACATTAAAAGACACGTTCAGCAGCGACAGCCTGAAAAACGCAGCCATTGGCGGTTTAACTGCCGGGGCGATCAGTTACGTAGACAGCAATTGGTTTCAGGCACCCAGTGGAGCTGCCAATGGTGGCTCAACGGTTACAAGTGCTGGTCCGATCCAAAACCCTGGCTACTCAAAAGACATGCTCAGTTGGGCGAATGCCCAACAAACGTTCCTTCGCAGTGGGACGCATGCTTTGATAAACAGCGGTGTTACGACTGCTATCAATGGAGGGAGCTTCGGGAAGAACCTTGGTGGCGCTCTCTTTGGGGAAGGGCTTGATTTAGCCGCTGCGGCGGGTAACAAAGGCATCGGGGATCTCGCAGCAAAACTGAAGGTAAGCCCGGGAAGCGCACAGGCAATGTTCCTTCATGCTGCATTGGGAGGGTTGATTTCTGTTGCCAGTGGGGAGAGTTTTGCCAGCGGTGCCATCGCTGGCGGTGTAGCAGAAGGCTTGACTCCGGTGGCAAATGAGATCCTGGCCCAGCATGTGAGTGAATATTTCAATGCCAACGATCTAAGCGAGCAAGGAAGCCAGGCGAAGATAACCACCGCGCAGATTATTGGATTGCTCTCGGCAGCAATGGCGGGAGGTAACCCAGGTACAGGAAGCTTGATCGGCGGGGCTGGAGAGAAATATAACTCCCAAGGCCACTATGACGATGACGATTCAGATGGGGCAATGGCCAGTGATGCCTCCGGTGCGGCGGAGGAACTGAAGGATGAACTGGATGTTTTCAACGATCACGCTTCGAATGGAGGAGTAGATCTTCTCAGCCCGATACCCGGAAATGGTCTGCCGATTGTTGGTGGAACAGGAGGGAGCGGTAGCGGTGCAAAAGGCATTCCCTCTATTCCTGACTCAGGAGCAAGCAGTGCAGCTAATGCTGCTAGACTCAAAATGCAAATGGTTGCTGAGCAGGCGGCCGGAGCAAGGGCACCAACACAGATCACTAGCTATTCAAATCACGCATTGGAGCAATTTGCAGGAAGGGATGGTGGCATTGGTGTAAGCCAGTCAGCACTCAGTGGAGCTTGGTCTAGTCCTCTAAAGATTGAATATGTCCCTTCAAAGTATGGTCCAACATTTAGGTATACGGGGACGGATGCAGTCATAGTGGTCAATGCTGAAGGTAAAGTTGTCACCGGTTGGGGGAAATCAGCTGCGGGGACCGGTAAATGAGTAGCCTCTTAACAAGCGCCCAATTACAGCTTTTATTTGCGTTGTGCTTTATGGCAGGAGAGCACCAACTGGCACTGGCTGAGAAATTACTTAATAGTTCATTATCATCAAGTGAGGTGGATGAGCTTTGTGAGTTGATTTCTAATGAATTTTTGATAAATGGAATAGAGGAAAGCTTCGAGCCGAATGGTTATGGCCTTGAGCTAGAACTGCTTCTGGATGCGGTCAACAGAGGTCGTGGTCAAGGTCGTTAGAGCTTCGTAATTTTTTGGCTCTTTGGTTGGTGCAAAAGGAACTCTTACACCTAAAGATTTTCCAGAGGTGGCTGGAAAAATCAGTCAAAAGCAGCTTAGACATATCGCAGGGAGACCTGAACTTGAAGCTAGAGGAGGGGGAGGATACTTGAATAGTGTTGATGATGCTCAACGAGTGCTAGATGCTTACCGTATAGGAAACGTCACGATTTTAGGTAAAAATGCTCAAGGGTTTCCCATTGTTAAATTTGAAGGTGTAACGGGGACAAATGTTAATGCTGGTGTTGGTATAATCGGTCAGCCAACCAATATTTTTATCATCAAAGGTACAAAGAGTCCGAGTATCGTTCCAACCAACCCAAACTGGAGTAAAAAATGAATACTGCAGATGAGCTAAAAGCTTGGAATTATCAGGTTTTAATGCTGACCCAGGCAATGTTGGGGGCAGTCACTCCGAACTTTAGGATGGTGGTTTTGTCTCGCGAAGGTGAGGAGTGGGTGATAAGTTTTTATTTCGAGAAGGATGTGGGGGACGACATGGAAGAGGTAGAAGACATAATATGCCAATACACCGCCTATCAAGACTCTAGTTTGAAATGCAGGCGGGAGGTTATAATAAGCAGAGAAAAGCTACCTAGTCTGTCGCAAGCTGATAGGGTTGTTTATCGTCGAAAGGAGTATTGTTAAATGACCTGGATTCTCTTCTATAGCTGGGAGGGGCAACGAAAATTGATAGTCAATCTACAAGCACTGATAGTGCATGGTTAAGGGCTAAAATTTGGACTGTTTCAATGCCCAATAGTAATCAAGCATGTTTGAGCAGACCCTCAAGCAGTACAATCTCAATGTCAAACATAACTCGGGAATGTAGTGTATGAGTAATTTTGAAATGATTAATTTGAGCGCTGATCAGGTTATATTCAAAGATGAAGCTGGTCGATGGAAGCTCGAAAATGCTGGAGTTTTGTATAGCACTGGTAAGTGCGTCGGACTTCAAGAAAATTATCTCATTGCTTGAGGTGCCCATGGATAGGGCGAAGATGGCGTTAGGCCCGGACTTTCCCTACATGAGCGTGGCAGAGATTGGGCTAGGACACGATTCTGATTATTGGATAAATCTCGCTCTATCTTGGGTAGCAGGAAGCCCGGCTAGGGAGGTTGCTCACTTTGTAGAAGACCTGAAAAAATTGGTGGAAGATAAAGCTGTTTCGCAAACTAATCGACAAATGGCTAAAAACGAATTAAAACGGCTTCTTGATAGTTAGGTGCCCAGGGAATTGGCCTCTGGGGAGGGCTTGTGAACCCAAGTCCGATGGTGCCAAATCGAGAGGGCTGGATGAACTGCGTGCTTTCAACGATTCGCTTCGAATGATCTTCTCAGCCCGATATCTGGATATGGTGTGCTGATTGTTGGTGGGACGGTGGGGGGGGCGGTAGCGGTGCAAAAGGCGTTGGAGGCGGAGCGAAGTTTGCCGACCAAGCCAAGATTGATGATCGCTTTGCACGTCATGGCGGTGACTTTGGCGAGAAAAATACGCTTGAGTATCAAGAGCAAACTAATAAATTCTTAACAGTCTCGAAGCCTGCGGGCGTGCTTGAAAAAGCAAGACCTAATGGACATGTCGTACGTTACAGCCCTGGCATCGATGAGTTTGGCGTCGTATCAAGTGGGGAAGTATTCGTACGTGATACAAGCGTGATCCTACAGCGCATGGTAAGGGTTCAAATTTGGACTATTTCAATGCCCAATAGTAATTAAGCATATATATGTCCGGTGTGCGGATATCCTGAGCTTAATGAGCCGGCGTATGACAGTTTTGGCTGTGCCTCGTACAATATTTGCCCATGCTGCGGGACGGAATTTGGGTATGATGACTCGACAGTCGCTCATTCCGATTTGCGTGCAAAGTGGGTTTCTG
>NZ_JAHBCZ010000074.1:0-14838 GCF_019956035.1 Pseudomonas sp. A-RE-22
GCTTTTGGGGGGTATATCCGTTATTTAGGTAACGGCGGCTTATGGTTCCGCCCTTACGGCGGGTCACTTTCGAAAAGCGCGAAAGTAACCAAAGCGCTTTTGCCCCACCACTCGGTGCCTCGCCTAGGCTCGGCATGCCTGAACGAAGGCATTGCTCCGAGGGCCGCCGCGAAGGGCCATCCATGGCCCAGCGCGGCTAACCCGGCATCCATGCCGGGTTGCCCACTGCGCAATACCTTCGTTCAGCCAGCGTGGTTAACGGGGCGCCGAGATCAACATCCACCGCGAGGCGGCCTTATAGCCGACCTAGTTCTTGGTGGGACCGCGTTTCCCCTGTGGGAGCGAGCTTGCTCGCGATGGCGGTGTGTCAGTCTTTGGTGATGTTGAATGTGCCGGCCTCATCGCGAGCAAGCTCGCTCCCACAGGGTGTTGTGAACACATCACCATCCCCAGAACTGCAGCCACCAGCCATAACCCACCAGGCTGCTGGCCATGACCAGGCATGCCATGGCTGGCAATCGTTGGATCGCTGGAGTCTGCGTCTGCTGCAGGCGTTTCCAGCCCAGCCATAAACTCCAGGCTATCGCCGCTACCAGCAACCCGGCCCGTGCCGGTTGTACCCATTCCAGCAGCAGTCCTTCATAGCGCAGCAGTTTGACCGTGGTGGCCGACAAGCCGAGGAACAACCCAGCACCGCCGAGGGGCGTCAGGGTGATGGCTAAGGGCGGATATTGTGTGTTGTCACCCGAGAGGCGTGCCGCCAGGCGCATCAGCAGCATCAGTGAAGTGCCTATCAGCAGTGCACTCATGCCCAGGTACGCGACGATGCAAAAACCGTCGAGCCAACTGAAACTGTCATTGAGTTGCGGATAGTGCGTCAACAGCCACCACGGCGCGTTGTCCTGGAGTGCCCAGAGCCAATCATGACTGACCAGCCATTGGGCCAGGCTTTGCTTGAGGTCGATGAACCATGGGCTGACAGTCCACTGGAAGGCGCCCATGGCCAGGCCGATGACACCGAACAACAGCAAACGAACATCCCATGGCGAGAGGGTGTCAGCTGTCGAGTGCAGGATTTCTTCGCTGCTGGAGCGGGCAATCAGGCGCACCGCATCGCGCTGGCCGCTGCAGCGACCACAGGCGTGGCAATCGGCGGCGCCACGCATGCGGCGGATGTCCAGCAAGGGCGCGCAGTTGGGAGGAGGGCGACGCGGTGCGGGGTTTTCCAGCCAGCGTTGTTCGTCCACCTGAAAGTGCACCGGCGCCAAGCGAGCAAGCAGGGAAAAGACGCCGCTGACCGGGCACAGGTAACGGCACCACACCCGCTTGCCCCGGGCGAACAACAGGCCAACGATCACCGCGGCGACGGTCGAGCCGCCCAGGATCAGCAATGCAGCCTGGGCGTAGTCGTAGACGCTGATCAATTGACCGTAGAGTGTGGTCAGGCAGAACGCCAAGGTGGGCCAGCCAGCCCAGCGCAATCCGCGCGGCACCCCGAAGCCCTTGCCGTACTGGCTGGCCCACTCACTCAGGGCGCCTTCCGGACACAGCACGCCACACCAGAGCCGCCCGAACAACACGATCGACAGCAACACGAACGGCCACCACAGGCCCCAGAACAGAAACTGTGCCAGCAGTGTGAGATTGTCGAACAGGCGTGCCTGGCTGTTGGGCAATGGCAGCAGGGCCGGCACCACCAGCAGCACCGCGTAGAACAGCACCACCGTCCATTGCACGGCACGAATGGTTGCACCGTGGCGCCGCATGCCGTCGCCCAGGCGTTGGAGCCAGGGGTTCAGGTCGGGCATGGCAGGTTTTCCGCCTTGCGCGGCCGCAGCCAGCCCGCGACGACGCCCCAATAGCCCAGCCACACCAGCAGCGTCATCGCACTCGGGCTGGCCCGATACCCGGTGAAGTCCGCCAGGAACCCGCCGAAGCCATGGCCGTCGTCGAGTATCGCGCTACTGTCCCACAGCGCGTCGCCAATGCCGCGATACACCGCCTCAGGCCAATCCATCGCGAGCAGTTGCCCGCCGACCCGCTCGATACCGCTGACCAGCAACGCTGCCCCCAACAGCAGCAGGATCGCTTCGCTGATGGCAAAGAAACGCGGCCATGAGATGAACCGGCGACTGCTGTGCAGCAAGGAGACGGTCAGCAGCGACAGCACCAGCCCGGCCAGCGCACCGACGGCGAACAAGCCCAGTTGCGGCCCCTGCAGGCGCGCACCGGCGCCATACAGGAACACCACGGTTTCACTGCCTTCGCGGCTGACCGCCAGCAGCGCCAGCACCAACAGCCCCAGGCCGCCCTGACGGCTCAGGCGCTGGTCGGCGTGGCGCGTCAGGTCATGCTTGAGCGTCCTCGCGTTTCGGTGCATCCAGCCGACCATCTGCACGATCAGCAGGCTGGCGACCAGAGCCAGCGACGCCTGGAACCATTCATTGGCCGTCCCGCTCATGGCCTCGCCGGCCAGCAGGATCAGGCCGGCCAGCACGCCCGAAAGCAACAGGCCCAGCGCGGCGCCGGTCCATACATAGCGCAACAGCTGGCTGGCCTGGTGTTGTCGGCTGACCCAGGCCTGGAGAATCCCGATCACTAACAACGCCTCGACGCTTTCGCGCCAGACAATAAACATCGATTGAGTCATGCAAACGCCTCCTGCTGACCGATTACTCGGCGAGAATCCCGCCCTCGGGCAGTTGCGGATTGAATTCGTCGAAAAACGGATAGTGCCCGGGGCGCAGCGGGTGGATGACCACGAAGGTCGTGACGCCGGGCGAGAGCACTTTCTCGACGCGCAAAGGCGTGCTTTCGAACTCCGCCGGGCCCTGGCCGACGTTCTTCAGCACGATCTTGAAGCGTTGCCCGGCCGGCACTTCCAGTTGCGACGGCGTGAAATGCCCGTCGCGTATGCTCAGCTCATAGGTCGGCAGTTCGGCTTGGGCGATCGAGGGCAGCAGCAAACCGGCCAGCGTCAACCAGGCCAGGCGTCGATGAGTCGTGACGTGCCGTGGGCAGGATGAGCGGCTCATGCTCAGTACCCGCCTTTTTTACCGATCCCGGCGTAGACGAATTCATAATGCAGTTCGCAGCGTTCGAACCATGGCGCCACGCCGGTTTCCTTGTCGGTATGACGACCGAGGGAGCCATGGCCGCCAGGCGGCAGGACAGTGAATGTCAGTTGATATTTGCCAGGGCCGAGCAGCTTGACGTTGTCGCCATAGTGCGGCCCGTCGTTGGCGACCATGGCGTGGAAATCACCCTTGAGCTCGGTGTCGTTGCCTTGTTTCTTCAGTTGGAATGACACATTGAGGTAGGGCACGAAACTGCCTTCCTGGAAGCCCTGCTTATTGTCCGCCGTGGCGCGGATGTCGGCTTCCAGGTGCACGTCGGAATCGGCCGTGGCCCGCATCATCCCGGCCGGGGCCATTTCAATCGGCTGCAAATACACCGCACCGACCTCCAGTCCTGGGCACAGTTGCGGTTCGCCGATGGGGTATTCCTTGGCCAGGGCCAGCGGTGCGAGAAACAGCAAGGCCAGAGGCAGAGTTGCAAGTGTGCGCATGATGACTTCCTGGTTGGCTAAACGATGGCGCCGAGTCTAGGAAGCTTTGCTGCGAATAATAATGATTCTTGTCAATTTTTAGCGCGAATTTTCCAACGACGAATGCCGACTGGTTCCTGCGCGGTTGTTCTTGATCGGGATCAAGGGGCACTGCGCCCCGACGCGGTAGGGTGCGGGTACACCCATCAGTTATACGGGGTCGTTATGGCAAAGCCCTTTCCCATCAGTCCCAAACATCCCGAGCGCATTTGCTGGGGTTGTGATCGTTACTGTCCGACCAGTGCGCTGGCCTGCGGCAACGGCGCCGATCGAACGATGCACCCGGCCGAGATGATCGGGGAGGATTGGTACCTGCACGGGGATTGGGGACTGGAGCTGGTCGACATTACCGCCAAGGTCATCGATCCAAGCGCCACTCACCCGAAGGAATGAATAAAGCTGTGGCCAGGGATTGCTCCTGCTGGGCCGTAGGAGCTGGCGAAGCCTGCGATCTTTTGACCCTTTGATCTTTCGCTTGAGATTCAAGTGTCAGGGGAAAGATCGCAGCCTCGTTGCACTCGACAGCTCCTACACAGTTCCTACGCCCTAGCGGCAGCATTCTCAGGGCACGGTGTTTTACAACTTCGGCAACTGCCCGATCCGCCCCATCATCTCGGTCACGATCTGCAGGTCCAGCAGGAATTGCTCGACTGTCTTGAACTCGTTGTCGTTGTGACCGGTGTACTTGACGTCGGGCATGGCCAGGCCGAATTGCACGCCATTGGGCAAGTCATGAACCGAAGTGGCGCCGGCAGAGGTGCCGTATTTGTGTTCCATACCGAGGTTTTCACTTGCCACGGCCAGCAGCGCCTTGACCCATTCACCCTCAGGGTTGCGGTACATCGGCTCGTCAATGGAATAGTCGAAGGCCACCGCAATGTGGGATTTCTTGCTCCAGGCGGCCAGTTTGCCGGCGATTTCAGTCTTGAGGGCTTCCGTGGTCTTGCCCACCGGCACCCGCAGGTTGACCGCCAGCTTGAGGGTCTTCTCATCCATGCCGATGTAGGTCAGGGACGCGGTCAGCGGGCCCATGAAGGCATCGGAAAAACCGATTCCCAGTTTTTTACCCAGGTAGTCGAGCCCCCAGTTGTCAGCGGCATAGCGGGCGGCGTCGGTGATGTGGTTGTGTTTGAGCGTGACCTTGCCATCCAGGCCATTGATGAACCCCAGCATCCTTGCCACCGGGTTGACGCCTGACTCGGGTTCGGAGGAGTGGGCGGAAACGCCGGTGAAGGTAAGTTGGACGTCCTTGCCGACGACCTGGGTGCTCACTTCGAAGTTGCCACCGTTGCGCTTGGCATAGTCGGTAGCGGCTTTGAGCAGGCTGGCAGCCAGTTCGGCGGGCTTGTCGCTGGCGAAGGTGGCAACGGACGTCGACGGAATCTGATTGGTCGCCAGGCCGCCCGTCAGCGCGGTAATTTCTGCCCCCTTGCCCTGTGCCGCGCGCCGGGTGAAGTTCGCCATGACGGTGCCATAGCCTTTCTCGGCAATCACTACGGGGTAGCCGCCATCCAGCGCCAGGTTGTAATTGGGCGTCGGGTTGCGTTCGAAATAATAGGGGATGGCGTCGCCAGTGGTTTCCTCGGTGGTGTCGACCAGTAGCTTGAAGTTGCGCGCCAGCGGCAGTTTCTCTTCCTTGATGATTTTCATGGCATAGAGCGCGACCACGATGCCGTTCTTGTCGTCCTCGGTACCGCGGCCATACATGCGGTCGCCCACCTGGGTGACCTTGAACGGGTCGAGGCGAGTGCCATCTTTCAACACCCAGTTATCCGGCGTTACCGGCACCACGTCGGCATGGGCGTGAATGCCCACGACTTCGTCGCCGCTGCCTTCGAGGGAAATCTCATAGACACGGTTGTCGATGTTACGGAAGTTGAGGTTGAACGCCTCGGCCAGGCTTTTGATCTTGTCGGCGATCTTGAGAAACTCCGGATTCTCGTGCTGGGCAACGCCGTCCTTGCGAAAAGTCGGGATGGCGACCAGTTCCTTCAGTGTCTCGGTGGCCGCTTGGCCGTATTTCACTCGGGCATAGAGGCCCAGCAGGCGATGGATTTCATTCTGCTGTTCAGCCGAAAGGGTTGTGTTGCCTTGGAACGCGCTGATGGCCGGGCCGAGGTTGGCGGCTTTGTCCAGGTCGCTCTTGGCCACGTCGGCCAGGAACTGCCTGAAATCGGTAACTGAGGTGTTGGAGAAGGTTTTGACGATGGCTGCGCCCTGTTGGGCGCTGATGTTGGCGAATGCTGGTGTGGTGATCGAAGCGAGGCTGGACAACAGCAGGGTGGTCACGGCCAGATGTTTGAGCGAGAAGTCCATTGCTGGGCATTCCTTGGCAGGCGGTAGGAGGGAAGTGTCTGATTTGATGACACAAACCGTTGCAACCTAACACCGCGAGGAAGTGGTGGGGGAGTCCTGCAGGAGAATCTGTCGCACCGCGAAGCAAAAACGGCGCAGAAATGAAAAATGGCGCAGGGCCATCAAACACCCGAAAAACCCTGTGGGAGCAAGTTTGCTCCCACATGGGCATGGCTGGGTATTGGTTTAATGCGGGGCGCGGGGGATCGTCTTGAGCAGGTCTTCAGGGCTGATGTGACCGACCACGGGCTGCGCCGTGCTGCCGGGCAATGGAAGGTCCAGGATGTGTCCCTTGATCTTGCCGACCACATGCATTTCGCAGGGTTTGCAGTCGAACTTCAGCGTCAGCACTTCATCACCGTGTATCAGTTGCATCGGTGCCACCTTGGTGCGCACGCCAGTGACGCCCTTGGCCTGCTTGGGGCAGAGGTTGAACGAGAAGCGCAGACAGTGCTTGGTGATCATCACCGGCACTTCACCCGTTTCCTCGTGGGCCTCGAACGCCGCGTCGATCAGCTTGACGCCGTGACGATGATAGAAGTCCCGGGCCTTCTGGTTGTAGACGTTGGCCAGGAACGACAGGTGCGACTCCGGGTACACCGGCGGCGGGTTGGTCTCGGCCTTGCGGCCACCGCGTGGGTGGGCTTTGATGCGGGCGGCGGTCAGGGCTTCGATGGCTTCGCGGCGCAACGCCTTGAGCTGCGAGTTGGGGATGAAGAACGCCTGGGGCGCATCCAGCTCGATCGCGGTGGCGTGGTATTCGGTGGTGCCCAGTTGGCCGAGCAGGTCGTGCAATTGCTCCAGGGCCTGTTCCGGCTTGTTGGCCACGCCGAACGGCCCGTCCAGGGCGACGCTGGCGTTGATGCCTTCTTCGCTGGTGGCGGTCAGCTCCAGGCGCTCTTCGCGCAGGCGTGCAACCCAGGCCAGGCCGACGCGGCGTTCGGAGGACGTCTTGAGCAACGCCTGCTGCCAGTTGTGGTCCAGGTTGCGGCTCAACGGGTGGTTGGGGCGCAACTGGTACATGCCGGCCGGCATCTCGTTGGGTTCGACGCGGTAGCGGTAACGCTTCTGGCCGTCCTCTTCGAACTCACCCTTGGGCTCGGCGATGTTGGCGCGGAAACCGACGACTTCGCGCTTGACCAGCACATTGAGGCCGTCGCCGTTGGACAGCGGATCGAAGGTCACCACTTGCAGGTCGCGCTTGCCGACTTTTTCCACCACGCCCACCGGCACGCCGGTAAAGGTCGGCGAATCGAAGGCGCCAATGTCGATCTTGCGTTCGCTGACGAAATAGTCGGTGCTGCCACGGTGGAAGGTCTTGTCCGGGTCGGGGACGAAGAAGTGCGCGGTGCGGCCGCTGGACGCGCGGGCCAGCTCCGGACGGTCTTCGAGGACATCGTCCAGGCGCTGGCGGTAATAGGCGGTGATGTTCTTCACATAACCCATGTCCTTGTAGCGGCCTTCGATCTTGAATGAGCGCACGCCGGCTTCGACCAGGGCGCGGATGTTGGCGCTCTGGTTGTTGTCTTTCATCGACAGCAGGTGTTTTTCGTAGGCGACCACCCGGCCCTGGTCGTCCTTGAGGGTGTAGGGCAGGCGACAGGCCTGGGAGCAGTCGCCACGGTTGGCGCTGCGGCCGTTCTGGGCATGGGAGATGTTGCACTGGCCGGAAAACGCCACGCACAGCGCGCCGTGGATGAAGAACTCGATGGCCGCGTCGGTCTCATCGGCAATGGCTCGGATTTCCTGCAGGTTCAGCTCACGGGCCAATACCAGTTGCGAGAAACCGGCCTGGTCGAGGAACTTTGCCCGGGCCAGGGTGCGGATGTCGGTCTGGGTGCTGGCATGCAGCTCGATGGGCGGAATATCCAGCTCCATCACCCCAAGGTCCTGGACGATCAGCGCATCGACGCCGGCATCGTACAACTGGTGGATCAGTTGGCGGGCCGGTTCCAGCTCGTTGTCATGCAAGATGGTGTTGATGGTCGTGAACACACGGGCGTGGTAGCGATGGGCGAACTCCACCAGCCGGGCAATATCGCCCACTTCGTTGCAAGCGTTGTGACGCGCGCCGAAACTCGGGCCACCGATGTACACGGCGTCGGCGCCATGCAGGATGGCCTCGCGGGCGATGGTCACGTCGCGGGCGGGGCTGAGCAATTCCAGATGATGTTTGGGCAAGGACATTTGTTTTTAGTCAGGCTGGTCACGGTCGAAGCGAGCATTGTAGCCGCCAGGCGCCTTGCAGGCACCTGTGGACTTGGGTTTGCTCGATCTTGACCGATGCGCGGCGGTCCCGCGGGGTTCACCCAGGCGTCGAGTCGGCGCTGCACCAACGGTTGCGCCCGGTGTTCTTGGCCAGGTACAGGAAGGCGTCCGCCGCCTTGATCAGCATGGCCGGGGTTACGTCCTCGCCGCTCGGCTGGCTGGTGGTGATGCCCGCGCTGATGGTCACGATGCCCAAGGGATGATCGCCATGTTCAATGTTCATGGCCCTGACAGCTTCGAGGATTTGCTGCGCGACCTTGGCGGCACCCGTGCTGTCGGTGTTGGGCAGTAACACGGTGAACTCTTCACCGCCATACCGGACCGCCAGGTCGCCCGGCCTTTTGATGGTCTGCCTGACCGCGGTGGCAATCGCGCGCAGGCAGTCGTCGCCGGCAGCATGGCCGTATCTGTCGTTGAAACGCTTGAAGTAGTCGACGTCGAGCATGATCAACGCCAGGGAAGAACCCTGGCGCTTGGCCAGGCGAATCTCGTCGGCCAACGCGATGTCCAGCCGCCTGCGGTTGCCCAGCCCGGTCAGGCTGTCGGTCAGCGCCATGTCGCGCATGGTCTGGTGGGCGCTGCGGATCTGCTTTTCCATGGTCATCCGGTGGCGCAACTGGCTCAGCACGATGAGCCCGAAGCCGACGAGGATCATGATCAGGAAAATCAGCACGATGCTGGTCTTGAACAGGTCGCGCCGCCACGGAGCGATGATGGACTCGCGCGACAACCCGGCCTCCACCACCAACGGGTAGGTGGTCAAGGCCCGAAAGCCATACAGGCGCTCGGTATCGTCGACCACGGCCCTGGCCTCCGCGATGCCCTGGTTCGACGTGGGCAGGTAGTTCCTGAAGATCACGCTGTTGACCAGGCTCTTGCCGATCACTGATTCGACGAAGGGGCGCCGTACCAGGATGGTTCCGCTGCGTGTCGCCAGGACCAGCGCACCCTTGTCGTCGATCTTGAAGTCGCCGTAGTAGTCGACGAAATAGCTGACCTTGACCGTTCCGAGCAGCACACCGGCGAACGAGCCGTCGGGATTGTTCAAGCGACGGGACACCGGAATGATCAGGTCGTTGGTGGACCGGCTCTTGATCACTTCGCCGATGCGCACGCCCCGGTCCTCGTGGGTACGGTGATATTGGAAGTAGTCGCGGTCGGCGTTGTTCGCCGTTTCCGGAATGACTTCCTTGTCCGTTACCAGCCATTGGCCGTCCGGGCCATAGATAAACAGCCCATGCAGTTGCGGCATGATGGCGGCCTGTTGCACCAATAGCTTATGGATGCGCGCAACGTCCATGTTCTGCAGGCCATCGCCTTCCACCCGTTCACTGAGTGCGGCGGTGACCACATCCACTTGTCGGATGGTGTCTTCGGCGTGCTGGGCCGTCGCCCGTGCCAGGTTCGTCACCGAATCCTGGGCGGACGAAAAGGCCGCGCGATAATCCCGCCAGGTGCGCCAGCCTTCGACGGCCAGAAACGCGATGATGACCACCAGCATGAAACTCACGGTCAGGCGCAATGCCGCTCCAGCCCGTGCGCTCTGGGGAGAAAAGTCCTCATCAGTGTTTTCAATCTTTGGCTCTGGCCGTTTGCGTCCGAGCATCAACATTTCCTTTTACGACGGGTCTGCGCATTATTGATGCGCAGCCTATCTTATTCGATTTCAGCACGTTAGCTCGCTACGACGAAGCAGGTACAACCGGCGATACACGATTGGGGAGAAAGATTTCATGAAAGTTGGCGTCATTTCCGACACCCACGGTCTGCTCCGCCCGCAAGCGCTGACAGCATTGCAAGGGTGTGAGCGGATCATCCATGCCGGTGACATAGGTGGCCCCGAGATTCTGGATCAATTGGCGTCGATTGCGCCATTGCACGTGGTGCGCGGCAATAACGACCTGGGGGCCGATTGGGCTGGGCCGCTTGCTGACCGCCTGCAATTCGACCTGTGTGGATGGCAGGTGTTGCTGGTTCACGACATCGCCGATGTACAGGACTCGCTGGACCCGGGCGTGAAGTGGGTGATCAGCGGCCATTCCCACAAACCGGGCATCGAATGGCGTGGCGACCGGCTGTACCTGAACCCAGGCAGCGCCGGCCGGCGGCGGTTCACGCTGCCGGTGACGCTGGCGTTGGTCGAGGTGAGCGCTAGTGCGATCGAGCCGCAGCTGGTCCGGTTGTTGGAATAATGAACACGCTTACTTGAAGTATTTGTCGACGTAGGACTGGATTTCCTTGCGCATGAAGCGCCCGGACTCATCCGCCCGTTCTTCCCAGCCGAACACGCAAGCGGTGACGATGCCGTCGAAGCCGGTCTTGGCCAGTTCACTGAAGAACAGGTCCCAGTCGATCTCGCCCTGGTGCATGTCCATGTGCTGGTGGACGGTGACCTTGGCGCCGGGCGGGTTGACGATGTAGCGCAGGCCGGACGAGGCTTTGTGGTTGTAGGTGTCGGCGATGTGGACATGGGCGATCATCGACCCGGCCTCGGCGATCATGGCTTTCATGTCATCGCCGAAATAGAAGGTGTGCGGCGTGCAATAGAGGAACTTGACGTTGTCCGAGCCGAGGGTCTTGAGCATGTCGAGGGCCGGGTGCAGGGTCTCGCACCAGTCCTCCGGGTGAGGCTCGACGTTCAGCGTGACGCCTTCCGCTTCCAGGATCGGCACCAGTTCTTCCATCGAACGCCACCAGGCCGCTTCGCTTGACTCGTGGCTGTGCACGCCACCGCAGCAACTGACTTTATGCCCGCGATCAGGCGACGGCCCACGGCCAAACTCCGAGTTCATGGTGGTGCAACCCATTTCCACGGCGATCTGGATGGCTTCCTTCCAATAGTTCACCGCCGCCCGGCGTTCGTCTTCGTGGGGGCTGGCCCAGCGATACATCGGCAGTAGCGAGGCCAGTTGCAGATCGTGGTCGCGCAGGGCTTTCTTGAATTCGGCGATGCGTTCCTTGTGGGCGCGGGGGCGTACCCACCAGGGCAGGAAATCTTCCCGTGGCGACAGTTCGAGGTATTCGAAACCGAGCTCGGCGGTCTTGCGGCACAAGTCCGGCAGACTCAAGTGGCGGTGCATGTAGGGGTCGAGGGCGATTTTCATTGTTGTTCTCCGTTAAGTAATGCTCATTACCGTGGCGAGGGGTCAATAGGCGACCCAGGTTGAATCCAGGTTGGCTGATTCCACACAGCGTTCGACCCAGCGCACGCCTTCCACGCCGGCAACGATGTCGGGGTAGCGCAGGGCCGCCAGTGCCTCGCTGTCGCCACGGTTCGCCGCATCCATGGCCAGGGCGAAGCGGCGATAGAGATTGGACCAGGCTTCGAACAGCCCTTCGGGGTGGCCGCCACCGATGCGGTCGTCCTGCAGCGCGTCGGCGTGCAGGTAGCCCATGCCGCGTTCCAGGGTCTGCGCCGGCTGGCCCTGGATCTCGAAGCTCAACTGGTTGGGCCGCTCGTCCCACCATTCAAGGCTGGCCCGGGAGCCGATCACGCGGATTTTCTGCCCGTGCATGGAACCGGCATTCACGGCGCTGGACCAGACCATGCCCATGGCGCCGCCTTCGTATTCCATCAAGGTGTAGGCGTTGTCTTCCAACGGGGCGCGGCTCGCGACGAAGCTTTGTCGGCTGCACATCAAGCGTTTGATCTTGAGATCGGGCAGCATCACCTTGGACAAATACAACGGGTGCGTGCCGACATCCCCCAGCACGTAGCTGGGCCCGGCCTGGCGCGGGTCGACGCGCCACTGGGTGGCCTGGTTCTGCGCCTCCACCGGTGCGCTGTGAAAACCATGGGCAAACTGCATGTGCACCATGCGGATCTCGCCCAGTGCCTGCGCCGCGATCATCGCGCGGGCCTGTTCGATCAACTGGTGCCCGGCATAGCCGTAGGTCAAGCCAACGATGCGTCCCTTGGCTTGCGCCAGGGTGCGCAGCGCCTCGGCCTGCTCGAGGGTAAAGCACAGCGGTTTCTCGCAGACCACATGCAGCCCGGCTTCCAGGGCGGCCCGGGTGATGGCGTAGTGGGTGCCATTGGGCGTGGCGATCGACACCGCTTCAATCCCATCGGGACGTTGTGCTTCCAGCTCGAACAGGCTGAGGTAGTCCGAATAGCAGCGCTGGGGCTCGATACCCAGTTGCTCACCAAAGGCTTGGCCGCGTGCAGGGTCGATATCCAGCGCCGCGGCGACCAACTCGAAATTCCGGTCGCGCAGGGCGGCCGAGCGGTGGATGTAGCCGATCTGGCTGTGCTCGCCGCCACCGACCATGGCCCAACGGATGGGCCGCGTGATTGTTTTGCTGCCGTTGATCATGACGTTGTCCTTGTGTGATCAGAAACCGATGCGGGCCAGGTAGGCGCGGCTGGCGGCCACGTCGTCGAGGCTACTCCCGGCGTTGCGCGGGTCACGCTCCTGTTCGACGGTGATGCAGCCCACATAACCCAGTTCATGCACCAGGCTGTGCAGCGCCGGGTAATCGATGACGCCGCGCCCGATGGGGCACATCACGCCCCGGGCGCAGGCGGCGAAGAAGCGAATGTGTTCGTTCAGCACCTGGTCGAACACCACCGGGTCGATGTCCTTGAAGTGCAGGTAGTCCAGGCGATGGGCGTAGGTGCGCAGCGACGCGACCGGGTCCATGCCCGCGTAATAGAGATGCCCGGTGTCCAGGCACAGCCCGGCGACCTCATCGGGAATGTCGTCCACCAGGCGCGCCAACTCGTCGGCGAACTCGATGTAGCCACCGGCGTGGGGATGGATGACGGCGCGGATGCCGTATTGATGCCAGGCGATGTCGGCGATGGCGCGGATGTGCGCCATCATTGTGTTCCAGCGTGCATCGTCCAGGCGCGGGGCGCGGTCCGAGTGACCGGCTGCGTAGTCGCGTGCCTCGTGGCCCCAGTCGATGATCACCAGGTAGGGCCCGGCGAAGCGTTGGCCGAGCTGTTTTTCCATGGGGGGCAACTGCTTGAGCAGCGTGCAGATGTCGTGGGCCTGGCGCAGCAGTTCAGGCAGGTTGGCGGGGTTGACCAAGTCGTCGAAAATCGTCCCGGCAACCACGTGCAGGCCATGTTCGGACAAGGCCGGGCCTACGCCTTCGGCGTCCAGGGGCAAGTAACCATAGGGCCCCAGTTCAATGCCGCGATAACCGGCCTCGGCCGCTTCGCCAAGTACCCGGCGCCACGGTGGCAGGAACGGGTTCTTGACGTCGTCGACGCCCCAACAGCAGGGCGCTGTACAGATGTGAATGGCCATGGAAGCACTCCGGCTGTGTTTATTGTTATGGGCTGGACCTGATGCTATTGCGTTGCCGGGGAGGGGGCCATGGGGGGTTGGCTTAATCTGTCAAAACCCCTCATGATGCCTGGCGGAGGTGTCAAAACATGTCAGAAAAGCCACGCCGAATGCTTCGCCCCACCATGGCTGATGTCGCCCGGGAAGCCGGGGTCAGCCTGTCGACCGTCGACCGGGTGCTGAACCTGCGCGCCGACGTGCGCGCCGACACGGCCCAACGCATTGCCGCGGCGGCCGCGCGGTTGGGGTTCCATGCCAAGGGCGTTATCGAACAGCGGGTGCTCAACGACCGCCCGACCTTGCGGCTTGGCTTCCTGTTGCAGAAAAGTGGTGTGCCTTTTTACCAAGGGCTTGCCCACGCGTTGTCGAACGCTGCCGCGACCTGCACGCGAGCACGGATCCGCGTGGTCATCGGCTATTTGGACGACCTCGACCCGGTCATCGTGGCGCAACGCATCCTGGCCCTGCGCGATCAAGTGGACGGGCTGGGCGTGGTGGCGGTGGATCATCCCCGGGTCCGGGAGGCGGTTGCGCAATTGCGCGAGACAGGTGTTTCGGTGGTGGCGCTGCTGTCGGAGCTGTCCACCGCCAGCGGCACGGGGTATGTCGGGTTGGACAATCGACTTACGGGCCGCACGGCGGGCTGGTTCATCAGCCGTCTGGCGAGTCGACCCGGGGCGGCAGCCGTCATGCTCAGCAGCCAGCGTTTCCAGTGCCAGGAATTGTGTGAGCTGAGCTTTCGCAGTTATCTGGCCGAGCACTCCAGCGAATGGGAGCTGCTCGCGTCGCGCCTGACGCTGGAGGACGATGAGTTCGCGTACGGCAACACGCTGGACTTACTCACCGCAGAGCCTGACCTGGTGGGGCTTTATGTGGCCGGTGGTGGCATCGCCGGCGTGTTACGGGCCTTGCGCAGCCTCCAGGAACAGCAGATTCGCTTACCCGTAGTGGTGTGCCACGACCTGACGCCGTTGACACGCGAAGCGTTGAAGACGGGGCTGGTCCAGGCGGTACTTTCTCATCCCGTCGTGACCATGGCCGAACAGGCAGTCGAAGCCCTGGTGGAAGCGGCGACTGCTACGCCGCCCGGACCGGCACCGAAGCGGGTGGTGCCGCTTCAGATCGATGTGCCGGAAAGCACCTGACTGTTTGATTGCAGTCTGAGCCATCGCTATCGCGAGCAAGCTCGCTTGTATGTTTAGACTTGAAGGGGTGGGCGGGACTAAAAGCTCGATTCCGACTCTAGCCAGTACGGACCGTGGGAGACTTCTCGTCCCGCCCTTTCTACCCAAAGCGCCAATAAGGAATTCA
>NZ_JAHBCZ010000075.1:0-13025 GCF_019956035.1 Pseudomonas sp. A-RE-22
GGGCATACCCCACCGCCACCGCCGCATCCACGGCATTGCCGCCGCTCTTGAGCACATCGACACCCACGTGGGTCGCCAGGTGCTGGGCGGTGACCACCATGCCGTTCTCGGCGGCCACTGGCGCCTGGGAGGCGGCCTGGGCATACAAACAGCTGAGGGTCAGGGTGGTGGCAATGAGGGTCCGGGCAAAGGATTCGAACTTCATGAGTCGGCCTCTTCTTGTTTTAAAAAGTCGGGGATCGCATCAAGCAACTAGCTAGTATGGCCTGGTTTGCGTAATGCGCCTGTTCTCCCGTCCACCGGGTGACGCCACGGTAGCCTTTGAGATAGGCTCCTGCGGTTCATCTTGACTGCATAAGGACATCGCCGATGACGCTACGAATCGAACGCACGGACACGCCCACCGACGAAGAACGCCAAGCCATCCTCGCCCCGCTACGCGCCTATAACACGGCCAAGACCGGCGGGACGGTGCCTGAACTGGTGGCTTGGCTGGTGCGGGACGAACAGGACGAAATCGTTGGGGGGCTCTACGGCCGAGTGTTTTTCGGCTGGCTGTATATCGAGCTGCTGGTGGTGCCGGAACAGGCCCGGGGCCAGGGCACGGGCTCGACCCTGATGCAGATGGCCGAAGAACTGGCCCGGGAGAAAAACTGCGTGGGCATCTGGTTGGACACCTTCGACTTCCAGGCGCCGGAGTTCTACCGCAAACACGGCTTCACGGAAATCGGCCAGATCGACGACTACCCGCCAGGCCACCAGCACTTCTTCTTCCAGAAGCGCCTGACGCCTACAGATTGAAACGCAAACCCTGTGGGAGCGAGCTTGCTCGCGATAACCATCTAGCAGTCAACACTGTCGTCTGACCCACCGCCATCGCGAGCAAGCTCGCTCCCACAAGGGGGCCGGATTCACCGCCAATCCTCTGTGGGAGCGAGCCTGCTCGCGATCGGCCTATCTGCTTAAAGACACGTCGCCAACGCCGCCAACCGGCGCTTGGCCACGAAGTCGTCATGCTTGGCGTAATAACTCAACTCGGTGCCTGTCGCACCGGCATGCAGATCGACAAACGATTCGGCAGAGCGGGTGTAGACCGTCGAGCCGCCCTTCTTGCCCGGTTGCAGGTAGGCGCCGGCATCGACACCAAACACCGCTTCGTCCTGCCAGGAGAACTGCACGCACTGGGCCACGACCTGTTCGGGTTTGTCCGAGGTCAGGGTCTTGTAAGGGGCCTGGGTCCGGGCCTCGTTCATCGCCGAACCCGCGCAGCCGGCCAGCAAGGTTGCGGCCAGGGCCACGGTCAACATTCGCATTGCGTTCACTCATCAAGAAAAAAACGGACTGTAGCACTGCGGCCCGGGCCTTCGTGCTGCTTTACTGAAATTTACACGGGACATCGGCCTGCGATTCGCGCACCCTGTCGCGCCATTGCCACCAGCCACGCGGAACACCCCATGACCCCCAACGCCGAATTCTACAAACCCACCGCCGAATACGCCGACAAACTGATCAGCCAGATCGGCCAGACACCGTCCTGGATCGCCAAGCGCCTCGGCGTCACCGACAAGCGGATTCGCTACATCCTCGACGGCGAACGCACCGTCAAGGGTGAAACCACGCCGATCCAGATGACCTACACCGAACAGTTCGCCCTCGAATGCCTGGCGGCTGCGGCCAAGGCCAGCAAGAAGCAGTCTGCATCCCCCAAGGAGTGACCATGGCGGCAACCGAACAGCAACACGAACGAGCCCTGGAAAAATTCCTCGACGAGCGCCCCGAGCTGCGCGTCGAGCTGGACCACCTCAACCCGCTGCTGGCCCAGGCCAAGGGCGAGACCGCCGCGCAGTACCGCGCCGAGCGGTTGCATGAAGCCTTCGAAGCCGAGGCCGAGCGCCTGGGCCTGTTTGCCTGGGAACTGACCCTGCAACTGACCGCCGCCTCACCCCAGGACTACCAGGCCCAGCGCCTGGAAGTGCACAAGGAAGTGGCGGAGATGGCGGGGATGGAATGGGCGGAGTATTGCGAGTTGCATGGCCTCAAACTCCAGGACTGAGCACTTTCCCTGTGGCCTGTAGGAGCTGCCGAGCAGGAGCATTCTTTAAATGCCCCTGAACCAAACAGGTCTCGCCCCCTTCCCTGGCAATCGCCCCACCGCCCATAAAGCTTTATCATGGCCGCAGTTTTGCTGATCGGGTCTGTCATGAAGTTCGCCATCGCGCTGTTTTCCGCCGCCCATGCGCCCTCCTCGCGCCGTGCCCTGCTGTTTGCCGAGGCTGCGCTGGCGGGCGGGCATGAGATCGTGCGGCTGTTTTTCTATCAGGACGGCGTCTATAACGCCTGCGCCAGTGTCGTCACGCCCCAGGACGAACAGGACCTGCCCCGGCAATGGCGAACCTTTGTCAGCGACAACCAGCTCGACGGCGTGGTCTGCATCGCGGCGGCGTTGCGTCGTGGGGTGTTGAACGAGGAAGAGGCCCAGCGCTACCAGCGTTCGGCGGCCAGTGTCGAGGCGCCCTGGGCCTTGTCCGGGCTGGGCCAGTTGCACGATGCGATCCAGGACGCCGACCGTTTGATCTGCTTTGGAGGCGCGTGATGGCCAAGTCTTTATTGCTCATCAGCCGCCAGGCCCCATGGTCCGGCCCCGGTGCCCGTGAAGCGCTGGACATCGTCCTGGCCGGCGGTGCGTTCGACCTGCCGATCGGCCTGCTGTTTCTCGATGACGGGGTGTTCCAGCTCACCGCCGGCCAAAACGCCAAGGCGGTCCAGCAAAAGGACCTGAGCGCCAACCTGCAGGCGTTGCCGATGTTCGGCGTCGAGGACCTGTTCCTCTGTGCCGACAGCGCCGCCGAACGAGGTATCGCCACCGATACCTTGGCGCTGGGCGACGTGAAAGCTCTGACCGCGCCGCAAATCGCCGCGCTCATTGACCGTTACGACCAGGTGATCACCCTCTGATGTCGACTTTGCATGTGTTGTCTCATTCGCCCTTCGGCGATAACCGCCTCGCCAGTTGCCTGCGGGTACTGGGCAATCAGGATGCGCTGCTGCTGTGCGGCGACGCGACGTACGCGTTGCAACCGGGCAGCCCACCGTTTGAGGTGCTGCAGGCCGCTGGCGTGAACCTGTTCGTGCTCGCCGAAGACCTCCAGGCCCGCGCCCTGGACACGCCAGACTGGGCCGAAGCCATCAACTACTCAGGTTTCGTCGAGCTGTCGATCGAGCACGACAAGGTCAACACCTGGCTATGAAGACGCTGAACGTGGGCGACCGCGCCATCGCGCTGGACAAGGACGGCTACCTGGCCGACCTTGACGACTGGTCGGCCGAGGTCGCCACGGCCCTGGCAACCGCCGAAGACATCGAGCTGAGCCCCGAACACTGGGAAATCCTCGAACTGCTGCGCGGCTTCTACAACGAATTCCAGCTCTCCCCCGCGACCCGACCGCTGATCAAGTACACGGCACTGAAACTGGGCGCGGACAAAGGCAATAGCCTGCACCTGAACCGATTGTTCAAAGGCACTCCCGCCAAACTCGCCGCCAAGCTGGCGGGCCTGCCCAAACCGACGAATTGCTTATGACCGACTTCCCATCGCTGACCCTTGAGACCCCGGCCGAACACCCGTTCGCCCAGTTCGTGCGCATCCTTGGCAAAGGCAAGCGCGGTGCCCGCAACCTGACCCGCGAAGAAGCCCGCGAAGCCATGGGCCTGGTGCTCGACGAAAAGGTCGAGGACACCCAGCTAGGCGCCTTCCTGATGTTGCTGCGACACAAGGAAGAAAGTGCCGAGGAGATGGCCGGTTTCACCGAGGCCCTGCGTGAACGCCTGGTGGTCCCGGCGTTGGCGGTGGACCTCGACTGGCCGACCTACGCCGGCAAGAAGCGCCATTTGCCGTGGTACCTGCTGGCGGCCAAGTGCCTTGGGCAGAACGGCGTGCGGATCTTCATGCACGGCGGTGGCGCTCATACGGCAGGCCGGCTCTACACCGAACAATTGCTGGGTTTGTTGCAGATCCCACTGTGCCGGGATTGGCAGCAGGTCGGCAGCGCGCTGGACAACGGCGGTCTGGCCTTCATGCCGCTGGTGGACTGGGCGCCGCAGATGCAGCGGATGATTGACCTGCGCAACACCCTGGGCCTGCGCTCGCCGATCCACTCCCTGGCACGCATCCTCAACCCGCTGGCCGCCCGGTGCGGCTTGCAAAGCATCTTCCACCCGGGCTATCAGGCCGTGCACCGCGATGCCAGCGGCTTGCTCGGTGATACCGCCATCGTCATCAAGGGCGACGGCGGCGAGATCGAAATCAACCCGGACGCCGACAGCCACTTGTACGGCACCACCGGCGGCGTCAGTTGGGACGAAGAATGGCCGCGATTGGCCGAGCAGCGCCACGTCAAACCGGAAAACCTCGATCCCGAGCACTTGAAGGCGATCTGGCGTGGCGACGTCGAGGACAGCTACCCACAACTGGCGCTGATCGCCACCATGGCCCTGGCCTTGCGTGGCCTGGGCCTGGCGCGCGAAGAAGCGTTCGACAAAGCCCGGCAGTATTGGGATGCCCGGGATCGTTCGATTTAACCGATCATTAGCGCCCAACCTTTGCGCTTTTACTCCGAACCTATCGGAATAGACTCGCCTCCAACGTTTATTGGCCGAGGAGATCGAGATGGGTTTGTTAGTCGAGGGCCGCTGGCAGGATCAGTGGTATGAAAGCAAGGACGGCACCTTCCAGCGCGAACAGGCGCAACGCCGTCACTGGGTGACTGCCGACGGCAGCGCCGGCCCTTCGGGCGACAGCGGTTTTGCCGCCGAGGCCGGGCGCTACCATTTGTACGTGTCCCTGGCCTGCCCCTGGGCGCACCGCACGCTGATCTTGCGCAAGCTCAAGGGCCTGGAAGACTTGATCGATGTGTCGGTGGTCAGCTACCTGATGTTGGAAAACGGCTGGACCTTCGACAAGACCCACGGCTCCACTGGCGACAAACTCGACAACCTGAGCTTCCTGCATCAGCGCTACACCGCCGACACGCCGGACTACACTGGCCGCGTTACCGTGCCGGTGCTGTGGGACAAACGCCAACAACGCATCGTCAACAATGAATCGGCGGAAATCATCCGCATGTTCAACAGTGCCTTCGACGACTTGACTGGCAACGACCTGGACCTGTATCCCGAACACCTGCGCCGCGATATCGACGCCTTGAACGAGCGGATCTACCCGGCGGTGAACAACGGTGTGTACCGTGCCGGATTCGCCACGACCCAAGCCGCGTATGAAGAAGCCTTCGACCGGCTATTTGCCGAACTGGATTGGCTGGAAGCGTTGCTGGCAACCCGCCGTTACCTGGCTGGCGAATACCTGACCGAGGCGGATATTCGCCTATTCACTACGATCATCCGCTTCGACGCGGTGTACTTCGGCCACTTCAAATGCAACCTGCGGCGCATCGCCGATTATCCGAACCTGTCGAACTGGCTGCGGGAGTTGTACCAGTGGCCAGGCATTGCCGAGACCGTGGATTTCACCCACATCCAAGGCCATTACTACGGCAGCCACAAGACCATCAACCCCAATGGGATCGTGCCCAAGGGGCCGAAGCAGGACCTTACGGTCGCCCATGATCGGGGAAGGTTGAGTGGGAAAGGGATTTGGCGTGGGGCTGGGGATTGAACCTGGGTTTTCGCTGTATTTGAGGGCCTCATCGCGAGCAAGCTCGCTCCCACATTGGACTGTATTCAAACACGGTCCACTGTGGGAGCGAGCTTGCTCGCAATCGGGACAACACGGTTTCAGACCTGGCCTTGAGCCCCTTCAAACCACGCCAGCTTCTCGCGCAACTGCACCACTTCCCCAACAATCACCAGGGTCGGCGCATGCACTTCGTGCTCGGCCACCAGCCGTGGCAAGTCCGCCAAAGTGCCGGTAAATACCCGCTGGTTGGACGTCGTGCCCTGCTGGATCAACGCCGCTGGCGTATCCGCCGCACGGCCATGCTTGATCAGCTCGCTGCAGATCATCGGCAGGCCGACCAAGCCCATGTAGAACACCAGCGTCTGGGCCGGAGAGACCAGGTCGGCCCATGGCAGGTCGCTGGTGCCGTCCTTGAGATGGCCGGTGATGAAACGCACCGATTGGGCGTAGTCGCGATGGGTCAGCGGGATTCCGGCGTAGGCCGCGCAACCACTGGCCGCGGTGATGCCCGGGACGACCTGGAACGGGATGCCATGGGCCGCCAGCTCTTCGATCTCCTCGCCGCCGCGCCCGAAGATGAACGGATCACCGCCCTTCAACCGCACCACGCGCTTGCCTTGGCGAGCCAGGTCCACCAATTGCTGGTTGATCTGGTCCTGGGGTACGGCATGTTCGGAACGGCGCTTGCCGACGTAGATGCGCTCGGCGTCGCGCCGGCAGAGCTCCAGGATCGCCGGCGCCACCAGGCGGTCGTACAGCACCACGTCCGCCTGTTGCATCAAGCGCAAGGCGCGGAAGGTCAACAGGTCCGGATCGCCCGGCCCGGCGCCCACCAGATAAACTTCGCCCGGCGCGTCCGGCGCCTGGCCATCGATTTTTTCCCGCAGCAGGCGCTCGGCTTCAGCGCCCTGCCCGGCCAGTTGCCGGTCGGCGATAGGACCCTGGAACACTTCTTCCCAGAACGCCCGTCGTTGCTGCACATCGGGAAACAAGCCTTTGACCTGGCTGCGAAAACGCGCCGCCAGCCCAGCCAACTGCCCGTAGGTCGACGGAATCCAGGTTTCCAGCTTGGCCCGGATCAGCCGCGCCAGCACCGGCGCGTCGCCGCCGCTGGACACCGCGATCACCAACGGTGAGCGGTCGACGATCGCCGGGAAGATCACGCTGCACAGCGCCGGCGCGTCCACCACGTTGACCGGCACACAACGCTTATGAGCGTCAGCCGAGACCTGGGCATTGAGCGGTTCGTCGTCGGTAGCGGCAATGATCAGCCCGCAACCGTCCAGGTCCGTTTCAAGGTAACCGCGCTGGAGGCACTCGCCGCCGCTGCCACTGACCAGTTCCCGCAACTGCGGTTCGATGTCGGGTGCGACCACCCGCAGCAACGCGCCGGCATCGGCCAGCAGGCGGGACTTGCGCAAGGCAATCTCCCCACCGCCGACCACCAGCACGCGGCTGCCGCGCAGGTTGTGGAACAGTGGCAAATAGTCCATTTAGCCGATGACCTCGATGCCGCCCATGTAGGGCTTCAACACTTCAGGCACACGGATCGAACCGTCGGCCTGCTGGTAGTTTTCCAGCACCGCCACCAGGGTACGCCCCACCGCCAGGCCGGAGCCATTGAGGGTGTGGACCAGTTCCGGCTTGCCGGTTTCCGGGTTGCGGAAACGCGCCTGCATGCGGCGGGCCTGGAAGTCGCCGCAGTTGGAGCACGAGGAAATCTCGCGGTACTTGTCCTGGCTCGGGATCCAGACTTCCAGGTCATAGGTCTTGACCGCACTGAAGCCCATGTCGCCGGTGCACAGCGCCAGGGTGCGATACGGCAGTTCCAGCAGCTGCAAGACCTTCTCGGCGTTGGCGGTCAGGCTTTCCAGCGCTTCCATGGACTTCGAAGGCTCGACGATCTGCACCATCTCGACCTTGTCGAACTGGTGCTGGCGGATCATGCCACGGGTGTCACGGCCCGACGCCCCGGCTTCACTGCGGAAGCACGGCGTGTGGGCAACGAACTTGATCGGCAGTTGCTTGGCGTCGACGATTTCGCCGGCCACGATGTTGGTCAGCGACACTTCGGCGGTCGGGATCAGGTACAGGTCTGCCTCGCCTTCGCGGCTGATCTTGAACAGATCTTCCTCGAACTTCGGCAACTGGCCAGTACCTTGCAGGGCCGGGGCCTGGACCAGGTAAGGCGTGTAGGCCTCTTCGTAGCCATGCTCGGTGACGTGCAGGTTGATCATGAACTGCGCCAGGGCCCGGTGCAGGCGGGCAATCGGCCCGCGCAGCAAGGCAAAACGAGCGCCCGACAGCTTGGCGGCGGTTTCGAAGTCCAGCCAGCCGAATTTCTCGCCCAGGGCCACGTGGTCCTGGACCGGGAAATCGAAGGCTTTCGGCGTGCCCCAACGGCGCACTTCGACGTTGCCCTCTTCGTCTTCACCGACCGGCACCGATTCGTGAGGCAGGTTCGGGATGCCCAACAGGATCGAATCCAGCTCGGTCTGGATCGCGTCCAGCTCGACCTTGCCGGCGCTCAATTCGCCCGCCATGCGCTCGACATCAGCCATCAGCGGCGCGATGTCTTCACCGCGCTGCTTGGCCTGGCCGATGGACTTGGAGCGCGCGTTACGTTCAGCCTGCAGGGCTTCGGTGCGGGTCTGGACGGTCTTGCGCTGTTCTTCCAGCGCTTCGATGCGCGCGACGTCCAGGGCAAAGCCACGGGATGCCAGGCGGTCCGCTACGTCCTGAAGGTTGCTACGTAACAGTTTGGAATCGAGCATGTCGGTCTCTCGTTATCAAAGTTTGGTCAAGGACAGGCCAGCCCAGGTGGCGAGCAGCCCGCCGAATACGCTGATGGCCGCATAGCCCAGGGCCAGCGGCACTTGCCCGCTTTCCAGCAAGCGCACCGTATCCAGTGAAAAGGATGAAAAGGTCGTCAGGCCGCCAAGAAAGCCGACGATCAGGCCCGCACGCACCTCGATAGGCACTTCCGGGCGCATCAAAAACAGACCGTATAGAACACCGATCAGCAGACAGCCCACGATATTAACGGCCAGCGTCGCGGTATAGAAGTGCCGCGGCCAATTTGCGTTGATCCAGTTGCCGGTCGCGAAGCGCACCAACGTACCCGCAACGCCACCGGCGGAAACTGCAAGAATCAAGGGGATCAAGGTTTTCTCCGCTGCCGTGGACTCAAGCGGTCCAGTTGCGCCAAGTGGTTGAGCTTCTCGCCGATCTTCAGCTCCAGGCCACGAGGCACCGGCTGATAGAAGCGCTGGGGTTCGAGTTCATCGGGAAAATAGTCTTCGCCGGCGGCATAGGCGTCCGGCTCATCGTGGGCGTAACGGTATTCTTCGCCGTAGCCCAGCTGCTTCATGAGCTTGGTCGGCGCGTTGCGCAGGTGCAGCGGCACCTCGAGGGAACCGTGCTCGGTAGCGCTGCGCATCGCCGCCTTGAAACCCATGTACACGGCGTTGCTTTTCGGCGCGCAGGCCAGGTAGGTGATCGCCTGGGCCACGGCAAGCTCGCCTTCCGGGCTGCCGAGGCGCTCCTGCACGTCCCAGGCTGCCAGGCACAGGCTCAGGGCCCGCGGGTCGGCATTGCCGATGTCTTCGCTGGCCATGCGCACCACCCGCCGCGCCAGGTACAGCGGATCGCAGCCGCCGTCGATCATGCGCGCAAACCAGTACAAGGCCGCGTCGGGGTTGGAACCGCGGATGGATTTGTGCAACGCCGAAATCTGGTCGTAGAACGCCTCGCCGCCCTTGTCGAAGCGCCGACGGGTGTCACCCAGCAGGCTTTGCAGCAGCTCGACGCCGATCTCGCTGTCGTCTTCTGCCAGGTCCGAGGCGTTTTCCAGCAGGTTGAGCAAGCGCCGGCCATCGCCATCGGCGGCTGAAAACAGGATCTGGAAGCCTTCATCGCTGAGGCTCAGATGCCGCTTGCCCAGGCCGCGCTCCTCGGTCAGCGCGCGATGCACCAACTTGCGCATCGCCGCCTCGTCGAGGCTCTTGAGCACATAGACCCGCGCCCGCGACAGCAAGGCGTTGTTGAGTTCGAACGAGGGGTTTTCGGTGGTCGCGCCGATGAAAATCAGCGTACCGTCTTCGACGTAGGGCAGGAACGCGTCTTGTTGGGACTTGTTGAAACGGTGGACTTCGTCGACGAACAGGATCGTGCGCTTGCCGTATTGCCCGGCCTGCTGCTTGGCCACTTCCACCGCCTGGCGGATTTCCTTGACCCCGGCCAGTACCGCCGACACCGTTTCGAAATGGGCGTCCGAGACTTCCGCCAGCAGCCGCGCCAGGGTGGTCTTGCCCACGCCCGGCGGGCCCCAGAAGATCATCGAGTGCAAGGCACCCTGCTCCAAGGCCTCGCGCAGAGGCTTGCCGCGGGCGAGCACATGCTCCTGGCCGACGTACTCATCCAGGTTGGTCGCGCGCAGGCGGGCGGCCAAGGGCTGGGCAATCGGGGCGATTCGAAACAGGTCCATCACTACTTATGCAACCTCCACTGAATCCTGGTGCCGATGATCTCTGCCGGAGCAGACCTGTGGGAGCAGACCTGTGGGAGCAAGGCTTGCCCGCGACTGCATCGCCTCGGTCTACCAGATACACCGAGGTGCCTGTATCGCGGGCAAGCCTTGCTCCCACAGACCAATTCCCACAGACCATCCCTACAGGCCATTCCTACAGGCCATTTCCCACAGCGGGTCTTGGTTTATTCCTGGATCACGTCCGCACCCTTGGGGATATCGAACTTGAACTTGGACGCGGCGATCGGCTCGTTGGCCTTGACCCCGGTGAACAGGATATTGGTGCGCTGGCCGACACTGTCGATCAGTTGCATGTCGTTGACCAGGCCGTTACGGAACGACAGGCGCAGACTGTCGAACAGGCTATCCTTGGTCTTGGGCTTGAGGGTGAAGTCAATCACGCCACCGGCCTCCTTGGAGGTGATCTCGAAGCTCTGGCTGATCTCGGAAATGTCACCGGAGAGCAGCAGCGCCGGCGTCTGGGTCAGGCGCTGGTCGAGGGTCTTGATGGTTACCTGCTCCAGGTCCGGGTCCCACAGGGAAACTTTCTTGCCATCTGAGACCATCAATTGCTCGGCTGGCGCATCGGTGTGCCAGTAGAACAGGCCTGGACGCTGCAGGGCCATGTCGCCAGCGGTTTCCTGCAACTGGGTACCACTGCCATCGAGGGTCAACTGGGAGAAACGCGCGGTCAGGGTCTGGGAGCCTCCCAGCAATTGGGTCAGGCGAGCCACGTCCTTTTCGCCGGCGTGGGCCGACAAAGTAGACAAGGCCAGTACGGGCAACAGCAACATGCGAATCAGGCGCATGGGAGTCCTCATGAAGTCGTGGGGGTCGAGCGGTCTGTCAGCAGGCCGCCCGGGTCGTTAGTCGCGCATCGGGCCCGGCGCCAGTACTTCGCGCGAGCCGTTGGTGTTCATGGCCGTCACCACCCCGGCCATTTCCATGGCTTCGATCATGCGGGCGGCGCGGTTGTAGCCAATCTTCAGCTTGCGCTGAACGGCAGAAATCGAGGCCCGGCGGCTTTCCAGGACGAATTGCACCGCTTCGTCATAGAGCGCATCGGTTTCAGCATCGTCGTCACCGCCGCCGCTGCTGCCCTCGAAACCGCTGCCGGCTTCTTCGACACCGTTGAGGATGTCGTCGTTGTATTCAGGAGCGCCACGCAGTTTCCAGGCCTCCACCACGCGGTGCACTTCGTCGTCGGAGACGAACGCGCCATGCACACGGATCGGCAGGCTGGTGCCCGGCGGCATGTAGAGCATGTCACCGTGACCAAGCAGCTGCTCGGCACCGCCCTGGTCGATGATGGTCCGCGAGTCGATCTTGCTCGACACCTGGAACGCCATGCGGGTCGGGATGTTGGCCTTGATCAGGCCGGTGATCACGTCCACCGACGGCCGCTGTGTGGCGAGGATCAGGTGGATACCGGCCGCACGGGCCTTCTGGGCAATACGGGCGATCAGCTCTTCGACCTTCTTGCCGACGATCATCATCATGTCGGCGAATTCGTCCACCACCACCACGATGGTCGGCAGCTTGTGCAGCAGCGGCGCTTCGTCGTGGATATTTTCGCGGTGATACAGCGGGTCGCTCAACGGCGTACCGGCCTCTTCGGCTTCCTTGACCTTGGCATTGAAGCCCGACAGGTTGCGCACGCCCATCTTCGCCATCAGCTTGTAGCGGCGCTCCATCTCGGCGACGCTCCAGCGCAAGGCGTTGGCGGCGTCCTTCATGTCGGTGACCACCGGGCAGAGCAGGTGCGGGATGCCTTCGTAGATCGACAGCTCGAGCATTTTCGGGTCGATCATGATCAGCTTGGCGTCTTCGGGACCTGACTTGAACAGAATCGACAGGATCATCGCGTTCACGCCCACCGACTTACCGGAACCGGTGGTACCGGCCACCAGCAGGTGGGGCATTTTCGCCAGGTCAGTGATGACCGGCTTGCCGCCGATGTCGTGGCCCAGGGCCAGGGTGACCGGCGACTTGTGGTTGTCGTACTCAGGCGTCGACAGCACTTCGGAGAAGCGCACGATCTGCCGGTCTTCGTTGGGAATCTCGATGCCCACGGTGGTCTTGCCGGGAATCACTTCCACCACCCGCACGCTGGTCACGGCCAGGGAACGCGCCAGGTCTTTCGCGAGGTTGGAGATGCGGCTGACCTTCACGCCGGCGGCCGGCTGGATTTCGTAGCGGGTGATGACCGGGCCCGGGTGAATCGAGTCCACCGAGACCTCGACGCCGAACTCCTTGAGCTTGATCTCCAGCAAATGGCCGACGGCCGCCAGGGATTCGGGCGAGTAGTTGAGCTGTTTCTTCTCGGCCGGGTCCAGGATCGAGATCGGCGGCAAGGTGCCTTCCACCGCGCTGTCGACGAACAGCGGCGCCTGTTTCTCTTTCTGGACGCGCTTGCTTTGCTCGGGCGGCTTGGCCGGGGCCATGGTGATGACCGGCGGCACCTGTTTCTCGCGATCGGACATGTGCTTGCTCAACGCCTGCTCACGCTCGATCAGGCGCTCCTTGACCTTGGCCTGCTCGCGCTTGTCCGGCGTCGTCGGGGCTACCACGTCGTGGACACGGTCGTCGACTTCACGCAGTTGCGCCACCAGTTGCTTGCGCTCGGTGCGCGCCGCCCACCAGCGATTCATGGCGCCCTGGATCAGCTCGATCAGGTCGAGGGTGATCTTGCCGGTGACGTCCATGACCTTGAACCATGACAGGTCGGTGAACACCGTCAGGCCGAACAGGAACAGGGCGATGAACAGCAGCGTGCTGCCCTGGATGTTCAGGGCGTTCCTGGCC
>NZ_JAHBCZ010000076.1:0-12709 GCF_019956035.1 Pseudomonas sp. A-RE-22
GTCCCGCCCGCTCTACGAATGCATCCTCACCGGCGTCGTGCCCATTGACAGCGGGATCGTGCACAACAACGTCACACGCCTGTCGAACCAGCGCAGCATTTTCCACTACGCCACCCAGGCCGGCTTGAGTACGGCGGCCGCGGCGTATCACTGGGTCAGCGAGCTCTACAACGTTTCGCCCTTCGTGGCCGGTCGCGATCGTCACACCGACAACCCCGCCCTGCCGATCCAGTACGGGCATTTCTATTGGAATGACCACTACCCCGATTCCCATCTGTTCGCCGACGCCGAACACCTGCGTCAGCGCTACCTGCCGAACTTCCTGCTGGTGCACCCGATGAACATCGACGACGCCGGCCACAAGCACGGCCTCGACACCCCGCAATACCGCAACAGCGCCCGCTCGGCCGACATCAACCTGGCGGTCTACCTGCAAGGCTGGCTCGACGCCGGTTACCAGGTGCTGGTGACGTCCGACCACGGCATGAACAACGATCGCTCCCATAACGGTCTGCTGGCCGAGGAACGGGAAGTGCCGCTGTTCGTCCTGGGTGACAGCTTCAGTCTCGATCCCGCTGCGGCACCCAGGCAGACCGAACTGTGCGGCACCATTTGCCAACTGCTCGGCGTCGATCACGACAAACCCTATTGCCAGGAGTTACTCAAGTGAACGCCATGACGCGCGGCAAATGGCTGGCAGCGTTGTGCCTGGTGCCCTTCGCGATTTTCTTCATCGTGTTCCAGATCGCCCCGCTGCTTTGGGTGCTGCTCAACAGCCTGGAATCGGAAGAGTTCGGCTGGGGCCTGGCCAACTTCAGCAAGATCTTCAGTTCCAAGTTCTACCTGCAAGCGATCCAGCACAGCCTGGAGATCAGCTTCTGGTCCAGTGTGTTCGGCATCGTCATCGCCGTGCTGGGCAGCTACTCCCTGCGCCGGGTGGATTCGCGGCTGCGCAACTTCGTCAACGCCTTCGCCAACATGACCAGCAACTTCGCCGGCGTGCCCCTGGCCTTCGCCTTCATCATTTTGCTCGGGTTCAACGGCAGCATCACGATCATGCTCAAACAGGCGGGGATCATCGAGGATTTCAACCTGTACTCGAAAACCGGGCTGATCATCCTCTACACCTACTTCCAGATCCCCCTGGGCGTGCTGCTGCTCTATCCGGCCTTCGATGCCCTGCGCGAAGACTGGCGCGAATCCGCCGAGCTGCTGGGCGCCAATGGCTGGCAGTTCTGGCGCCACATCGGCTTGCCGGTGCTGACCCCGGCGCTGCTGGGCACCTTCGTGATCCTGCTGGCCAACGCCCTCGGCGCCTACGCCACGGTCTACGCGTTGACCACCGGTAACTTCAACGTGTTGCCGATCCGCATCGCCGCCATGGTCTCCGGCGACATTTCCCTCGACCCGAACCTGGCCAGTGCCCTGGCCGTGGTGCTGGTGGCGCTGATGACCGTGGTCACCATCGTCCATCAGTTGCTGCTCAAGAGGAGCTACCATGTCTCGCGCTGAACCGGGCTCCGTCGGGCTCTATCATCGGGCGGTGGTGTACCTGCTGTTCGCCATCCTGCTGCTGCCCCTGGCCGGCACGCTCGTCTACTCCATCGCCAGCAGTTGGTCGGCCACCGTGCTGCCCAGCGGCTTCACGTTCAAATGGTATGTGCAGTTGTGGAGCGACCCGCGTTTTCTCCACGCCTTCGGCCAATCGCTGCTGGTCTGCGTCGGTGCGCTGGTGCTCTCGGTGGTGTTGATCCTGCCGTTGCTGTTCGTGGTGCATTACCACTTCCCCAGACTCGACGCGCTGATGAACATCCTCATCCTGCTGCCCTTCGCGGTGCCGCCGGTGGTGTCGTCGGTTGGGCTGTTGCAACTCTACGGCTCCGGGCCGCTGGCGATGGTCGGCACGCCGTGGATCCTGATCGGCTGTTACTTCACTGTCGCCTTGCCGTTCATGTACCGGGCGATCACCAACAACCTGCAAGCCATCAACCTGCGCGACCTGATGGACGCCGCCCAACTGCTCGGCGCCAGCACTTTCCAGGCCGCGTTCCTGGTGGTGCTGCCGAACCTGCGCAAGGGCTTGATGGTGGCGTTGCTGCTGTCCTTCTCGTTCCTGTTCGGCGAATTCGTGTTTGCCAACATCCTCGTCGGCACTCGCTATGAAACCCTGCAGGTGTACCTGAACAACATGCGCAACAGCAGCGGTCACTTCACCAGTGCGCTGGTGATTTCCTACTTCTTCTTCGTACTGGTCCTGACCTGGGCGGCCAACATCTTGAACAAGGACAAAAGCCAATGAGCTACGTCAGCGTCCAACACCTGCAAAAAAGCTACGCCGGCACGCCGGTGTTCAGCGACATCAATTGCGAGATCCGCAAGGGCGAATTCGTCACCCTCCTCGGCCCTTCCGGTTGTGGCAAGTCCACGCTGTTGCGCTGCATTGCCGGCCTGACCGCGGTGGATGCCGGCCAGATCATCCTCGACGGGCAAGACATCGTCCCGTTGAGCCCGCAGAAACGCGGCATCGGCATGGTCTTCCAGAGCTACGCCTTGTTCCCCAACATGACCGTGGAACAGAACGTCGCCTTCGGCCTGCGCATGCAAAAAGTCGAGGCATCGGACAGCCACAAGCGTGTGCTGGAGATCCTGCGCCTGGTGGAGCTGCATGATTTTGCCGGCCGCTATCCCCATCAACTGTCCGGCGGCCAATGCCAGCGCGTCGCCCTCGCCCGCTCCCTGGTGACCCGGCCGCGCCTGTTGCTGCTGGACGAGCCACTGTCGGCCCTGGATGCACGGATTCGCAAGCACTTGCGCGAACAAATCCGACAGATCCAGCGTGAGTTGGGCCTGACCACGATCTTCGTCACACACGACCAGGAAGAAGCCCTGACCATGTCTGACCGGATTTTCCTGATGAACCAGGGAAAAATCGTACAAAGCGGCGATGCCGAAACCCTTTACACAGCGCCAGTCGACGTCTTTGCCGCCGGCTTCATCGGCAACTACAACCTGCTGGACGCCGACAGCGCGACCAAACTGCTGCAACGGCCGATGAGCGGCCGTATCGCCATCCGTCCGGAAGCCATCGAGCTGAGCCGCGACGGCGAGGCCGATGCGCTGATCCGCAGCCACAGCCTGTTGGGCAACGTGATTCGCTACCGGGTCGAGGCCCGTGGCGTGGAACTGGTGGTGGATGTACTCAATCGCTCGGCCGCCGACCTGCACCCCGATGGCGCACGCCTGTCACTTTCCATCGATCCGTCGGCGTTGTGTGAGGTAGCCTGATGGCTTTATCGATTTTGAAGCTGATCTTGAAGAGGAAAACGCGCTGATGGCCCTGGCAATTTTTGATCTGGACGAAACCCTGATCCACGGCGACTGCGCCACCCTCTGGAGCGAACAGATGGGGCGCCTGGGCTGGGTCGATCCCGAGTCGTTCATGCAGCGCAACAACGCGCTGATGGACGCCTACAGCCACGGCAAGCTGAGCATGGAAGAGTACATGGACTTCAGCCTGGAACCGATGATCGGCCGCACACCGGAAGAAATCGAACACCTGGTGGCACCGTGGGTGGAAGACTTCATCGAACCGATCATCTTCAGCGACGCCACCAAGACCATCGCCGAACACCGCAAGGCCGGCGACCGGATCCTGGTGATCTCGGCCTCGGGCACGCATCTGGTCAAGCCGATTGCCGAACGCCTGGGCATCGACGAAATCCTGGCGATCGAACTTGAAGTGAGCCATGGGGTGTACAGCGGCCAGACCGTGGGCACCCTGACCTACCGCGAAGGCAAGATCGCGCGGCTGCTGGACTGGCTGGATGCCGAGGAAGAGAACCTGGAAGGCGCGAGCTTCTATTCCGACTCGCGCAATGACCTGCCGCTGTTGCAGCGGGTGGATTTCCCCCACGCCGTGAACCCGGACCAGGTATTGAAGGCCCACGCTGAACTGGCCGGGTGGCCAATCCATACCTGGAAATAAGCCTCCTTGTGGGAGCGAGCTTGCTCGCGATGGCGGTGGATCAGCCGGCATTGATTTAGCTGACACACCGCCATCGCGAGCAAGCTCGCCCCCACAGGTTCAGCCCAGCAGCAGCCACAGGCTCCAGCCGAGCAACAACACACCGCAGAGACGACTGAGCCAGAGTCCCTGCGGCAGGTTTTTCTCCAGCAAGATGAAGGCACCGATCACTGCCACCCAGAGCAGGTTCATCACGCCGACCACAAACAGCAGGCCCATCAGGGCCCAGCAGCAGCCCAGGCAGTAAGCACCATGGGCCAGGCCCAGGCGCCAGCCGCCGAGCACGTTGGGGCGCCAGTAGCTGAGCAGAAAATGCAGCGGCCCGCGACAATGCTCAAGGCAGACCGCCTTGCTTGGCAGCCACTGATAGATACCTGCAACCAGCAGCAGGCCGGCGCCCAGCGCGGTACTGGTGCTGCGCATCCCCGGACTGAGCAGGGCGAGTTGCTCGAGCGCCCATTGCAGCGCCGTGGCGCCCAGGGCGAAACCGGCCCAGACCAGGACATAGGCGCTGCAGAACAGCAGCAGGGCCAGGTGTCGCTGCGGTGCCGGCATGCGCTTGCGCAGCATCTGCTGGTAGATCAAAAGCATGGGCAAGGTGCTGGGCAGCATCATGCCGACCATCATCACCACCCACATGGCAAACATCAGCAGCGCATCGGCCAGGCTCCAGGGCATGAGCATGCCGCCCATTGCCGCATCAGCCATGCCGCCCGGCGCACTCATGTCGCGGGCCATGCGCAACAGCAGCAGCCAGGCCAGGGCGGTCAGCGCGAGCAGGTAGAGCAGGAGCAGCCACTGCTCGCCCGTCAGTCGCTTGCTCGGCGTCACCGCCTGAGGTTCGGCCATTACGGCTCTATGCCATGGCCGGTGAAGTGCACGTGGGCGAGGTGGCTATGACTGCCCTGGGATTGTAGTTTCAGGGCAGAATGCGTCTGGTAGCTGCCGCTGGCCACTTCGGCCTCGAGGAACTCGAAGCCGTTGGGCAGGGACAGGCGGACTCGATGAGGGGAGCCGTCGATCGGGCTGCGGATCGGCTCGCCGCTGGCCTGCAGCACGCCTGGAATGTCCAGGTGCGCCAAGCGCTGATCGACATCGATGGAGAGGGTGATGGGCACGAACAGCGGTTCGAACGCTTCACTCATGGTGCTACTGAACACCTGGAACACATTGGCCCCAGGGTCGCTCTCCAAGCCAGAGAGGATGGTCAACAAGGACTGGCGCTGCGCCTCGTCGGCGCGCTCATCGATGAACACCTGGCAACTGCCGTTGCCCTCATGGATGGCACCCGGCCAAGCGAAGGTGGCGGCCCAGCACAAGCCGTCCAGCGCCACCTGATTGAAATACCCGTGCTCCACTCGCATCGACGCCACCGCCTGGCAGTGACCATGGGTCGGTGGCGCATCGAATTGGCAGGGGCAGCCCCAATTGCAGTTGCAGGCAACGAACTCGACGCCCTGCATGCGCCATTCGGCGATGGCCATGATCAACCTCTTCACCTGGCGGGTGAAATGAAAGCTGCGGTTACCCCATCCCCCATTAGTTAACGCTAGCAGCGCGAGCGTATCGGATACGGGCTGCCGACCGAAGGTCAGCTTGCCCGTAGGCGCCGGTCAAAGGTTCAAACCACTGTCGAGAGGGATGGGGGTAGCTGTCAGCGACAAACCCTGGCGCTAGAGCCCGCAATACACCTGCATCGCATTCATGGCCGTGTCATCCCCGCTGCCCTGGTCAGGCTCCACCTTGGTTCGGAACCCCCTGATCTTTTTGTAACCGGTGCCATCGAGGCAACTGTAGAACCCGGTCCAATCTCCCCATGCGACTGGCGGGTCGCCTACGAGGATTTCCGACCCACAATTCATCTTGATATTGCCGGCGGCGGTATCGTCCTTCGAGCCCTTTTCCTTGTCCCGGCCCTGAAAGCGTTCCACCTGAATGGCAAATGCGATGGCTGGTGTCTCGCGACACACATGGTCCCGGCCCCAGCTTCCCCACTTTCCTTCAAGGCTTTGGATATAAGTGGCCGCCCCGTTGACTCCGCTCTTGCAGATAAGCTGGACCGCATTCAAAGCACTGTCGTCGCCGTTGCCCTGATAGGGTTCGCTTTTGAGTCGGAACCCCCAGACATATTGCCCCTGGGGGCAATATGCAGCGGCGCCCCAATTGCCCCAGGCGCCTTGTTCCGATGTGTCTGACGGCACTTGCCCTCGGGCAGCCCCGCAGGCCATCAGTGAGAGCGTGAAAAACAGCATGTATCTGGCAGCGTAAGCGGACATGGCAGCACCCTACCTGAGTCTGGAAAAGACTGATCGGAGAGACAGCCGACACTCTCGCACCCCACTCTAGAATGGGGTCCGAAAGGCGTCTACTGTCAGACTTGACAGGGTGTCTTGCTATCCGGCACGTCAGTGTTTCTGGAAATAATGACGTCTGTGGGAGCGAGCAAGCTCGCTCCCACAGGTCTGCGCACGGTTTCCGAAATCAGCTCAGGCTCTCATCGATCACCAACACCAGCTTCCCGGACACCTGGTTGGTCGCCAGTTCCGCGAACGCTGCTTCGGCGTCCTTGATGGCGAAGGTCTTGGCCAGTTGCGGGCTCAGGCGTTTGTCGGCAAACAGCGGCCACACCTGTTGACCCAGTTCGCTGATCAGGTCGGCCTTGAACTGCTCGTCACGGCTGCGCAAGGTCGAGCCAAGCAATTGGATGCGCTTGCCCAGCACCTGCGCCAGATCGAGCTCGGTCGAGCGCCCGCCCATCAGCCCGATCAACACCCAGCGGCCGTCAACTGACAAAAGTTTCACGTTGAGTTTGGCGTAGCTGCCGCCCACCGGATCGAGGATCACGTCGAACGGACCGAGATCGTTCAAACTCTCCAGGCCATCGGTGCGTACCACGCCGCCCTGGGCGCCCAGTGCCTCGCAATAGGCCAGCCGCTCGGTCGAGCCGACACTGACCCAACATGGGTTGCCGAACGCCTTGCACAGCTGGATCGCGGCCGAGCCGACGCCACTGGCCCCGGCGTGCAACAGTACTTTTTCACCCGGCTTGAGCGCCGCCAGCTGGAACAGATTCAGCCACGCGGTGCTGTAGACCTCCGGCAGCGCGGCCGCTTCAGCCAATGACAAGCCCTCCGGCACTGGCAATACATGCCGGCCATCAACCACCACCTCCTCGGCCATCCCGCCGCCGGCCAGCAACGCGCAAACCCGGTCGCCCACCTGCCAGGACGAGCCCGGCCCGACCTCGCTGATGACTCCGGCGCACTCCAGCCCCAACACCTGGCTGGCGCCGGGTGGCGGCGGGTAAAGTCCGGCTTTTTGCAGCAAATCGGCCCGATTCAGGCCCGCGGCTGCCACACGAATACGAACTTGCCCGACATCACACGCCGGGCTCGGCTCATCTGCCCATACCACTTGGCCTTCAACGCCTTGCAATGCTTTCACGGTGCCTCCATAGTGAGTCTCGACTGGGCCCGCTGCTTCAACGCCGGGCTTTCTTGCATTATGCGCCCGGGCCACATGGAACCGGCGACTTCAAAGACGGCCTAATATGCGTTATCAATTGTCCCTGCGTCGAATCAGCATGAAGCATCTGTTCCCCAGTACCGCCCTCGCGCTAGTCATTGGCCTCGGCCTGTTACCGTTGTCGAACGATACGTTCGCAGCCAACAGCTGGGACAAGCTTCAGCCCGATCGTGACGAGGTGATTGCCAGCCTTAACGTCGTCGAGTTGCTCAAGCGCCATCACTACAGCAAGCCGCCACTCGATGATGCGCGCTCGGTCATCATCTACGACAGCTACCTGAAGCTGCTAGATCCGTCGCGCAGTTATTTCCTGGCCAGCGATATCGCTGAATTCGACAAGTGGAAAACCCAGTTCGACGACTTCCTCAAGAGCGGCGACCTGAACGCCGGGTTCACCATCTACAAGCGCTACCTGGACCGCGTGAAGGCGCGTCTGGACTACGCCATTGCCGAGCTGAACAAAGGCGTCGACAAAATCGATTTCAATACCAAGGAAACCTTGCTGGTCGACCGCAAGGACGCCCCTTGGCTCAAAAGCACAGCCGAACTCGACGACCTGTGGCGCAAGCGCGTCAAGGACGAAGTGCTGCGCATGAAGATCGCTGGCAAGGATCCCAAGCAGATCCAGGAAACCCTGACCAAGCGCTACAAGAACCAATTGGTCCGCCTGGACCAGACCCGCGCCGAGGACATTTTCCAGGCGTACATCAACACCTTCGCCATGTCCTACGACCCGCACACCAATTATCTGTCGCCGGATAACGCGGAAAACTTCGACATCAACATGAGCCTGTCCCTGGAAGGCATCGGTGCGGTGCTGCAGAGCGACAACGACCAAGTGAAAATCGTGCGCCTCGTCCCGGCGGGCCCTGCGGACAAGACCAAACAGGTCAGCCCGGCGGACAAGATCATCGGCGTGGCCCAAGGCAACAAGGAAATGGTCGACGTGGTCGGCTGGCGCCTGGACGAAGTGGTCAAGCTGATCCGTGGTCCGAAAGGCTCGGTGGTGCGCCTGGAAGTCATCCCGGCCAGCAATGCGCCGAACGACCAGACCAGCAAGATCGTGTCCATCACCCGTGAAGCGGTGAAGCTGGAAGAACAGGCAGCGAAGAAATCGATCCTCAACCTCAAGCAGGACGGCCAGGACTACAAGCTCGGCATCATTGAGATCCCGGCCTTCTACCTGGACTTCAAGGCCTTCCGCGCTGGGGACCCGGACTACAAGAGCACTACGCGTGACGTCAAGAAGCTGCTGACCGAGCTGCAGAAGGAAAAAGTCGACGGCGTGGTCATCGACTTGCGCAACAACGGCGGCGGCTCCCTGCAGGAAGCCACCGAGCTGACCAGCCTGTTCATCGACAAGGGCCCGACCGTGCTCGTGCGTAACGCCGATGGCCGGGTGGATGTACTGGAAGACGAAAACCCCGGTGCGTTCTACAAGGGGCCAATGGCCTTGCTGGTCAATCGCCTGTCCGCGTCGGCCTCGGAGATTTTCGCCGGCGCCATGCAGGACTATCACCGTGCGCTGATCATCGGCGGCCAGACCTTCGGCAAAGGCACCGTGCAGACCATCCAGCCGCTCAACCATGGCGAACTGAAACTGACCCTGGCGAAGTTCTACCGGGTTTCGGGCCAGAGCACCCAGCACCAGGGCGTGCTGCCTGACATCGATTACCCGTCGATCATCGACACCAAGGAAATCGGTGAAAGCGCCCTGCCCGAAGCCATGCCGTGGGACACCATCCGGCCTGCGATCAAACCCGCCGTGGACCCGTTCAAGCCGTTCCTGGCCCAACTCAAGTCCGAGCATGACACCCGCACGGCCCAGGATGCAGAGTTTGTCTTCATCCGCGACAAGCTGGCCCTGGCGCAGAAGTTGATGATGGAAAAAACCGTCACCCTCAACGAAGCCGATCGTCGCGCGCAGCATTCCGACATCGAGGCCAAGCAACTGACCATGGAAAACCTGCGTCGCAAGGCCAAGGGCGAAGAGCCGCTCAAAGAGCTGAAGAAAGAGGACGAAGACCTGATCACCGAGCCAGAGAAAACCAAGCCGGAAGACGATGCCTACCTGAGCGAGACCGGGCGGATCCTGCTGGATTACCTGAAACTCAACACGGCGATCGCCAAGCACTAAGATGATGGCCATTTAATGGTGATGCTCGTCGGAGTGTCATCAAACTGACATCAGTCTGTCGTGAAATACAGGACTGGGTGCCGCGCACCTGGTCCTTTTTTTATCGCCAGAGATTGCCATGACCACGACAGAACAGCTGAGTGCCTTGAGTTCGATCCTGGCTCAAAGCGGTTTGCACAGCCTGTTCCAACCGATCATCTGCCTTTCCGAACGGCGCATCGTGGGTTATGAAGCCTTGACCCGCGGCCCCTCCAACAGCCCGTTGCACTCCCCCATCGCGCTGCTTTCCGTGGCACGCCAGGCCGGCCGCCTCAGCGAACTGGAGTTGGCCTGCCGCCGCAGCGCCTGCCAGCGCTTCAATGAGCAAAAGCTGCCGGGCAAGCTGTTTCTCAACGTCTCGCCTGAGTCGCTGCTGGAATCCGCACACCAGACAGGGCGCACACTGCAGCTGCTGCAGGACTTCGGCATTGCCCCCAGCCAGGTCGTGATAGAACTGACTGAACAAACCCCCATCGATGACTTCCAGCTCCTGCAAACCGCGCTGCATCATTATCGCGCGATGGGTTTCTCGATTGCCCTGGACGACCTTGGCGCCGGTTATTCGAGCCTGCGGCTGTGGTCTGAACTGCGGCCCGATTATGTGAAGATCGACCGGCATTTCATCGACGGCATCCACCAGGACGCCCTCAAGCGCGAGTTCGTGGGCTCGATCCTGAAAATCGCCCGGGCCTCCCGCGCCCAAGTGATTGCCGAGGGCATCGAACTGCCGGAAGAACTGGCGGTGCTGATCGAAATGGGCGTCGACCTGGTCCAGGGCTATCTGCTGGCCCGGCCTCAGGAACAACCGTCACGCGACGCCAGGGCGCTGATGCCCAAGCAGGACAGCGGCGTGGCGGCGTTGAGCGATGAGGTCAACGACCTCAGTGCGCTGCTCAACGAACAACCGGCAGTGGCCCACAACACACCGACAGCCACCGTGCTGGAAGCGTTTCGTCGCCAGGCCAACCTCAACTCCCTGGCAGTGCTGGATGATCAAGGCCAGCCCTGCGGCATCGTTCACCGCCATTCGCTCTCGGACGCCTTGCTCAAACCTTTCGCCACCGACCTGTTCGCCCGCAAACCCATCAGTCGCCTGATGAGCGACGACTTTCTCGCGGTAGAGTTGAACCAGTCACTGCAACAAGTCAGCCGCCTGATCACCAGCCGCGCCCGACAACGCATCGAAGAAGACTTCATCATCACCCTCAACGGCGGCTACCTGGGCCTGGGCCGGGTGATCGATGTGCTCAAGCTCATCACCGAACTGAAAATCCAACAGGCCCGCTACGCCAACCCCCTGACCCTGCTGCCGGGCAACGTCCCGATCCAGCAATGTCTCACGCGCTTGCTGCAACAACGGCAGGAATCGGTGATCTGCTACGTGGACATCGACAGTTTCAAACCCTTCAACGACATCTACGGCTACGGTCGCGGCGACGAAGTCCTGCTGTGCCTGGCCCAATGCCTGAACGAACGCATCGACCCCAGCCGCGACTTCGTCGGCCACATCGGCGGCGACGACTTCCTGCTGGTCCTCGGCCCGGAAGAGTGGCGCAGACGCCTGGACCAGCTCCTCAGCGACTTCCAGACCCACTGCCGCCGCTTCTACCGCCCCGAACACCTGGAGGCGGGATGTTTTACGGCGTTGAATCGACAGGGCGTTCGGCAGGAGTTCGCGTTGTTGTCGCTATCGATTGGGGTGGTGCATCTGCGTGCCGAGGCCTGCGAAGAGATGGATGCCAGTCAGTTGGCTGAGCTGGCTTCGCAGGCCAAGCATCATGCCAAGGAGATTCTGGGGGGGAGTGTGTATTTGGTGGATGGTTTGGCGGAGCGGGAGCCTGTGGTGGCGTTGGGGTTGTCGGTGTGAAGCATCTGGCGCGGCCCCGTGGCGAGGGGGCTTTGTAGGAGCTGGCGAAGCCTGCGATCTTTTGATCGATCGTTCCCACGCTCCAGCGTGGGAATGTCGCCAGGGACGCTCCGCGTTCTGCTTCTGAATGTGACGGATAGCGTTACGGGATGCATTCCCACGCAGCAGGTAACGATTAAATATTCTTTCTAATTAAGTTATGAGTTTTCGGCCACCTCTGACTGATAGCGTTTGAGGCAGCTCAGCAAAACTCTCATAAAGTGACGCTGATCCTTAACATCATCATCGAAATATGTGGTTATCCTCGAAAATATCTCATCAAAATTCGCCCCCTCTTCCAGATAGAAGAAAATTCTTTCAATAAACCATTCGCGCTCATGAGATTGAAATATTAAAAAATCGGATTTAAGTAAGGAATCAAACAACTCCACCAATTCGGAGTCGGCGTTGATATCCTTCGAGACAATAACCTCCTCCCTTGCCTCATCTATCGTATTCTCTATATCAAATACAAATAAGAGACTTCTTAGCACAACCATATCAGACGACTTCGTCATCACTCAAATTCCGTATAGCTGGTTATCGGAAGGCCTTTATCATTCAGTATCACCACAGCCTTTGTTTGCTCGCCATATTCCAACCCTTCCTTTTTATATCCTTCTCCGACTTTTCTTCCAAACTCAATAGGCTCACGAGATTGTTGCAGACCACTCTCTTTGAAAACGAGCCGCGCTCTATTTATCGCATAAAGTTGATCTCGATGACTTATGAAGTGTGTTGCCGCAGTAGGAATTTTAGGTTCTCCCTTTTTTTTACCTTTGGTATAACGTTCAATTTCACCCGTTGTAGGGTTTTTACCAGATTGCAGCCGTTCCATTTGCGATTGCAAGGTGGTCTGCGCACCGTGTTTTTCCAGAAAGTGAGCGCCATCAATAGAACCTTCCATTTCCCTTAACTCCTCATAAGCTTTTGCCTCCGCTAGTTCATGCTCCTGTGCCCGCTGCTCCGCCGTCATCGGCAGCCGCGGCTCCCCCTCATCCACCCCAACCTTAGCCGCCGGATCCTGCTCCCCAACCGCCGGCCTACACCCACCCTTCCCCGGACAATCCACCAACCC
>NZ_JAHBCZ010000088.1:0-209354 GCF_019956035.1 Pseudomonas sp. A-RE-22
AGGTGGGGTCGTCGATGTTCGGATCGGGTGTTTCGGCCGGGATGGGAATGTTCATCGGGACGGGTCTCCGTGACGCACATGGCTTGAGTCGTGCTTATTGTTGTTGACCACCTTGCACCGGCTTTGATCCCCGGGATGCATCGGGGTAAATCCCTCTGAACTTTTAGCCGCTGATCCGGTTCGGAGTTTAAGTGAGTTTTTTCAGGGACCCGTTGGGCCTTTACCGCCACAAGCGCGTCCATGGGGCGTAAAAGGAGCGATGCTCGATGACTGCCGAACACCCGACTGAACTGGCCTACAACCCGCATTTGCCGCTGTCCCAAGCCTTGCTGTTGCCGCGTATCGCTATTGAAAGCACCATGCCGGTGATCGACGGCGGGCAATTCGCCGCCAAGGCCGTGGCTGGACAGGACGTGACAGTGACCAGCAAAGTCTTCGCCGATGGTCATGACAAGCTGGCCGTGCGCATTCGCTGGCGTGCGCTGCAGGATGAAGTGTGGAACAGCGAGGTCATGAGTGACCTGGGCAACAACGGCTGGCACGGCCAGTTCAACGTGCCGGAACAAGGCCGCTATGTGTTTTGTATCGAGGCCTGGATCGATCAGTTCGCCAGTTTTCGCTACGAGCTGGAGAAGAAATTCGGTGCAGGAGTGCCGATCAGCCTGGAGCTGCAAGAAGGGCGCAGCCAAGTGCAAATGGCCGTCGAGCGCAGCACGGGTGAATTGAGCGAGCAACTGGCGGCCTTGCACCATGAGCTCTCCGGCTTGTTGCCGACCGAGCAGGTGGCGCTGTTCCTGGCGCCGCGCAGTGCCGATCTGATGTCCCGGGCCGATCATCGCCCGTACTTGAGCATCAGCCCCGAGTATCCGCTGGATGTGGAGCGCAAGCTGTCCGAGTTTGCCAGCTGGTATGAGCTGTTTCCCCGATCGATCACCGACGATCCCCAGCGCCACGGCACTTTCAACGACGTGCATTCACGCCTGGCGGTGATCCAGGACATGGGCTTCGACGTGCTGTACTTCCCGCCGATCCACCCCATCGGTCGCAGTTTCCGCAAAGGCCCGAACAATTCCCTCACTGCCGGTCCCGACGACCCGGGCAGTCCGTATGCCATTGGCAGCGAGGAGGGCGGGCACGAGGCCATTCACCCGCAATTGGGTAGCCGCGAGGACTTCCGGCGCCTGGTGGCGGCGGCCGCTGACCACGGCCTGGAGATCGCCCTGGACTTCGCGATCCAGTGTTCCCAGGATCACCCCTGGCTCAAGCAGCACCCGGGCTGGTTCAGCTGGCGTCCGGACGGCACGATCAAATATGCGGAAAACCCGCCGAAGAAATACCAGGACATCGTCAACGTTGATTTCTACGCGGCCGATGCGATTCCCAGCCTGTGGACGGAGCTGCGGGACATCGTGGTGGGCTGGGTCAAGGAAGGCGTGAAGATATTCCGCGTCGACAACCCTCACACTAAACCGTTGCCGTTCTGGCAATGGCTGATCGCCGATGTGCGGGCGCAATATCCTGAAGTGATCTTCCTGGCTGAAGCGTTCACTACGCCGGCCATGATGGCGCGGCTGGGCAAGGTCGGTTACTCCCAGAGCTACACCTATTTCACCTGGCGCAACACCAAGGCTGAGCTGGCGACCTACTTCAGTGAGCTCAATGAATCGCCGTGGCGTGAATGCTACCGGCCGAATTTTTTCGTCAACACGCCGGACATCAACCCGGCCTTTCTCCATGAGTCGGGGCGTGCCGGTTTTTTGATCCGCGCGGCCCTGGCAACCATGGGCTCAGGCCTGTGGGGCATGTATTCGGGCTTCGAGCTGTGTGAGTCGGCACCGGTGCCGGGCAAGGAGGAATACCTCGATTCGGAGAAATACGAGATCCGCCCCCGGGACTTCACCGCGCCGGGCAACATCATTGCCGAGATCGCCCAGCTCAACCGCATCCGCCGGCAGAACCCGGCGCTGCATACCCACTTGGGCCTGAAAATCTACAACGCCTGGAACGACAACATTCTCTATTTCGGCAAGCGCGCCGCCGACGGCAGCAATTTCATCCTGGTGGCGGTGAGCCTTGATCCGCACAACCCGCAGGAAGCCAGTTTTGAGTTGCCGCTGTGGGAGATGGGCCTGCCCGACGACGCCCAGACCCAGGGCGAGGATCTGATGAATGGACATCGCTGGACCTGGTACGGCAAGTACCAGTTCATGCGGATTGACCCGGCGTACCAGCCGTTCGGGATTTGGCGGATCAGCGTGGCGTGATGCTGTGGGAGCAAGGCTTGCCCGCGATGAAGAGGGCGCGGTCTCCCTGAGGAATCGAGGTGCCTGCATCGCGAGCAAGCTTTGCTCCCACAAAGCGCAGGCCTCACAACACAAAAAGACCTCACAAGCCTGTATCCCGCGGCTTTATTGAATTCATCAGGAGTTGCAAATGGCGAAGAAACCCCGGTCTGCCACCTTTATCAAAGACCCGCTCTGGTACAAGGACGCGGTGATCTATCAGGTCCACGTAAAATCCTATTTCGACTCCAATAACGACGGGATCGGTGACTTTCCCGGCTTGATCGAAAAGCTCGACTACATCGCCGATCTGGGCGTCAACACCATCTGGCTGCTGCCGTTCTATCCTTCACCCAGGCGCGACGACGGTTATGACATTGCCGAATACCGCGGCGTCAGCCCCGACTACGGCACCATGGCCGATGCGCGGCGGTTCATTGCCGAAGCCCACAAGCGCAACCTGCGGGTGATCACCGAGCTGGTCATCAACCACACCTCGGACCAGCACCCCTGGTTCCAGCGCGCGCGCAAGGCCAAGCCGGGTTCGAAGGCGCGGGACTTCTACGTCTGGTCCGATGACGACCACAAGTACGACGGCACGCGCATCATCTTCCTCGACACCGAGAAGTCCAACTGGACCTGGGACCCGGTGGCGGGCCAGTACTTCTGGCACCGCTTCTACTCCCACCAGCCCGACCTCAACTTCGATAACCCGCAGGTCCTCAAGGCCGTGTTGTCGGTGATGCGCTACTGGCTGGACATGGGCATCGACGGCCTGCGCCTGGACGCCATCCCGTACCTGATCGAGCGCGACGGCACCAACAACGAAAACCTGCCCGAGACCCATGACGTCCTGAAGCTGATCCGCGCCGAGATCGACGCCAACTACCCCGACCGCATGTTGCTGGCCGAAGCCAACCAGTGGCCGGAGGACACCCAGTTGTACTTCGGCGATGTCGACGCCCAGGGGATGAACGGTGACGAATGCCACATGGCCTTCCACTTCCCGCTGATGCCGCGCATGTACATGGCGCTGGCCCAGGAAGATCGCTTCCCTATCACCGACATCCTGCGCCAGACCCCGGAGATCCCCGCCAATTGCCAGTGGGCGATTTTCCTGCGCAACCATGATGAGTTGACCCTGGAGATGGTCACCGACAAGGAGCGTGACTACCTGTGGAACTACTACGCCGCCGACCGTCGGGCGCGTATCAACCTGGGCATTCGTCGGCGCCTGGCGCCGTTGGTGGAGCGCGACCGTCGTCGCGTCGAGTTGCTCAACAGCCTGCTGCTGTCGATGCCTGGCACGCCAACGCTGTACTACGGCGATGAAATCGGCATGGGCGACAACATCTACCTCGGCGACCGCGATGGCGTGCGTACGCCGATGCAGTGGTCCATCGACCGCAACGGCGGTTTCTCCCGTGCCGACCCGGCCAGCCTGGTGCTGCCGCCGATCATGGACCCGCAGTACGGCTACCAGTCGGTCAACGTCGAGACTCAGGCCGGCGACCCGCACTCGCTGCTCAACTGGACCCGGCGCATGCTGGCGGTGCGCAAGCAGTCCAAGGCCTTTGGCCGTGGCACGTTGAAGATGCTCTCGCCGAGCAATCGCCGGATCCTGGCCTATACCCGCGAATACACCGGGCCCGACGGCAAGCACGAAATCATCCTCTGCGTGGCCAACGTGTCCCGCAGCGCCCAGGCTGCTGAACTGGATCTGTCGACCTACGCCGGCATGGTCCCGGTGGAGATGCTCGGCGGCAATGCCTTTCCACCCATCGGCCAGTTGAACTTCCTGCTGACCTTGGCGCCGTACGGCTTCTATTGGTTTGCCCTGGCAACCGAGAACCAGATGCCGAGCTGGCACGTGGAACCGGCCCAGAGCCTGCCGGACTTCACCACCCTGGTGCTGAAAAAACGCCTGGAAGAATTGCTCGAAACGCCATCGCGCACCACGCTGGAGCAAACCATCCTGCCGAGCTGGTTGCAGAACCGGCGCTGGTTCGCCGGCAAGGACAGCGCGATCGAGAAGGTCGAGATAGTCTATGGCGTGCGCTTTGGTGACCCGCAGCACCCCGTGCTGCTCAGCGAAATCGATGTCACCAGTGGCGGCCAGACCCTGCGTTATCAACTGCCGTTCGGCCTGCTCGCCGAAGATCAGGTCGGTGCGGCATTGCCGCAGCAACTGGCGTTGTCGCGGGTACGTCGGGTGCGTCAGGTGGGCTTGATCACCGATGCATTCAGCCTGGAAAGCTTCGTGCGCGCCGTGCTGCACAGCATGCAGGCCGCCACGGTGCTGCCGTTCGCCGAAGGTGAGTTGCGCTTCGAACCCACCGAAGGCCTGGCTGCGCTGAACCTGGGCGAAGAGCCGGAGGTGCGCTACCTGTCCGCCGAACAGTCCAACAGTTCGGTGGTGGTGGGCAGCAGCCTCGTGCTCAAGCTGATTCGCAAGGTCGCCTCGGGTGTGCACCCGGAACTGGAAATGAGCGCCTACTTGACCGCCGCCGGTTTCAGCAACATCTCACCGCTGCTGGGTTCGGTGGTTCGCCGCGACGCCCAGGGTGAAGATGCGCTGCTGATGATCGCCCAGGGCTACTTGAGCAATCAGGGCGATGCCTGGGAATGGACCCAGAACAACCTCGAACGCGCCCTGCGCGATGAGCTGGCGGACGCGGTGTCCGAACAGGAGCAGCATTACAACGCCCTGGGCGAACTGAAGGATTTCGCCGGCATGCTCGGCCAGCGCCTGGGGGAAATGCACCAGGTATTGGCCCAGGCCACCGACGACCCGAACTTCGCGCCGCAGGCTACCAACGCCAAGCAAGCCCAGGCCATCGGCAAGGACGTGGCCGCCCAAGTGGAAAACGCCTTGCGCCTGCTCAAACAGAACCAGGGCCAATTGAACCCCGCGGACCAGGCCATGGTCGCACGTTTGCTGGAGCACAAGAAAACCGTCCTGGCCCATGTCCAGACGCTGGCCGGCAAGGCTGAGGGAGGCTTGCGCATTCGCGTCCACGGTGACCTGCACCTGGGGCAGGTGCTGGTGATCAAGGGCGACGCCTACCTGATCGACTTCGAAGGTGAGCCGGCGCGGCCATTGCATGAGCGACGGGGCAAGCACAGCCCCTATAAAGACGTCAGTGGCGTGTTGCGTTCCTTCGATTACGCGGCGGCCATGGCGATTCACTTGCACACCGTCGACAGCACGGCCGATGCCGATGCGGCGCGGCAAAGGGTCGCCGATCGTTATTTGAAAGAGGCTCGCCAGGCATTTGTCGAGGCATATCGGCTGGCGGCAGCTAGTCTTGCCCATGAGTGGAAGGATGCTGAAGGCGAAGACGCCGCACTGGCGTTGTTCGGCCTGGAGAAGGCGGCCTATGAAGTGGCCTATGAAGCCGAGAATCGCCCCACCTGGCTGCCCGTGCCGTTGCACGGTCTGGTCGGGTTATTGAGTGGGCTGCAACCCTTTTCCGACGTAGCCGGACCGATTTAGTGGAGAGAATCATGAGTGTCTCGAACAAAGAACCACAGGGGCAGGCCAAAGAGTCGTTGCTGCCGGCGCCCCATGACATCGACGCGCTGGTGCGTGCCGAACACCACGACCCGTTTTCCATCCTGGGGCCTCATGGCGACGACGCCGGCGGCCAATTCATTCGCGCGTATCTGCCCGGAGCCCTGAGCGTGCATGTGCTGGCCCGCGATGGCGGCGAAGAGCTGGGGGAGCTGCAATCCACCGCAACCCCGGGACTGTTCGTCGGCCATTTCGACCGTACCCAGGCGTACTTGCTGCGCACCCGTTGGGCCGGCGGTGAGCAAGTTGCCGAAGACCCCTACAGCTTCGGTCCGTTGCTGGGAGAGATGGACCTTTACCTGTTTGGCGAGGGCAATCACCGCGACCTCAGTTCCTGCCTCGGTGCGCAACTGACCACAGTCGATGGCATCGACGGCGTGCGGTTCGCTGTCTGGGCGCCGAACGCCCGACGCGTTTCGGTGGTCGGGGACTTCAACGTCTGGGACGGGCGTCGGCATCCGATGCGCATCCGTTATCCGTCCGGCGTGTGGGAGATATTCATTCCCAGGCTGGGCCCCGGCGAAGGTTACAAGTATGAAATCCTCGGCGCCCACGGCATCCTGCCGCTCAAGGCCGACCCGGTGGCCCTGGCCACGCAGATGCCGCCAGACACGGCGTCGAGAGTCGCCTCACCCCTGAAGATCGAGTGGCAGGACGACGAGTGGATGCAGCACCGTCGCGAGCGGCATCTCCCGGGTGCGCCGCTGTCGATCTACGAATTGCACGCCGGCTCCTGGCAGTGCGAAATCGACGAGGCGGGGGAGGTGGCCCGGCAGTACAACTGGCATGAAATGGCCGAGCGGCTGATCCCGTATGTCAAGGACCTGGGCTTCACCCACATCGAGCTGATGCCGATCATGGAGCACCCGTTCGGCGGCTCCTGGGGCTATCAGCCGCTGTCGCAATTCGCGCCGACGGCACGCTTCGGCTCGCCGGACGATTTCGCGGCGTTCGTCAACTCCTGCCACCAGGCCAATATCGGCGTCATCCTCGACTGGGTGCCGGCGCATTTTCCCACCGACACCCACGGCCTGGCCCAGTTCGACGGCACTGCGCTGTACGAATACGGCAACCCGCTGGAAGGCTTCCACCAGGATTGGGACACGCTGATCTACAACCTGGGCCGCACCGAAGTGCACGGTTTCATGCTGGCGTCGGCGCTGCACTGGCTCAAGCATTTCCACGTCGATGGCCTGCGGGTGGATGCCGTGGCCTCGATGTTGTACCGCGACTATTCGCGCAAGGCCGGCGAGTGGGTGCCCAACCGCCACGGCGGACGGGAAAACCTCGAAGCGATCGATTTCCTGCGGCACCTCAACGATGTGGTGGCGCTGGAAACCCCCGGTGCGCTGGTCATCGCCGAAGAATCCACGGCGTGGCCGGGCGTCAGCCAGAGCACCCAGCAGGGCGGCCTGGGTTTCGCCTACAAGTGGAACATGGGCTGGATGCACGATTCGCTGCACTACATCCAGCAAGACCCGGTGTACCGCGCCCATCACCACAACGAACTGAGCTTCGGCCTGGTGTATGCCTGGTCCGAGCGCTTCGTCCTGCCGATTTCCCATGACGAAGTGGTTCACGGCAAACGCTCGCTGATCGACAAGATGCCCGGTGACCGCTGGCAGAAATTCGCCAACCTGAGGGCCTACCTCAGCTTCATGTGGGGGCATCCCGGCAAGAAGCTGTTGTTCATGGGCTGTGAATTCGGCCAATGGCGCGAGTGGAACCACGACCAGCAGTTGGACTGGTACCTGCTGCAATACCCTGAGCACCGTGGCGTGCAGAAACTGGTCAGCGATCTGAACCGTCTGTATCGCGAAGAGCCGGCGCTGCACGATCAGGATGACGCGCCCCAGGGGTTCCAGTGGTTGATTGGTGACGATGCGCTCAACAGCGTCTACGCCTGGCTGCGCTGGAGCAAGGAGGGCCGGCCGGTGCTGGTGGTCGCCAACTTCACACCGGTGCCGCGCGAGGCCTACCGGGTCGGCGTGCCGTTCGGCGGGCGCTGGGTCGAATTGCTCAACAGCGATGCCGACACCTACGCCGGTTCCAACTATGGCAATGGCGGTGGTGCCTCCACCGAAGAGGTGCCCAGCCATGGCCAGGCCCTGTCGCTGGAACTCAACTTGCCGCCGTTGGCGGTTTTGATCCTGCGGCCGGAGGGTTAGTCGCGAGTCTTGCCGTGCAACCCTGTGGGAGCGAGCCTGCTCGCGATGGCGGTGGATCAGTCACCTGGATAGAGGCTGACACTGCGCAATCGCGAGCAAGCTCGCTCCCACAAGGGATATTGCTCGCTTCAGCGAACCAGGCACGGCCGCTTGTTGTTGAACGTCCAGCCTGGAATCAGGAACTGCATCGCCACCGCATCGTCCCGCGCGCCAAGGCCCATGCCCTTGTACAACTCATGGGCCTTGGCCAGTTGGTCGGTGTCCAGCTCAATCCCCAGCCCCGGTTTTTTCGGCACTTGCACGCAGCCGCCCTGGATCTGCAACGGTGCCTTGGTCAGCCGCTGGCCGTCCTGCCAGATCCAATGGGTGTCGATGGCCGTGATGTCGCCCGGTGCGGCAGCGGCCACGTGGGTGAACATCGCCAGGGAAATGTCGAAGTGGTTGTTGGAGTGCGAGCCCCAGGTCAGGCCCCATTCATTGCACATCTGCGCCACCCGTACCGAACCCTGCATGGTCCAGAAGTGCGGATCGGCCAGGGGAATGTCCACGGACTGCAAGGTGATGGCGTGGCCCATCTCGCGCCAGTCGGTGGCGATCATGTTGGTGGCGGTCTTCAGGCCCGTGGCGCGGCGGAACTCGGCCATGACTTCGCGGCCGGAGTAGCCGTTCTCGGCACCGCAAGGGTCTTCGGCGTAGGCCAGCACCTTGTGCTGGTCGCGGCACAAACGAATGGCTTCCTTGAGTGACCAGGCACCGTTCGGGTCCAGGGTAATGCGTGCCTGGGGAAAGCGTTCGGCCAGCGCCGTAACCGCTTCGATCTCCGCGTCGCCTTGCAGCACGCCGCCCTTGAGCTTGAAGTCCTGGAAACCATAGCGGGCGTGTGCCGCTTCGGCCAGGCGGACCACGGCGTCGGCGTCCAGGGCCTTCTCATGGCGGATGCGGAACCAGTCGTTGTCGGCGTCCGGCTCGCTGCGGTAGGGCAGGTCGGTCTGCTGGCGATCGCCGACGTAAAACAGATAGCCGAGCATCTTCACTTCATCGCGTTGCTGGCCTTCGCCAAGCAGGGCGGCGACCGGTACGTCCAGGTGTTGGCCGAGCAGGTCCAGCAACGCCGCTTCCAGGCCGGTCACCGCGTGGATGGTGATGCGCAGGTCGAACGTCTGCAGGCCACGACCGCCGGCATCGCGGTCGGCAAAGGCGTGGCGCACGGTGTTGAGGATCTTCTGGTATGTGCCGATGGGGCTGCCGACCACCAGCGAACGGGCGTCTTCGAGGGTCTGGCGAATGCGCTCGCCACCGGGCACTTCGCCCACGCCGGTGTGGCCGGCGTTGTCTTTGAGGATGACGATGTTGCGGGTGAAGAACGGGCCGTGGGCGCCGCTGAGGTTCAGCAACATGCCGTCATGGCCGGCCACGGGCACGATCTGCATGCTGGTGATGATCGGGGCTTTGCTGGTTTCTGGGGTGCTCATCTGTACTTATCCTTGAACAATCGAATGATCAGACGTGGCTGGCGGCCGGGTCGGCTGGGGTTGTCACGGCTTTGGGCTTGGGCGTGTTGCGTGCGGCAAACACGATGATCGCGGCAATGATCGAGGTGGCCGCCAAGCCATAGAGGCCGCCCTGGATCGAGCCGGTGTTCTGTTCCAGCAGGCCGAACGTGGTTGGGGCGACGAACCCACCGAGGTTGCCCACCGAGTTGATCAGGGCAATCACCCCGGCGGCGATCCGGGCGTCCAGGTAAGCCTGGGGAATTGGCCAGAACAGCGACGACGCCGACTTGAAGCCCAGGGCCGCGAAGCAGATGGCGACGAAGGCGAAGATCGGCCCGCCGGTGGTGGACATGAACATCCCGGCTGCCGCGATCAACAGGGCCGTGGCGACCCAGGCCTGCTGGAATTTCCACTTGGCCGACAGCGAGGCGAAGGCGTACATGCCGACGATCGACAACAGCCACGGGATCGAGTTGAACAGCCCGACCTGGATGTCGCTCAGTTCGCCCATTTTCTTGATGATGCTCGGCAGCCAGAACGTGGCGGCATAGATCGTCAATTGGATGAAGAAGTAGATCAGGCAAAACAGGATGATCTGGCGGTCCTTGAGCAACTGGCCGATGGACAGTTTGATCGGCGAGGCGGCTTCCCGTGCGCGCTGTTCATCGTCGATGGTCTTGACCAGCACATCTTGTTCTTCGCGACTCAACCATTTGGCGTCGTGGGGCTTGGAGTCCAGCCAGAACCAGACGAAGACGCACAGGCCGACGGAAAACATCCCTTCGATGAAGTACATCCACTGCCAGCCGTGCATGCCCAGGCCATTGATTTGCAGCAGCAGCCCCGACAGCGGGCCGGAGATCAGCGACGCAATCGCCGAACCGCTGAGGAAGATGGCGATGGCTTTGCCGCGTTCGACACCCGGCAGCCAGCGGGTGAAGTAGTAGATCACCCCAGGGAAGAAGCCGGCTTCGGCCACGCCCAGGAGGAAACGCAGGATGTAGAAGTGGGTTTCGTTCTGGATGAAGGCCATGCCCGCGGCCACCAGGCCCCAGGTGAGCATGATGCGGGTCAGCCAGATACGGGCGCCGATTTTTTGCAAGAGGATGTTGGACGGGACTTCGAACAGCGCGTAGCCGATGAAGAACAGGCCGGCGCCAAAGCCGTAGGCCGCGGCACCGATGCCCAGGTCGTGCTCCATATGGGCGCGCACGAAGCCGATGTTTACACGGTCGATGTAGTTGACGATAAACATGATGACGAACAGCGGCAGGATGTGGCGCTTGACCTTGGCGATGGCCGACAGCAGCACCGGATCCGCTCCGGCATTCGCCTTGAGGCTGGATGTGTTCACTGGTTTTTCTCCCACTCGTTATTTTTATGCGGGGCATCGTGCAGGTGCCGATGTTGATAGACATCATACAACTTGATTTTTTTGAGTGACAAGATATTTTTTAGCGCGATTGGATGGGCGGTCAGACTTTTTAATGCTGTATTTATTGGGTGTCGTTGAGGTTTTTGACGGTGTGCAGGGCGCACGGTGCGATAGAGGTCGAGCTTTTATGGGCGTTGATTTTCGAAGTTAATCGCCAGGCGCGGTGTGTTGTCATACAAGTTGGGCGTTCTGTAATGCTCACTCTCAAGCCTGCTGATGGTAGGATCGACCAGCCTGTTTTCGAGGAACCCTGGCGATGCAAGACACCGAAGCGCCGCTGCGCAAGCGTACCCATAACCTGGCCCATGACCTGGTGGCGAAGCTGAGCCAGAGCATCTTGCTGGGACAGTTGAAACCCGGGGAAAAACTGCCATCGGAAGGTGCCATCGTTCGCGAGCATGGCGTCAGCCGGACCGTGGTGCGCGAGGCGATTTCCAAGTTGCAGGCTTCGGGGCTGGTGGAGACCCGCCACGGCATCGGCACCTTTGTGCTGGCGCAAACCGGCGAGCCGGGGTTGCGGCTCAATGTCGACACTGCGGCAGGGGTGCGGGCAATCCTGGAGCTGCGCCTGGGCCTGGAAACCCAGGCGGTGGCATTGGCGGCCCAGCGCCGCAGCGAACACCAGTTGCAGCAGATGCGCCAGGCGCTGGCTGACTATCAGCGGTTGTCCAGCAACAATGACAGCTGTGTCGAGGCCGACCGGCGCTTCCATCTGCTCATCGCCGAAGCCACGGACAACGCCTGTTTTGTTGAAATCATGCAGCACCTGGGCAGTGCTATGATCCCCAGGACCCGAGTGAACGTGGCCGAACGCGGCCAGGCGGACCTGGGCAAGCTGGCACAACTGGCCAACCTCGAGCATGAGGCGATCTTCAACGCCATCAAACGCCAGGACCCGGACGCCGCCCGCGCCGCCATGTGGCTGCACCTGACCAACAGCCGCGACCGGTTTGGCGCAGGTTCCTGACGGCTCATCGTCGCCTGACCCACCGCCATCGCGAGCAAGCTCGCTCCCACAGGGGATTGGCGGTGGGCACAGAATCCCAGAACACCACAGATCCACTGTGGGAGCGAGCTTGCTCGCGATGAGGTCGGTAGGCCATGCGCAAAACAGCAGGCAAAAAAAACCGGCGCAACCGAGGTTGCGCCGGTGGTGGTGCCAGTGGTTGTGCGGATATTCGTGGGTCCGCGCAACCACCGTTGAACCTGTATCGGTTATGCCCGTTCCAGCGCCAGGGCCACGCCTTGGCCGCCGCCGATGCACAGTGTCGCGAGGCCTTTCTTGGCGTCGCGCTTGATCATTTCATGCAGCAGCGACACCAGGACTCGGCACCCCGATGCGCCGATAGGGTGGCCCAGGGCGATGGCGCCGCCGTTGACGTTGACCTTGTCCATGTCCCATTTCAGTTCCCGGGCCACGGCCAGCGATTGGGCGGCGAAGGCTTCGTTGGCTTCGACCAGGTCCAGTTGATCCAGCGACCAGCCAGCCTTGTCCAGGCAGCGGCGGGTAGCCGAGACCGGGCCAATGCCCATGATGGCCGGGTCGACGCCGGCATTGGCGTAGGCACTGATTTTCGCCAGCACGGGCAGGCCCAGGGCCTTGGCTTTTTCCGCGCTCATCAGGATCACCGCAGCGGCGCCATCGTTGAGCGAGGACGCGTTGCCCGCGGTGACGCTGCCGTCCTTCTTGAAGGCAGGCTTGAGCTTGCCCAAGGATTCGGCGGTCGTCCCGGCGCGCGGCTGTTCGTCGGTGGCGAACGCCACAGGATCGCCTTTGCGCTGGGGAATCAGGATCGGCGTGATCTCATCGGCGAACCGACCGCCCTCGATGGCGGCGACAGCCTTCTGCTGGGACGCGGCAGAGAAAGCGTCCTGCTCCTCGCGGCTGATGCCGTACTTGTCCACCAGGTTCTCGGCGGTGATGCCCATGTGGTAATCGTTGAAGGCATCCCACAGGCCGTCGGTGATCATGCTGTCGATCATCTTCGCGTGGCCCATGCGCAGGCCGGTGCGGGCGGCCGGCAACACGTACGGGGCCAGGCTCATGTTCTCCATGCCGCCGGCGATGATGACGTCGGCGTCGCCACAGCGGATCGCCTGGGCGCCCAGGTGCAACGCCTTGAGTCCCGAACCGCAGACCTTGTTCAGGGTCAGCGCCGGCACCGCATGAGGCAGGCCGGCCAGGATCGCCGCCTGGCGAGCCGGGTTTTGCCCGGATCCTGCGGTCAGCACCTGGCCAAGAATCACTTCATCGACCTGTTCGCCCGACAAACCGGTCTGTTCCAACAGGCGACGAATCACCGCGGCACCGAGTTCCGGCGCGGGAATGGAAGCCAGCGAACCCTGGAAACTGCCGATGGCGGTACGGGTAGCGGCGACAATCACGACTTCTTGCATCGAATCTCTCCTCACTGGGCAGCGAACTGCATTTCAGGCACGTGGTCCGGCACGATCAATTTGCCGGCGGTCTTGGCGACGATTTCCTCGACGCTGACGCCCGGGGCACGTTCTTTCAGGATGAAGGCGCCGTCCTGGATTTCCAGGTAGGCCAGGTCGGTCAACACCCGCTTGATGCAACCGGCGCCGGTCAGCGGCAGGCTGCAACGCGGCAGCAGTTTCGACTCGCCGTCCTTGGACGCATGGGTCATGGTGACGATGATGTTCTCGGCACCGGCCACCAGGTCCATCGCGCCGCCCATGCCCTTGACCAGCTTGCCGGGGATCATCCACGAGGCAATATTGCCTTCCACGTCCACCTCGAACGCGCCGAGCACGGTCAGGTCGATATGCCCGCCACGGATCATGGCAAACGATTCGGCCGAAGAGAAGATCGACGCGCCAATGCGCGCGGTGACGGTCTGCTTGCCGGCGTTGATCATGTCGGCATCGACTTCGGCTTCGGTGGGAAACGCACCCATGCCGAGCAGGCCGTTTTCCGATTGCAGCATGACTTCCATGCCTTCGGGAATGTAGTTGGCGACCAGGGTCGGAATGCCGATGCCCAGGTTCACGTAGTAGCCGTCCTGCATTTCGCGGGCGACGCGTTGAGCCATTTGTTCGCGGGAAAGTGCCATGTTGTTATTCCTTCATTCGGGCCGGGGGCAGGGGATCACTTACGCACGGTGCGCTGTTCGATGCGTTTTTCGAACGTGCCGCAAATGACCCGGTCGACGTAGATGCCAGGGGTGTGGATCTGCGTCGGGTCCAGCTCGCCGGGTTCGACGATTTCTTCGACTTCCACCACCGTGATCTTGCCCGCCGTGGCGGCCAGTGGATTGAAGTTCTGGGCGGTGTGGCGATAGATCACGTTGCCGAAATGATCGGCCTTCCAGCCTTTGACGATGGCGAAGTCGCCGGTGATGGATTCTTCCATCAGGTACTGGCGACCATGGAATTCACGCACTTCCTTGCCTTCGGCCACCGGGGTGCCGACGCCGGTGGCGGTGAAGAACGCCGGGATGCCTGCGCCGCCGGCGCGCATTTTTTCCGCGAGGGTGCCTTGGGGGGTAAGTACGACTTCGATTTCACCGCTGAGCAGTTGCTTCTCGAACAGGGCGTTTTCGCCCACGTAGGAGGCGACCACCTTGCGGATCTGCCGGTCTTCCAGCAGCACGCCGAGGCCGAAGCCGTCGACGCCGCAGTTATTGGACACTACGGTGAGGTCGCGGATGCCCTTGCGCTTGATCTCGGCGATCAGGTTTTCCGGGATCCCGCACAGGCCGAAGCCGCCGGCGATGACGGTCATGCCGTCCTTCAAGCCTTCCAGCGCTTCCTCATAAGAGCTCACGCGTTTGTCGAAACCTGCCATAGACACCTCTTTTATTCTTGATGGGGTCGCAATGGGATGCAGTGTTGCGCCAAGTCATATATTTGTTAAGTTGATTTTTAGGTTGGATTGATTGATAAAACTCAACAATAGACCTTGGAGCGTAGCGAGCATGACCCTCAAGCAAATCCGCGCCTTCCTCGCCGTGGCCCAGAGTCTGAGCTTTGCCGTGGCCTGCGAGCGGTTGCACCTGTCCCAGTCGGCCCTGAGCCTGACCATCAAGGCCCTGGAAGAAGGCCTCGGCGGTCGCTTGTTCAGCCGTAATACCCGTAACGTGGCGCTGACCCCCGAAGGCGAATCCTTGCTGCCACTGGCCCGACGGCTGATTGCCGACTGGGACAACGCCGAGGACGAAATGCGCCAGCGCTTCACCTTGCAGCGTGGCCGCGTGACGTTGGCGGCGATGCCGTCGTTTGCCGGCAACCTGCTGCCGCCGATCCTCAAGACCTTCCGCGCCCGCTATCCGAATGTCAACGTCACGGTCAACGACGTGATCAACGAGCAAGTACTGGAAATGGTCCGCGATCGTCATGTCGAATTGGGTGTGGCGTTCGAGCCGATGCAGGGTTCGTCACTGGCGTTCACGCCCTTGTATCTGGATCGCTTCGTCGCGGTAGTGCCGTTGGACTCACCGTTTGCCCTGCGCGACGAAATCCACTGGGAAACCCTGCTGGAACAGCCCTTCATCACGCTGCAACGGCCCTCCACCGTACGGGTGATGCTGGAGGAGCATCTGCGGGCCCGGGACATGAAACTGCCTGTGGAGTTCGAGAGCCACCAATTGGCGACCGTCGGGCGGATGGTCGCCAGCGGGCTGGGGGTGAGTGCCGTGCCGGCGCTGTGCGTCGGGCAGATGCATGAGCTGGGCGCCCGCTGCATCACCTTGAGCGATCCGGTGATCGAACGGGCCATCGGGGTGCTGACCAAGCCGGGGCATGAACTGTCGGCGGCGGCGCAGGCGTTGTTCGATACGCTCAGGGATCAGGATTTGGGCACATTGACCGCAGGCTACCACTGATCCTGTGGGAGCGAGCAAGCTCGCTCCCACAGGGTATGGCGTGGTGTCAGATCAACAGTGGCAACAGTTGCTCACACGGCTCTTCAAGCTTGAGGTCCAGCAGCTCATCGGCCCGGGTCTTGCCTCGGTTGATCGCCAGCAGCGGCTTGCCCTGGTCCTTGATGGCCCGGCACAGGCGAAATGCCGAATACGCCATCAGCGACGAGCCCACCACGAGCAGGCCGTCCGCTTGCTCGACGGCTTGCACGGCGCGGGTCGCGGTGAGGGGGGCGACGTTCTCGCCGAAAAACACTACGTCGGGTTTCAATCGCTCGCCGCCGCAATGAGGGCAGCGAGGCACTTGGAAGCGCGCCTCGAAGGCCGGGTCGAGCAGGGTGTCGCCATCGGGTGCCTGCACCGCATCGACACCGGCCAGGTAAGGGTTTTCGGTTTCCATCAACTGTTGAATCTGCTGTCGTTCGCTGCGCTGGCCGCAATCCAGGCACAGCACGCGATGCAGGCTGCCGTGCAGTTCGATGACGTCCTGGCTGCCGGCCTGGTCATGCAGGGTGTCGACATTCTGGGTAATCAGGCCGGTGATGCGCTGCCGTGCCTGCAATTGGGCCAAGGCCTCGTGAGCTGCGTTCGGCCTGGCCTGCCGCACCCGTGGCCAGCCCAGCATCGCCCGCGCCCAGTAGCGCCGTCTTGCCTCGGCCTGGGCGAGGAACTCCTGATACATCATCGGCTGTCGACCCCGGCGTACACCGTCGCTGTCGCGGTAGTCGGGGATGCCCGAAGGGGTGCTGATGCCAGCACCGGTGAGCACCAGGAAGCGGCGTCCGGCCAGGTACGCCTGCAACTGATCGAGCGGTTCGCGATGGAAATCGTCCGGCATGGGTGTTTCTCCGTGGGCCTGGATTCGTTGAGGGTAGCACTGTCGAGCACGGGGCCTGCGTCACGCCTTTCGTCGCTCAGCGGCGCTGTTCTGCAAACTTTCCTTGCAGGAGGGGCCTCCACACTTATGTGCGAAAGAGCAATCGGGTTGTTTCGGTCGCTCTGAACCTGTCGCAGGGGAGGCTTATGAAACAGACCATCGGTGAAGTACGGGCCATCAATCGACCGCGCGCAATGGTGGGTGTGTACGTGGGGCAGGAGCACGGCCATACCGTGCTAGCGCTGCGTTCGGCCAATGACATCGATATTGGCGACATCCTGGAGTGGGACAGCGGCACGGCCTTGGGCACTCAGTCCTATCACAACCAGACCAAGGGCTGGACCGCCGATGTGTATGTGGCAAACCACGGTGTGGCGACGGCCAACCTTGAGGTCCTGTTGATGGTGGGCTCTTCCTGACGGCGCCTTCGACTTATTACTTAGGGAGAAAGAGCATGAGCAAACTAAAGTGCGGTTGCCCCGATTGCCAATGCGAGGTGGATCCGCAACGGATGTTCAACCACGACGGCGAGGCTTATTGCAGCCAGGCGTGTGCCGAACAACATCCCAACGGTGAGCCGTGTCCGGCCCCCGACTGCCATTGCGAACGCAGTGGCAAGGTGGGTGAGCGGAATGTCACCGATAACCAACTGGACGACGCGCTGGAGGAAACGTTTCCGGCGAGCGATCCGATTTCACCCTGAGCATTCTTGAATCCGGGTATCGGCGACAGGGTATCCGGACGCCGCAAGCCGGTCAGTGCGGTGGTGCAGGACAACACCGGCAGCCCGCGAGTTTTGGCTTCCTGGAACGGCGCGAGGCCAGGGTGACGAGACCGGTGCAATGGGGTGCCGGCGCCACTTGGCCTTTGGCGGACAGCGTGGAAAGACACGCACTGTTTTCCCCCCCCCATGTGGGAGTTTCAGCCTCGACCTGTTTAATAGCCTGATGCAATAAAGATCATGGCGGCGGCAATATAAATCGAGCATTGACCATTCGTCGCCGTTTACAACGTTTCCTTAAAACCTTGGCGGCGTCATGTTTTCCGAATAAGACGAGTCAGCAAGACTCGTTGACATCAACTAAACGAGGTGAATGAAATGGCTAACACAGGAAATAACAATCCTGGCAATTTCGCTAACGATCGTGAAAAGGCATCGGCAGCCGGGAAAAAGGGCGGCCATGCATCAGGTGGTAACTTCGCCAATAATCCTGAGCGTGCATCCGAGGCCGGGCGCAAGGGAGGGCAGGCATCGGGTGGTAATTTTGCCAACGACCCTGGGCGTGCCGCAGAAGCCGGCCGCAAAGGCGGGCAGGCCTCTGGCGGTAATTTTGCCAACGACCCTGAGCGGGCTTCGGAAGCCGGCCGCAAAGGTGGCCAGGCCTCGGGCGGCAACTTTGCCAACGACCGGGAGAAAGCCTCCGAAGCGGGTAGAAAAGGCGGTGAGAACAGCCGCGGCGGCGGCCGTGATTCATAATGCCCGCTGACATGGCAAGCCCCGTGCCCATGGCATGGGGCCTCATTGGTTTATATAGCCGAGTTTGCCGGGTTTAAACTACTGCCGGGCTTTACAGTCTTTTCGCTTTGTTCGTTAAAAATATCGGTTAATTGGTGAGTTAATCACCGTTCGTCTCGTTATTGAATAAAAGATAAATCATCCTGTTACTTCCTCCGACTATAAAAAACGGCGAGGGCGGCGCTTCCTTGCCTGGATATTATGTTTGATCGTTGCCACCGTTTAGGAGCACGATCAGCCATGTTTTGGTCAACACCCGTAAGGACCTTCGATGGACCAACCCACCTCCCGGAGTCGATCGCCCTGGCGCACCTGGCTCAACCCCGTGCAAGACAACCTGTTGCTGGGGGTAACGTTCTGGCTCGGGCTGGCGTTGGTGGCCGCGTTGCTGCTCTACAGTGGCTACAACGCCCTGGTTGGCGCCAATCGTCAAAACCTGGGCTACGCCGTGCTGGGCGGTACCTCGGGCTTTGCCGCCACCGCCCTGGGTGCGTTGATGGCAGTGGTGCTGCGCGATATCGCCTCGCGTACCCAGGACATCATGCTGGGTTTTGCCGCCGGCATGATGCTCGCCGCCAGTTCGTTCTCATTGATCCTGCCGGGCATCGAAGCGGCACAGGTCATCTGCGGCAATCAGTTGCTTGCCGCGTTTGTCGTCGTGGTCGGCCTGGGCCTGGGCGTCGCCCTGATGATCGGCCTGGACCGTTTCGTGCCGCACGAGCACGAACTCAGTGGCCGGCGTGGGCCCCAGGCCGAACGTATCAATCGCGTCTGGCTGTTCGTGCTTGCCATCACCTTGCACAACTTGCCGGAGGGCATGGCCATCGGCGTCAGTTTTGCCGACGGCGACTTCAAGGTCGGCCTGCCCCTGACCACCGCCATCGCTATCCAGGACATCCCCGAAGGCCTGGCCATTGCCATGGCGCTGCGGGTTACCGGTATCAGCACCTTGCGTGCCGCGCTCATCGCGGTCGGCTCGGGGTTGATGGAGCCACTGGGCGCGGTGATCGGCCTGGGCATGTCATCGGGCGTCGCCGTCGCGTACCCCATCAGCCTGGGGTTGGCGGCGGGGGCGATGATTTTCGTGGTATCCCACGAAGTGATTCCCGAAACCCACCGCAACGGCCATGAAACACCGGCCACTCTGGGGCTGATGATGGGGTTTGCGGTGATGATGTTTCTCGACACGGCGCTGGGCTGAGCCCCCCTGAACCGAATGCATGGTTTCAGCCGGTATTGACGGGACCGCCGTAGAACATGAACCAGGTACCTGCCAGTGTCGCTATCCAGGCCAGCACAATCAACGCCGCCGCTAGCTTGTTCACCGGGCGCTGGCCATCGTTTTCCCGCCATTGCCGGGCCTTGTCTGCACATTCTGCGAGCACTGCGAGCGGCATCAGGCGAAGCGCCAACCAGATCCCCAGGGGCAACAAGATCACATCATCCAGATAACCCAATACCGGGATGAAATCCGGGATCAGGTCAATGGGGCTCAGGGCATACGCCACCACGATAATGGCGATCCATTTGGGCAGCCAGGGCGTCTGCGGATGGCGATAGCAGAACCACAGCGTCATGGTCTGGCGTTTCAGGGTCCTGGCCCATTGGCGAAGACGTTCGAGGAGCCTGGTCATCAAAGCCCTGCAAGGTCTAGGGATCGACAAAGGATACTCGCAAACTGCGAGATGACACCTGTGGGAGCAAGCTTTGCTCCCACAGGTTTGCTCCCATAGGTTTTTGCCTCCACAGGTTTTACTGTTCTCGCGACCTATACTCAACCCCATGGGTGACCTGAATCCGGGGTGGCGCGATCGTGCTGCGTTCGCTGGTGCTGGCCGTTTTGCTCGTTCTGGCGGGGTGCGCCACGCCGCAGCGCGGTCAACAGGTTGCCACGGTGACGATTGACCAGGCCACTTGGCGACAGGTGGACCAGCAGATCATCGCAGCATCGAAGAGCGCTATCGAAAAGGCGGGGCTCTACGCCCGCGGGTCGATGGAACATTGGCGTGTGTTGGTCTATGAACGCACCGAGGCTGAGTTCATCCCCTGGTTCAGCAGCTATTGGACCCAGGAATGGCTGGCGGTGAAGGTCAGCTGGTATGCCGCCAGTGCCAAGGCTGAGGAGGATTCCTCGGCCAGGCGCCTGGCGGTTTACCTGCAAGAACAATATCGCGAGCGGGTACTGGAACCGGTGGCGGTGGAAATTGATCCCGAGGCGATCAGGGCTGCCGCGACGGACTACTACATACGCCAGCTCAATCAGCAGGTCCAGGTCATCGCCCTGCGGCATCGAATCCCGAACGAACTGATGAACCGGCGCCTCCACGGCATTCCTGCCATCAACCTGGGGCCGCCGGCGGCGCGTAACGCGTCGTTGTACGAGGTGGTGCATACCGAACCGCTGAACACGCTGCCAGCTTATGCGGCCCTGATCGATCACATCAACAAGGCCGCTGCCACAGGTGCCGGGCCCTCAGAGGCGGTGATCGCAACGGTGGCGCAACACACCAGCGAAAAAATCGAGGCGCAATTTGCCACACGCGGAGCGACCGGCGCGGCGGCGGCGGTCGCCGGGAAGGCGGCCGGGGCGTTGATCTCGGTGGGTGTGGCGGGTATTCGCGCGATCATCCACGAGGGCGAGCGGCCGGAAATGGAGGCAGAAATCCGCAAAAGCCTGAGCGCTGCGTTCGATGAGGCGTGGTTCAAGTCGCTCAAGCACCCCCTCAGCGGGGTGATGGCACCGGTGTACTACCTGGACGAGGAAATAGAAGGCAACCTGGTGGAGGCGGAGCTGGCCAATCGCGCGGTGGCATTGCCGGACATCAAGCCGTGACGGGCCGGCTCATTCTGACCCGAGGGTGACGCGACAACCCTTGCGCTGGCGGATCTGTTCGTCCGATGGGCGTTCCTTGATGAACTCGAAGCGCGGCTCGCCTTCGCTGTAGATCACCAGCCAGCCCCATTCCAGCTCGCTTTCATCCTGCCCGGGCTTGGGCGGCGAGGCCCACCAGGGTTCTTTTTGCATGATCTGGCGCATCGTCTGCTCCTGTCGATTGATCCTTGGAACTATAGACCGCTCGATTTTGTGACAAGCGCCTGTGAAAGCGCTTGATCCCACAAAGTCTGCATCCACAGATCCCCTTGCCGGAGGGTTGTGTGCCTGAAGCTTGATAATCAGTGTGCTCTGACCTCGCCCACCAGCGTCTAGCGTCTGTATCCCCGCACTCGAACGGGGAATGACTGGACCCCGCGCATATGCAAGCACTGTTGAACGAGATCCTCGATGCGGTTCGCCCCCTGATTGGTCAGGGCAAGGTGGCCGACTACATTCCGGCCCTGGGCACTGTGGCGCCCAACCAGTTGGGCATTGCCGTGTATGGCAACGACGGCGAGTTGTATTGCGCCGGCGACGCCGAAACAGCGTTTTCGGTGCAGAGTATTTCCAAGGTGTTCAGCCTGGTGCAGGCCATCGGGCATTCCGGCGAAGCGATCTGGGAGCGCCTGGGCCATGAGCCGTCCGGCCAACCGTTCAATTCCCTGGTGCAACTGGAATTCGAACGCGGTCGACCACGCAACCCGTTCATCAATGCCGGCGCGTTGGTGATCTGCGATATAAACCAGTCGCGTTTCGCCGCCCCGGCGCTGTCGATGCGCGATTTCGTACGCCGTCTGTCGGGTAACCCACAGGTGATGGTGGACGGCAAGGTCGCCGAATCGGAATACCAGCACCGCGCCCGCAACGCGGCGATGGCGTACCTGATGCAATCGTTCGGCAATTTCCATAACGATGTGGAAGCGGTACTGCGCAGTTACTTCAGCCACTGCGCCCTGCGGATGAGCTGTGTCGACCTGGCACGGGCATTCTGCTTCCTGGCCAACGACGGGTTCTGCAAGCACAGCGGCGAACAGATCCTCAGCGCCCGGCAAACCCAGCAGGTCAATTCCATCATGGCCACCAGCGGTTTGTACGATGAGGCCGGCAATTTCGCTTATCGCGTCGGCCTGCCGGGCAAGAGCGGGGTCGGTGGCGGGATTGTCGCCGTGGTGCCGGGGCGGTTCACGGTGTGCGTCTGGTCGCCTGAGCTCAACGTCGCCGGCAACTCCCTGGCCGGCATGGCGGCGCTGGAGTTGATGAGCCAGCGGATCGGCTGGTCGGTGTTCTAGAACCTGCCTCACAAAAAAAGGCCCGCTCCTGATCCAGGAGCGGGCCTTTTTGTTGAGTAGTGATCAGCAGAGGCGGTCGATGACCCGGACCTCAGAAGTGTTCTGCATCGACTGCCAGGCCTGGGTCAGCGTTTGCAACACGCGACCGATGAAGTCTTTGTCGGCCGCGGCCTTCTTGCCAACGTAGCCCTGGCCACGACGGTACATCTTCAGCCGGGCACCCAGCTCTTGCGTGTTCTTTTCGAACTCGTCTTCGCGGGTGTAGGGCGACAGGCAGTCCATATGCACCTGGCCAGTCTTGCTGATCCACAGGATATGGCTGTCGAGAGTGTCCTTGTGTGCTGCGAATATGCGAGCCAGTTCATCAATAGATGGTTGATTATTCAGATTCATGTGTAAGCCCCTTGACCATTTGGTTGATCTGTCTGGTGGTTCGCAAAAACTTCGCTACTCGGTAAGTACCTGCCTGCTACCGAAACCAGGCCGTCAGCATTCTTCCGTCGAACTTCGACAGGGTCGTGCATCGGTTGTGTAGTCTTATCGAAGGGCTGCTACGCAAATGCGCTACAACGAAGAGAAACAGCGAAGAATCTTCAGGCAGTGTCAACTTTCGAGGGTCGAACCACACGCGTCATGAGGATTGATCGCCGGCGTTTCTCGTCCTTGTTACCGGACGGTCAGGCCAGGTCAGCACCTTCAATCTGCCTTGTGGGCAGTCCCTTATCCAAAAAACAGCTCGGCGGTCAGACGAGCTTGCTCAAACAGTTGCCTGTACTCCCGATCGGGGAGACGTCTGCATCATGCAAGGGCAAATCGGAGGCGTCAACGGTTTTGTAGTGATTATTTTTGGTCACTACATATTGTCGGACAAAACGGTTTGGGTATGAAAAATTGGCGAAGGCGCGGATTTATCTGTGGGAGCAAGGCTTGCCCGCGATGAAGATCACACGGTCGATCTGGAACCGAGTCGCCTGCTTCGCGGGCAAGCCTTGCTCCCACAAAGCCTTGCTCCCACAGATCTTCTGCCACAGGTTCCATGTCTTCGGTGAGCCGCTGCTCAGGTCGCCTTGGCCTTGCTCGCCTTGCGCGGTGCGCCGCCAGCCTTGCGCTTGGCCGGCTTGCGTTTGTTTTTCCACGGCGTTGCGCCGCGCCCGGCGGGGCTGGCCGGGCCGCTGATGGTCAGGCTCATGCCCTGGCAGCGAGCGACGTGCTTGCTCATCCAGGCGGCTTGTCGGGTCACGAATTCCTCCAGGCTCATTTCGCCGCTTTGCACCATGTCCAGCGCCTGCTCCCAGATGGCCGTGGTGCCCGGGTCGGCGATGGCCCGGGGCACGGCGTCGATCAGGCTGAAGGCCGCCGGGGTGGCGGACAGCGCCTTGCCGTTTTTCACCAGGTAACCGCGGTCGAGCAGCCCCTGGATGATCGAGGCCCGGGTCGCTTCGGTGCCAATGCCGGTGGTGTCCTTGAGCTTTTGCTTGAGCAGCGGATCTTCTACCAGTTTGGCGACGTTCTTCATCGCCTTGATCAGGTCGCCTTCGGTGAACGGCTTGGGCGGTTGGGTCCACAGGTCCTTGGGTTTCACCTCGTCCACGGCGCAGTCGCGGCCTTCGGCCAGCGCCGGCAAGGTCTGCGGCGCCGGTGCTTCACGGCCCCTGGCCGGGGCCAGCGCTTCGGGCAGGGCGCGTTTCCAGCCGGGTTCGACGATCTGCTTGCCCACGGCCCGCAGCGCCTGGCCGGCACAGTCGAAGTCGGCCTGGGTCCGGTCGTATTCGTGGTTGGGCAGGAACTGCGCCAGGTAGCGCGCGCGAATCAGCGTGTAGACCGCGCGCTGCTTGCCGGCGAGTTTGTCGAGGTTCCTGGCGGCGGCGGTGGGAATGATGCCGTGGTGGGCGCTGACCTTGGCGTCGTTCCAGGCCCGGGACTTGCGTTGCGGCTGCAGGTGCTCGCGCAGCGGTGCAAGGCTTGGGTCGGCCTGGGCGAGGGCGGCCAGGATGGCTGGTGCTTCACTGTGCTGGCTCAAGGGCAGGAAACCGCAATCGCTGCGAGGGTAGGTGATGAGCTTGTAGGTCTCGTAGAGCGACTGGGCGATGTCCAGGGTTTCCTGGGCGCCGAGGCCGAGTTTCTTCGAGCAGACTTCCTGCAGCGTGCCCAGGTCGAAGGGCAAGGGTGCCGCTTCGCGCAGACGCTCGGTGCGCACTTTCAGCGTCCGGGCGCTGGTGGCGTTGCTCATGGCCATGGCCGCGTCTCGGGCCAGGGCCTGGTTCAGGCAGCGCTCCTGGTCGTCGCAGGCGTCCGGGTCGGCGCGCCACTGGGCGGTGAACGCCGTGCCTTCGTGGCTGAGCTGCACGTCGATGGCCCAATAGGCGATCGGTACGAAGTCGGCGATGCTGCGGTCGCGGTCCACCACCAGGCGCAGCGTGGGTGTCTGTACGCGGCCCACCGGCAACACGCCCTGGTAGCCGGACTGGCGCCCCAGCAGGGTGAACAGGCGACTCATGTTCATGCCGATCAGCCAGTCGGCCCGGGAACGGCCCAGCGCCGAGTGATACAGGTTGAAGGTTTCGGCCCCCGGCTTGAGGGCGGCCAGGGCCTTGCGGATCGATGCTTCGTCCAGGGCCGACAGCCATAGCCGCCGGATCGGCCCGCGATAACGGCAATGTTCCACCAGCTCCCGGGCGATCATTTCGCCTTCGCGGTCGGCGTCGGTGGCGATCACCAATTCCTTCGCTTCCCCCAGCAGGCGCTTGACCGCCTTGTACTGGCTGGCGGTTTTCGGCTTGACGGTCATTTTCCATTGCGCCGGCACGATGGGCAGGTCGGCCAGTACCCAGCGCTTGTAGCGCGCGTCGTAGGCGTCGGGTGGGGCGGTTTCCAGCAGATGGCCGATGCACCAGGTGACCGTGATGCCAGGGCCCAGCCAGCAACCGTCGCCACGGCGCGTGGCACCGAGCACGGCGGCGATGTCCTTGGCCTGGGACGGTTTTTCACACAGGTACAGCTGCATAGCGCCCTTTTCCCGAGCAGATTTTCATGGGGCTGTAGCATGGTCATGGATGCGCGCCAGGGCAAGTTTTATCTGTATGGATATACAGATAAAAAGCGTTGCGCTGCGTTGCCAGGACGGCTCTGGCATGACATTCGGCGGCCTGTTGGCACACAGAATGAATTTCTCGCAGGGGGATTGCTCATAACTTCAAGGCGGTTGTTGCCGCAAAGAAGGTTTTATGAGGTCAAGGAGAGTCACTTTCATGAATTCGATGCCAAATGGCAACGGCCAGGCGACTACACGTTTGATTCTCGTTGTGGAAGATGATCCGACCATCCTGGAGTTCCTCTGTGAAATTCTCGAGGAGGAAGGGTTTGTCGTGGAGCCTCGGGAAAGCGCCGACGCGGCGTTGACGTTTCTCGAAGAGAGCGCCCATTACGTCGACCTGTTGCTCACGGATATCACCATGCCCGGAAAGATCGACGGCGCGGACCTGGCCAACCTGACCGGCGACCGCTGGCCGCAGATACCGCTGCTGATCATGTCCGGTTTCGAGACCCCGGAAAGCGCGGGAATCAAGCATCATGCTTCGTTCATCGCCAAGCCCTGGGCGCTGGGACAGATGCTGGACCTGGTGGAAAGCACGGTAAAAAGTCACTCCATGAACTGAGTCATTCCAGCGAGTGGGTGGTGGCCGGGCATGTTTGGGTTGCAAGCGGCGATAGGCTCCATGACAATGCGAGTCATTATCAGTCGCGAATTATTCCATTGCCATGTCCGCCAACGATCTGTCCCTACGCAGTGCTGTCGACGTTCTGTACAGTGATCATCATGGTTGGCTCCAGGGCTGGCTGCGCAAGCGTTTGGGCAACACCTTCGATGCCGCGGACCTTGCCCAGGATACGTTTGTGCGGGTCATCAAGGCGCGCACTGCGCTGGATATCCGTGAGCCACGACCGTACCTGTCGATGATCGCCAAAGGGCTGTTGATCGACCTGTTTCGCCGTCGCTCGCTGGAGCAATCCTACCTCGAAGTATTGGCGGCCATGCCGCAAGAGCAGCACCCCTCGCTGGAAGAGCAGGCAATCATGCTCCAGGCCCTGATGGAGATCGACCGCTTGCTCCTGGGGCTGGGGCCGCGGGTCAGGCAGGCGTTCATCCTGTCGCAGTTCGATGGCCTGACTTACCCGCAAATTGCCGAACGCCTGGGTGTCAGCGTACGCACGGTCAACAATCACATGGCCAAGGCCATGGAGCATTGCTGCCTGATGCAGATTCAACTGCAGCTTTCATGAACCTGCCCCCTGAAGAGTTGCACGCCATTCGCGTGGCGGCGCAGTGGTACGCCCGGCTGCATTCCGGTATCACCACCGACGCGGACCGGGCCGACTGGCGCGCCTGGCTGGCTGCCGATCCGCTGCACGGCCAAGCCTGGCAACGCATGGCGGCAGTGGCCGAGCAGATGGCAAGCGTACCGGGCGCCCTGGCCGCACCGACCTTGAGCGACGCCCACCATCGATCCCGCCGCCAGGTATTGCGTAGCGTTTTGCTGCTGACGTCCGCTGGCGGCCTGGGCTGGCTGGGCTGGCGCAGTCAGGCAAGCCAAAACCTGTTTTGCGATTACCGCACCGCCGTGGGCGAGCGTCGCGAGTTCCAACTGGCTGATGGCAGCACGGTCCTGCTCAACACCGATACCTCGATCAATGTTCGTTTCGATGGACAGCAGCGGCTCGTGGAGCTGTTGCGGGGTGAGGTGCTCGTGACGACGGCGGTTGATCCCTTGCGGCGTCCGTTCAAAGTGGTGACGGGGCCGGTCGAGGTGCTTGCGCTGGGCACGCGGTTTATCGTCCGTGGTGAGGCGCGAGGCGGCGAAGTAGCGGTGCTGGAGAAAGCGGTCGAGGTGAGTCTGCCGGCGATGGGGTCAAGGAGGCGGGTCGAAGCCGGCCAGCGCCTGGATTTCAATGAGCGGTCGCTGGGCACGTTGCGGGGCAACGATGTGTCGGTTGGTGCCTGGCAGAAGGGCAGCATCATCGCCATTGACCGTCCCCTGGCGGCGCTGCTGGATGAACTGTCGCGCTATCGCCCCGGTGTGCTGCGCTGGGACCCGGCGATTGGCGACTTGAAGGTCTCCGGTGTGTTTCCTGTCGATAACACTGACCTCGCCCTGGCGGCGTTGGAGAGCGGCTTTTCGTTGCGGGTGACGCGCTACAGCCGATTCTGGGTCCAGGTCGCAGGTGGCGAGCGGCGGTGACGCTGTGTAATAAAAATATCCGCCCCTGCACTTTTCAGCCTCATCGTTCGGCTCTTCCTCAGTGAGTTTTTATCGACCGTTTTGGGGAGGGGAAATATGCCTTGGGTAAGCGCGCCAGGCCGTCTGGTGTTTGCAGTGAAAATCGGCTTGCTGGCTGTCACCACCGTCGGCGCCACGGCCGTGAATGCCAACCCGGTTCCAGGCGCCTCGGTGCAGCAGCGTTCGGTGCAGGCCTACGATATCGGCGCCGGCAGCCTGGTGGATGTGCTGACCCGTTTCTCCAGCGCCGCCGGTGTCGCCCTTTCGTTTGATGCCCGGCAACTGGAGGATCTGCAATCGCCCGGCCTGAGAGGTTCTTTCGGCGTGGCTGACGGCTTCGCTCGCATTCTTGGCGGAAGCGGCCTGCAAGCTGAGCCCCAGGCCAACGGCACGTACGTGCTGCGCCGGTTACCTGCCAACGGTTCGGTCATGGAACTGGGAGCAACCAGCATCGAGGCACAGATGCTCGGGGCGACCACCGAGAACAGTGGTTCCTACACGACGGGCGCGGTGACCATCGGCAAGGGCGAGCACTCCCTGCGCGAAACGCCGCAGTCGGTGACGGTGATCACCCGCAAGATGCTCGATGACCAGAACCTCAATACCATCGATCAAGTGATGGAAAAGACCCCCGGCATCACCGTCTACGACTCGACCATGGGCGGCAAGTATTTCTATTCCCGTGGGTTCCGGATGTCCGGTCAGTATCAATACGACGGCGTTCCGCTGGACATGGGCAACAGCTATGTCCAGGCCGACAGTTTCAGCAGCGACATGGCTTATTACGACCGGGTCGAAGTCCTGCGCGGTGCCGCAGGGATGATGAAAGGCGCGGGCGGTACTTCCGGTGGCGTCAATTTTGTCCGCAAGCGTGGCCAGGCCACGGCCCAGACCGAACTCAGCCTCTCGGGCGGCACTTGGGACAACTACCGCGGGCAGGTCGATACCGGTGGCCCGCTGAATGATTCCGGCACCGTGCGGGGCAGGGCGGTGATCGCCGAGCAGAGCCGGCATTATTTCTACGACGATGCCCAGCGCAAGGACCAGATTTATTACGGTGCCCTGGATTTCGATCTGTCGCCCGACACGATGCTCGGCGTGGGCGTTGCCTATGAAGACGTCGATGCAAGCCCTTGCTGGGGCGGGCTTCCTCGCTACCGGGACGGCAGCGATCTGAAACTCAGCCGTTCCACTTGCCTGGATCCGTCGTGGAACACTTGGCGCAGCCAGCGGACCACGGTGTTCAGCGATCTCAAGCATCAGCTCAATGACGACTGGGCGGTGAAGGTCGCCGGTGTCTATACGAAAAATACCCAGGACATCAAATACGCCTTTGCATCGGGTTCGGTGGCGCCAGGCACCTCGACCACCAACCTGCTGGGCAGCATGTACGACTACGACCAGGTCGATTACGGCCTCGACGCCTATCTCGACGGCAAGTTCGACGCCCTGGGGCAGCAACATGAATTGATCGTTGGTTTCAACGCCAGTCGTTCGGACAAGGATGACTTCTTCTCGGTGGCACTGCTGCCACAGAAGCAGAACGTGTTCGATCCGGATCGACATATTCCCGAACCGGACGACAGTTACTTCATCGAAAACTCGACGCGCGGTGGCCCGGTCAAGACCGTTACCCAGCAGCAAGGCATGTATTCGACCCTGCGCCTGAAACTGGCGGACCCGCTGACCTTTGTCGTCGGCAGTCGGGTGAGCTGGTACCGCTCCAAGACCGACTCGGTGTTCCTCACGGGTGGTTCGGAGCACGCCAAGAGCACGGAGACCGGCCAGGTCACGCCGTTTGCCGCCGTGCTGCTGGACCTCAATGAGCACCTGACGGCCTATGCCAGTTATTCGGATATCTTCACGCCCCAGGGCAACTATCGCTCCGAAAGCGGCGCGGCGCTCAAGCCCCTGGTGGGCGAGAGTTATGAGTTGGGGATCAAGGGCGAGTGGTTCGAGGGACGCTTGAACAGCGCTTTCAACCTGTTCCGCACGCTGCAGAAAGACCAGGCGCAGACCGACTACAACTCAAGTTGTGCGTCCTCGGACGGTTACTGCTATGAGAACTCCGGCAAGGTTCGCGCCCAGGGCTTCGAAGCCGAGATCAGCGGTGAAGTCATCGAGCGCCTGCAACTGCTTGCCGGCTACACCTACACCCAGACCAAGACCCTCAGCGACATAGACACCAGCCTCAACGGTGGTTCGTTCAACAGTTATGTGCCGCGTCATGTGCTGCGCCTGTGGGGCGATTATGCCCTCGGCGGAGCGTTCGAACGGTTCAGTGTCGGTGCCGGGGTCAATGCCCAAAGCGACAACTTCCGGGTATCGCCAGCGACGGGCGAGAAGATCACCCAGGCCGGTTATGCCGTGTGGAATGGCCGCGTCGGCTACCGCATCGATGACACCTGGTCGTTGGCCCTCAATGGCAACAACCTGTTCGACAAGCGCTACTACACCACCATCGGCACCGAGGGTTTCGGTAACTATTACGGTGAGCCGCGCAACTTCACCATGACCGTGAAGGCGCGTTTCTGATCCGCTGGCGAGGGCACCAGTGCCCTCGCCACGGTTTCATCCTCAGTTTTTATCCAGGTCCACGTTCCGGGTTTCCCGCAGGCAGATCATGCCCACCACCAGGCTCACCCCGGTGATCACCACCGGGTACCACAGCCCGTAGAAAATATCCCCGGTGTAGACCACCAGGGCGAACGACACGGTGGGCAGGAAGCCGCCGAACCAACCGTTGCCGATGTGATAGGGCAGGGACATGGAGGTGTAGCGAATGCGGGTCGGGAACAGTTCGACCATCAACGCTGCCAGCGGTCCGTAGCACATCGCGGAGATGATGATCAGCGCCACGATCAAGGCCACGATCATCGGCCGGTTGATCTGCTGGGTATCGGCCTGTTGCGGGTAGCCTGCCAGGGTCACGGCGCCGCGCAGGGCGGCTTCGTCGTAACCTTCGAGTTTCACGTCACCGACGCTGACCTGCACCGTGCTGCCGGCCGGGGCCGCGACGCTGCTGTAGGGCAGGCCTTGCTTGACCAGGAAGGTCTTGACCTTGTCGCAAGGGCTGTCGAAACGCGCCTTGCCCACCGGGTCGAACTGGAAGGTACAGGTTGCCGGGTCGGCGATCACGGTGATCGGTGCCTGGCGGCTCGCCTGGTCGATGGCCGGGTTGGCGTAGTGGGCCAGGGTCTTGAAGATCGGGAAGTACAGCGCGGTGGCCAGCAGCAGGCCGATCATCAGCACCGGTTTGCGCCCGACCTTGTCCGACAGCCAGCCGAAAAAGATGAAGAACGGTGCGCCGATCACCACGCTGACAATCAGCAAGCTGTTGGCCAGGGCCGGGTCCATCTTCAGGAACTGGGTGAGGAAAAACAGCACGTAGAACTGCGCGGCATAGAAGGTCACCGCTTGCCCGGCGTTGATGCTGAACAGGGCGATCAGCACCACCTTGAGATTCTCCCATTTGCCGAAGGATTCGCGGATCGGCGCCTTGCAGCACTTGCCTTCTTCTTTCATTTTCAGGAAGGCCGGCGACTCATGCAGGCTCAGGCGAATCCAGGTGGAGATGCCCAGCAGCAGGATCGACAGCAGGAACGGAATGCGCCAGCCCCAGACTTCGAACTGATCGCCGGTGAAGTAGCGACAGCCCAGCACCACCAGCAGCGACAGCAACAGCCCGAGGGTAGCGGTGGACTGAATCCAGCTGGTATGAAAACCGCGCTTGCCCATTGGCGCGTGCTCGGCAACGTAGGTCGCCGCGCCACCGTACTCACCGCCCAGGGCCAGGCCCTGGAGCATGCGCAACACCACCAGGATGATCGGCGCGGCGATGCCGATGCTGGCGTAGTTGGGCAGCAGGCCGACGCAGAACGTCGCCAGGCCCATGAGGATGATGGTCGCCAGGAAGGTGTATTTGCGCCCGATCATGTCCCCCAGCCGGCCGAACACCAGTGCCCCGAATGGCCGCACGATGAAGCCGGCGGCGAACGCCATCAGGGCGAAAATGAACGCGGTGGTGTCGTTGACCCCGGCAAAGAACTGCTTGCTGATCACCGCCGCCAGGGCGCCATAGAGGAAAAAGTCGTACCACTCGAACACCGTCCCCAAGGACGAGGCGAAGATGACTTTCTGGGTTTCCTGGCTGGTGCCGACGCTGCGCGTGGCTTCCAGGGACTGAACATGCTCGGACATAGCGGTATCCCTCACAGTGATTGTTTTTGTTGTTCCACTGCGACGCCGGGGTGGCGTCTCCTGATTTGACACACTTTCCTTGAATCGACCCATCCCCTTGTGGGAGCGAGCTTGCTCGCTCCCACAAGGGGGCTCTGCTGTTTTTCAGACCGTGGCCGGCTCCTTCTGGGGCGTGGTGATTCTCGTGTCTGCCTCAAGCATCATCTGCGCCGCCTTCTCGGCAATCATCAAGGTCGGCGAGCAGGTGTTGCCCGAGGTGATGCGCGGCATGATCGAGGCGTCGGCGATGCGCAGGCCCTTGATGCCGTGGACACGCAGTTGCGCATCCACCACCGCGTCGCGATCCTGGCCCATGCGGCACGTGCCGACCGGGTGGAAAATCGTCGTGCCAATCCGGGCGGCGGCCTGGTGCAGCTCCTCTTCGGTTTGCAGGCTGGGGCCCGGCAGGTATTCCACCGGTTTGAACGCGCTCAGGGCCGGGGCCGCGACGATGCGTCGGGTCAGGCGGATGGCGTCGGCGGCGACCCGCAAGTCTTCGGGATGGCTCAGGTAATTGGGTTGGATCAGCGGTGCTTCGTGCGGGTCGGGCGAACGAATGTCCACCCGGCCACGGCTTTGCGGGCGCAGGTCGCAGACCGATGCGGTGAACGCCGGGAAGCTGTGCAGCGGTTCGCCGAAGCGTTCCAGGGACAACGGTTGTACGTGGTATTCGAGGTTGGCCGAGGCCTGTTCCGGGCCCGAGCGGGCGAATGCACCGAGCTGGCTGGGGGCCATGGACAGTGGGCCGCTGCGGTCGTACAGGTAGCGCAGGCCCATGCCCATCTTGCCCCACAGGGTGCCGGCGATCTGGTTCAGGGTGCGGGCGTTTTCCAACTGGTAGATCAGCCGCAGTTGCAGGTGGTCCTGCAAGTTGCCGCCGACACCGGGCAGTTCATGGGTCACACCGATGCCCAGGCGTTGCAGCAGGTTGCGCGAGCCGATCCCGGAACGTTGCAGGATGCCCGGCGAGCCAACGGCTCCGGCGCACAGGACAATTTCCTTGCGGGCCTTGAAGGTCATGCCCTTGCCTTGCCAGCGGGCGCTGACGGCGTGGGCGCGGTCGTCACGCAGCAACACGCGGTCGACCTCGACGTCGGTCAATACCGTGAGGTTGGCGCGGTGGCGAATCGGCTTGAGAAACGCCTTGGCCGCGTTCCAGCGTACCCCGGCTTTCTGGTTGACCTGGAAGTAGCCGCAGCCTTCGTTGTCGCCGCTGTTGAAGTCGTCGACGTTGGGGATGCCGCTCTGTTCGGCGGCGCTGCGGAAGGCATCGAGAATCGGCCATGACAAGCGCTGGCGTTCGACCCGCCATTCCCCAGCGGCGCCGTGGAATTCGGACGCGCCGGCAAAGTGGTTTTCACTCTGGCGGAACAGCGGCAGCACATCGTTCCAGGCCCAGCCGGAATTGCCCTCGGCGGCCCAGCTGTCGTAGTCCGTCGCCTGGCCGCGCATGTAGATCATGCCGTTGATGGAGGAGCAGCCACCCAGGACCTTGCCGCGGGGGTAGCTCAAGGCGCGCCCTTGCAGGCCTGGTTGTGCTTCGGTCTTGAAGCACCAGTCGGTGCGTGGGTTGCCGATGCAGAACAGGTAGCCGACCGGGATGTGAATCCACGGATAGTTGTCGCGCCCACCGGCTTCGAGCAGCAGCACCCGGTGTTGCGGATTGGCCGACAGCCGATTGGCCAGCAGGCATCCGGCAGGGCCGGCGCCCACGATCACGTAATCGTATTCATCGACGACAGGTTGCATTCGCGACCTCATTCTTGTTTTTGTGGGATCCATCCTAGTTGTTAGTTTTCGTCAAAAGAATGTTAGTTTTTGCGCAGCGGCTGTGCGTTTATAAACAGTCATGCCTTCAGGCGCGTTCAAGGATCGCCTCATGTTCGACTGGAATGACCTGCGTTATTTCCTGGAGCTGCAACGCAGCGGGCGTCTGCTGACGGCTGCACGACGGCTGAACACCACCCACGCCACCGTGGCCCGGCACATCGAGGCCATCGAGAAAAGCCTGGGCACCGCGCTGTTTGTCCAGCATGCCCAGGGCTATGAACTGACCCCGGCCGGCGAGACGCTGCTCAAGCACGCCGAAGCCATGGAAAACGTGGCGTTGCTGGCCCAGGAGGACATCACCCAATCCAGTGCGCCCCTGGGCAAGATCCGCCTGGGGGTGACCGAAGGGCTGGGCATCATGTTCCTCGCCAGTCGCATGGACGGGCTGTTCCAGCGTTATCCGGGGCTGGAAGTGGAACTGGTGGCGGTGCCGCGCTTTGTCAGCATCCTCAACCGTGAGGCGGAAATCAGCATTCACCTCGAACGCCCGGCGGCCGACCTGCTGGTCACCCGCAAACTCACCGACTACAGCCTGGCGCTGTACGCCAGCCAGGCCTACCTGGACCGCTCGCCAGCACTGCGCAGCCGCGAGGACCTGGCCCGCCACGCCTGGATCGGGTATGTCGATGACCTGCTGTTCAGCCAGGAACTGATGTTCCTCAACAGCTTCTGCCGCAACCCTCGGGTGGTGTTCCACAGCACCAGCGTCATCGCTCAGCAACAGGCCGCGCGCTCGGGCCTGGGGATCGCCGTGCTGCCTTGCTACATGGCCAGCGGCGACCCGACGCTGGTGCCGTTGCTGCCGGACGAAACCATCCGCCGCAGTTACTGGATCAGCACTCGTCGCGAACTGCACAAATCCGTGCGATTGCGGGTGCTGTGGGATTACGTGGTGCAGTTGTGCGAGCGTGAGCAGGGGCTGCTGTTGCCCTGAGCAAGCTCCCTCGCCAGGGTGCATATGTCCTGGCCGCCCAAGCCCCCTTTTATGGCCCCCAATGACCTCAAGCCGATGCAGTGGCGTGCCTTAGTGTTGACCCACAACAAAAGCGCCGCCGAGAGGGCCACTATGCCGGCTACCACGCCTTCAACCGTGTTCCACTCAGCCTTCATCGTGCTGCTCGGCACCCTGCTCACAGGGTGCGGCGAAGAGGCCAAGCCGCCCGCGCCCACGGTGTTCACGGCCATGCCCAGCGATGCGGCGCTGGCCCAGGTCTACGACAGCAGCTGCAAGCTCTGCCACGCCAACCCCGCTGCCGGGGCGCCGTTGACCGGCGATACGAACGCCTGGGCGCCACGGGTGGCCCAGGGCGCCGACACCCTGCTGGACCACGTGATCAACGGCTACAACGGCATGCCGCCGATGGGCCTGTGCATGCACTGTTCCGAAGAGCAGTTCCTGGCCCTGATTGCCTTCATGTCCGGCCAACACTTCCAATAATAACTACGGGTACTACGGCATGACGATGGACTCCTCACGGCGCCGGTTGCTGCAACAGGCCGGCGTTGTCGCAGCCTTTACGGCCCTGGGCAGCCAGGGCGCCCTGGCCGAGCTGATGCGCGCGCCGCGGCTGATTCCATGGCGCAACTGGTCCGGTGCGCAGAGTTGCCTGCCGGCGGCGCGCCTGGCCCCCAAGGACCTCGATGAACTGGTGAGCGTGGTGAGACGCGCCGAAGGGCGGATTCGTCCGGTGGGTTCCGGGCATTCCTTCAGTGCCCTGGTGCCCACTGACGGCACCTTGTTGTCGCTGAGTTTTTTCAGCGGCCTGTTGGCTCATGATGCAGCCAGCCTGCAAGCCGAGTTCGGCGGCGGCACGCCCATGTCCCGCATGGGCCCGGCGCTCAAGGCCATCGGCCAGGCACTGCCGAACATGGCCGACGTGGATTACCAGACCCTGGCCGGTGCCATCGCCACCTCGACCCACGGCACTGGCAAGGCCTTCGGCTCGTACGCGTCCCAAGTGGTCGGCCTGCAACTGGTGACGGCCAGCGGTGCGGTCCTCGATTGTGATGCCCAGCGTCATCCTGAAGTGTTCAAGGCCGCTCGGGTGTCCCTTGGCGCGCTGGGGCTGGTGACCCGCGTGCGCCTGCAGAACCGCGCCGCCTATCGCTTGCGCGAGCACCAATGGGTGGCGATAACCGAGGAGTTGCTCGAAGACGTGGACACCAACACCCGGGACAACCAGCACTGGGAAATGCAGGTCGTCACCCATTCCGACTATGCGTTGTCGATCGCCCTGAACGAAACCACCGATCCGGCCACGCCGCCGATCAGCCCCGAGGAGGAGGGCGGCAACGAATTCGTCAGTCTGATCGAAAACCTCGACAAGTACGGCAGCGACTTTCCAGCGATCCGGCGAGCGCTGCTCAACAGCCTGCGGCTGGTGGCCGATTTCGACGACCGGGTCGGTGACTCCCATGACATCTATGCCAACGCTCGCACCGTGCGCTTCAACGAGATGGAGTACTCGGTGCCGGCCGAACACGGCCCGGCGTGCCTGCGGGAGATTCTGGCGCTGATCCGCGACAAGGACCTGCGCACCTGGTTTCCCATCGAATACCGCTACGTGAAGGCCGACGACATTGCCTTGAGCATGTTCGAAGGCCGGGACAGTTGCTCGATCTCGGTGCACCAGCATTACCAGATGGACCATCACAATTTCTTTGCCGCCATCGAGCCGATCTTCTGGAAATACCAGGGTCGTCCGCATTGGGGGAAATTGCATTCCCTGAACGCCAAGGCGCTCCAGGCGCTGTACCCGCGCTGGACGGAATTCACCGAGGTGCGCCAGGCGCTGGACCCCAGCGGCAAGTTCCTCAATGGGCATCTTTCATCGATTCTGGGTTTGAGCTGAAGGAAGAACCTGTGGGAGCGAGCCTGCTCGCGAAGCAGGCGACTCGGTCTTATGACAAAACAAGGGGTATGGCTGCATCCATTCAAAACGCAAACGGAATACTGATCTTTGCCCAGAGCATTTCGCCCTCGGTGCGGTTCTCCACTGCAAATTCCTTGGCCCAGCGGATTTCGGCGCTGGCGTACTTGAGGAAGGTCAGGTGCAGCGCCGGGCCGATGGCGAAGACTTGGCCGCGCACACCATCGTCGACGTCCTGCCCGGCGAATTGCACGGTGCGGCCGTACTGTTTGTCGTCGGTGGTCTGTTTGAGGTAGTAGCCGTTGAGCCCCAGCATCACGTTGTCGGTCAGGCGGTAGCTGGCGGAATAATCGAAGTGGAAAATCTGCCCCGAACGGTAGTCGGTGTCCTTGTTCTTGCGGTTGAAGCTGTAGGTGGTTTTCATCGACACCTCGGTGTTTTCCGTGGGCAGCCAGGTGAAGGAAAACAGCGGCTTGTAGGTGTAGAAATTGTTGCTGGTATTGGCCAGTCGATCAGTGCTGTATTCGCCGGTCGGCACGGTGATTTCCACCGCCGCGGCCAGGGTCAGGTTCTTGCCCATGTCCCAGAGCACGATGGGCGAAATCGTGGTGTCGCCCATGCCCTCGCGGGTGTCATGCAGGCCGAACACCGAGACTTCCTGCTTGAGCCACGGCTGGGCGATGTAGATCCCCAGGCGCCCACCGGCCACCCGCAACGGGCTCAAGTAATCGATGCGCGGGATCACCGCCGTGGATTCGATTTCGACATTCGGCACTTCGCCGCCCAACGAACTGATGTTGAGCTTCCGGGCCTTGTAGTGGTTGTAGTAGACGTTGAACGCAACCATGTTGTCCGGAAGGCTGTCGACCTCCAGCGGCAGCATGAAGAAGCCATCTGTACCGGGGCCGATGTTGTCGACCCCGGCTTCGGTAGCCAGGGCCGGCAAGGCACTGGCGCAGGCCAGGCCGAGGGTCAATTGCAAGGCGAGTGTCGTGCGGATCGGGTTCATGTGGGGGCTCATTATTATTGTTGGTGATGCACCGAAAGTCCGAGCCATACAAATAAGCCGTTCGCCGCCAACAGGGCAGGGTATTGGCGGCCATACAGGGGACTTGGGCGGCCAGATTTTTGTGCCCCTCGATCCGCTGGGGCATGCTAACTTTGTGAAACAACCGGTTACAAAAACGCCACCTAACGTGCTCCGGAACCCGCCCCATGCAGATGAAAGTCATCGACCCGACCTATGAATTGGCGCTGGTATCGCCATTCCTGCTGCAGACCCTGGCCGAAGTGGTGGCGGACAAAGGCTTCGATGCCGCCAGCCTGTGTCGCGGCCTGGGGTTCGGCCTCGATGATCTGCAAGATCCCGCCCAGCGCATTTCCTACCGCCAGGCCGTGGTCATGATTCAACGGGCGCTCAAGCTGTTACCCGACCAGGGGCTGGGGTTGTGGGTGGGCGACCGCAACGTGCTTGGCACCCTCGGCCTGTTGGGCCACGTCTTATCGCTGTGCGAAACCCTGCGCGATGCCTTCGCCCTGGGCGTCCGTTACCAGCACACTAGCGGCGGCATCGCCGTGGCCAGCGTCGAAGAAGCCACTGACCGCATAATGGTCGAGGCGATCTGCCGCCTGCCTTTCGCCGAGATCCAGGTGTTTGCCGTGGAAGAGTTCTTCGCCAGCCTGATGGTCTATGGCCGGGCGCTGGCGGGGCCCGACTTCAAGCCCCAGGCCGTGGAGTTCATGCACGCCGCGCCGTCCTATGCCCAGCAATACCAGCGGATTTTGGGACCGGATGTGCACTTCGGTTGCCGACACAATCGCATGCTGATCGACGTGCGCTGGCTGGATATGCGTTTGCCCAATCACCACCCGTTGGCCCTGCGCCAGGCATTGGCCTTGCTGGAGCAGGAGACCACCGAGGTACACCAGAAAATCGATCTGATCCAGACCGTGGAACGGGCGATTGCCCGGGACCTGACCCGGGGCAGCCATATCGAGAAAATCGCCAGCGATCTCAACATGAGCAGCCGCACTCTGCGTCGGCGCCTGACCGAACACAACCTGACCTTCGAGGCCTTGCTCGAACAAGTGCGCCGTGGCCGGACCCTGAACCTGTTGGCCAACCCTGGACTGTCCATCGAGCGCATCACTGAAGAAGTCGGCTATAGCGATGTGCGCAGTTTTCGCCGGGCGTTCCGACGCTGGACAGGCATGAGCCCGAGCGCATTTCGCAACGAGAGCGCCGACGCCCGGCTCTAAGGGTATGTCCAAACAGTATTTCTCAAGCCGTGTGGGAAGCGACCTGACAGTCGGCCTGGTTCTGCAGCCGTACCTCGATCCAACTGTGGGAGCAAAGCTTGCCCGCTATGGCGGTGGGTCAGCCTCCATGGATGTCGAATGGCCTGATGCCTTCGCGAGCAGGCTCGCTCCCACAAGGTAATGCTGTTCACTTGAGGAAAAGTGTTGATACCTGTGGCCAGAGATTGCTCCCGCTGTGAACTGACTGGCGGCGCTTGTCAGAAAAATCCTTAAAGAGTACAAATGTACTCCATGACGACTCTCACTCCCCGCCGTACCGCCATCCTGACTTTCATCCGCGAACGCATCGCCGATCAGGGCCAGCCTCCCAGCCTCGCTGAAATCAGCGAGGCGTTTGGTTTTGCCTCCCGCAGTGTGGCGCGCAAGCATGTGCTGGCGCTGACCGAAGCCGGTTTCATCGAGGTCAATCCGCACCAGGCCCGGGGCATTCGCTTGCTGAACCAGCCACCACGACCCGAGTTGCTGGACGTGCCGGTGCTGGGGCGAGTGGCCGCCGGGCTGCCGATTGGTGCCGATGCCGAGGTCCACAGCCGCCTGATGCTGGACCCGGCGATTTTTACCAAGGCGCCGGATTACCTGCTGCGGGTCCAGGGCGATTCGATGATCGAGGACGGCATTCTCGACGGTGACCTGGTGGGCGTGCAGCGCACACCGCAGGCCGCCAACGGCCAGATTGTCGTGGCGCGTCTGGACGGTGAAGTCACCATCAAGCGCTTCGAGCGCATTGGCGAGCGGGTGCGTTTGTTGCCGCGCAACCCGGCCTACCAGCCGATCATCGTCGAGGCCGATCAGGACCTGGCGATAGAAGGGGTGTTCTGTGGCTTGGTGAGGCAAGGCTGATGGGCGCCGTCGTTGCGCTGGACACGCTGTTCAACGGCGGCCAGGTCTGGAAGGGTCGGCCTGCGCCGCCAGCCGCCAGCCCGCAACCCACCGGCCATGCGGCGCTGGATGCGGCGTTGCCCAGTGGTGGCTGGCCGGAGGCGGCGTTGACGGAACTGCTTATCGCCGCGCCGGGCGTGGGTGAGTTGCAACTGGTGTGGCCGACCCTGGCGCGGCTGTCGGCGGCGGGGGAGCGGATCGTGCTGGTGGCGCCACCGTTCGTGCCCTATCCCCAGGCCTGGCAGAACGCTGGCGTCGACCTGCAACAGTTGTCGGTGATCCGCGCCGATGAGCGCGATGCCCTGTGGGCCACCGAACAGTGCTTGCGTTCGGGCAGTTGTGGCGCGGTCCTGTGCTGGCCCCGCCAGGCGGACGACCGGGCCTTGCGCCGTTTGCAAGTGGCGGCGGAAACCGGCCAGACCCTGGCATTCGCCTGGCGCTCGATCCAGGAGGCCATCAACCCGTCGCCGGCGGCGCTGCGCATCGCCATCGATACCCGGCCGGCGCAGTTGCGCGTGCTCAAATGCCGCGGCGGGGTGGCTCGTTCGGCGCCGATTGCCTTTGCCACGCTCGCCCCACAAACCGGGCATTGAGGTTGCGATGCGCTGGGTCTGTATTCTCTTCCCGCAATTGGCGCTGGACGCCGCGCTGCGTCAGCGCCCCGATCCCGACCAGCCCCTGGCATTGCTGACCGGTCCGGCACAGCGTCGGGTGCTGCAAGCGGTGAATGCGCCGGCACGGGCTCTGGGCTTGCGTCCCGGCCAGACCATGACCGCCGCCCAGGCCTTGAGCAAAGGCTTTGCCACCGCCGAATACGACGCGGCGCAAATCGAACACTGGCAACAGTTCCTGGCGGCCTGGGCCTACCGTTTCAGCTCCCAGGTCAGCGTGCATTACCCGCGTACGCTGCTGTTCGAGATCGAGTCGAGCCTGGGCCTGTTTGGCCCCTGGCCGGTGTTCGAGGCGCGCTTGCGGACCGAGCTGACCGAGCTGGGTTTTCGTCATCGCATCGTCGCCGCGCCCAATCCGGTGGCGGCGCGGGTGTTGGCCAATGCCTATGACGCCCTGGTGGTGCCCGACGCCGAGACCTTGCAACAATGCCTGGGAGACATGCCCGTGGAGCGGATCGGCCTGGAACCCGAGGTCGCCACGGCGCTGTCGCGCATGGGCCTGCGCCGTCTGAGCCAGGTCCAGGCCTTGCCCCGGCAGACCCTGGCTCGGCGCTTCGAGGCCCAGGTGCTCAAGCACCTCGACGCGCTGACGGGCAGTCGCACCCTGGCGCTGTCGTTCTACCTGCCGCCAGACCGTTTCGATGTGCGCATCGAACTCAACTACGACGTTCAGTCCCATCAGGCGCTGCTGTTTCCGTTGCGCCGGCTGACCGGTGACTTGTCGGCCTTCCTGTGCGGTCGCGACAGCGGCGTGCAGCGCTTCGACCTGCACCTGGAGCACGCCGGTTTGCCGGACACGCTGATCAAGGTCGGCTTGCTCAGCGCCGAACGGGACCCTGCGATGCTCTTCGAACTGGCCCGCGGTCGCTTGGAACAGGTACAGGTCGCGGCCCCAGTGCGGGGTTTTCGCTTGTGTGCCGAGGACCTGCCGAGTTTCGTGCCCCAGCGCCTGGAGCTGTTCGACGAGCGCCCGCAACAGTCCTTGCCCTGGGAGCAACTGCGCGAACGCCTGCGGGCGCGGCTGGGGGATGACGCGGTGCAGGGCCTGGGGTTTCGCGATGACCATCGACCTGAATGCGCCTGGCAAATGACACCGCAACCCCGGCCCCAGGCCTGTCCGGTGCGCGCTGGCGTGCAGCGTCCCGGCTGGCTGCTGAATGAAGCCCAGCTGCTGCAGGACAGCCAGGCGCGAATCCTCATGGGCCCGGAACGCATCGAGACCGGTTGGTGGGACGGCGCCGACGTACGCCGTGACTACTACCTGATCGAAACCCGCAGCGGACAACGTGGCTGGGCCTATCGAACGGTGGGCGAGGGCGGGCCGTTGTGGCTGCAGGGCTGGTTCGCATGAGCGTCGAGTATGCAGAGCTGCATTGCCTGTCGAACTTCAGCTTCCAACGCGGCGCCTCCAGTGCCCTGGAGCTGTGTCGTCGGGCCAGGCAAGAGGGCTACCAGGCACTGGCGATCACCGATGAATGCACACTGGCTGGAATCGTCCGGGCCTGGCAGGCGGCCAAGGAACTGGAACTGCAACTGATCGTCGGCAGCGAAATCCAGGTCGAGAACGGCCCGAAGCTGGTGTTGCTGGTGGAAAACCTGGAGGGCTATCAAGCCTTGTGCCGGCTGATCACCCGCGCCCGACGTCGCAGCGAGAAGGGTCACTATCGCATTGTGCGAGAGGACTTCGACCAGCCCTTGTCGGGGCTGCTGGCGTTGTGGATAGCCGAGGGCAAAGACGCCGAGGAACATGGCCGTTGGCTCCAGTCGATCTTTGCCGGGCGCCTGTGGCTGACGGTCCAGTTGCATTGTGGACAGGACGACCGCCGTCGGTTGGCAGACTCGTTGGCGCTGGCCGAGCGCTTGGATCTTCCAGTTGTGGCCAGTGGTGATGTGCACATGCACGTGCGCGGCCGTCGTGCCCTGCAGGACACCATGACCGCCATCCGCCACCACGTCACGGTGGCCGAGGCTGGCCAGCGCCTGCACCCCAACGGCGAGCACCACCTGCGCAGCCGCAAGGATCTGGCCGATCTCTACCCGCGGGCCTTGCTCGACGAAACCCTGAACATCGCCCGGCGTTGCACCTTCGATCTTGGCCAACTGCGTTACCAATACCCCCGCGAGCTGGTGCCCGAGGGGCATGACCCGGCGTCCTGGCTGCGGGAACTGACTGAGCGCGGCATGCGCGAGCGGTGGAAGGATGGCGCGACAGACAAAGTGCGGGCACAGATCGACAAGGAGCTGAGCCTGATCGCCGAGCTGGGCTATGACAGTTATTTCCTCACCGTACAGGACATCGTCAGCTTCGCCCGCAGCCGCCATATCCTTTGCCAGGGGCGTGGTTCGGCGGCCAACTCGGCAGTGTGCTACGCCCTGGGTATCACCGAAATCGACCCCAGCCTTACCAGCCTGTTGTTTGAACGCTTCCTGTCCCGGGAGCGCAACGAGCCGCCGGATATCGACGTCGATTTTGAACACGACCGTCGCGAGGAAGTGCTGCAGTACGTGTTCCAGCGCTACGGTCGTCATCGTGCGGCATTGACGGCGGTGGTCAGCAGTTACCACGGCGCCGGCGCGGTGCGCGATGTGGCCAAGGCCCTGGGGCTGCCGCCGGACCAGGTCAACGCCCTGGCCGATTGCTGTGGCCGCTGGAGCGACGAGGCGCCGCCAGTGGAGCGCCTGCGTGAAGGCGGCTTCGACCCGGACAGCCCGGTGTTGCGCCGGGTCCTGAGCCTGACCCGGCAATTGATCGGTTTCCCTCGGCATTTGTCCCAGCACCCTGGCGGCTTCGTGATTTCCGAGCAGCCCCTGGACACCCTGGTGCCGGTGGAAAACGCCGCCATGGCCGAACGCACCATCATCCAGTGGGACAAGGACGACCTGGATGCGGTCGGGCTGCTCAAGGTGGACATCCTGGCCCTGGGCATGCTCAGTGCGATTCGTCGCTGTTTCGATTTGATCGAGCACTACCGGGGCCAGCGCTACGCCCTGGCGTCGCTGCCCCAGGATGATTGGGCGACCTACGAGATGATCAGCCGCGCCGATACTATCGGTGTGTTCCAGATCGAGTCCCGGGCGCAGATGTCGATGTTGCCTCGGCTGAGGCCCAAGACGTTCTACGATTTGGTTATCGAAGTGGCGATCGTACGGCCCGGGCCGATCCAGGGTGGGATGGTGCATCCGTACCTGCGGCGCAGAAACAAAGAAGAGGCGGTGACTTATCCCTCTGAAGCGTTGAAGCAAGTGCTCAACCGCACCCTGGGTGTTCCCTTGTTCCAGGAGCAGGTCATGCAGATCGCCATCGTTGCGGCCGATTACACCCCGGGTGAAGCAGACCAATTGCGTCGCTCCATGGCTGCCTGGAAACGTCACGGTGGGTTGGAGCCCCATCGGGAACGCCTGGCGCAGGGGATGAAGAAAAACGGCTACACCGCTGAATTCGCCGCGCAAATCTTCGAACAGATCAAAGGCTTCGGCAATTACGGCTTTCCCGAATCCCATGCCGCCAGTTTCGCCTTGCTGACCTACGCCAGCAGTTGGCTCAAATGCCACGAACCGGCCGCGTTCGCTTGTGCCCTGATCAACAGTTGGCCCATGGGGTTCTACAGCCCGGACCAGATCCTCCAGGATGCCCGCCGGCATCAACTGTCGATCCGCCCGGTGGACGTGTGTGCCAGCGATTGGGATTGCAGCCTCGAGCCCATGGAAGGCCGACAACCGGCGATTCGCATGGGGCTGCGCATGGTCAAGGGCTTTCGCGAAGAGGATGCCCGCCGTATCGAAGCGGCCCGCCGGTATCGGCCCTTCAGCGACGTGGCCGACTTGGGCGAGCGCGCGCAGCTCGATGCCCGGGCCCAGGCGCAACTGGCCGACGCCGGTGCCTTGCAGGGTTTGGCCGGTGATCGCCATCGTGCCCGCTGGGAAGTGGCCGGGGTGCAGAAGCAACTGGGCTTGTTCGCCGGTTTGCCCAGTCAGGAGGAACCACCCGTGGCCCTGCCAAAACCCACGCTGGGGGAAAACCTGTTTGCCGATTACACCACGCTCGGCACGACACTGGGCCCTCATCCACTGGCCCTGCTGCGTCCCGAACTGCGCGCCCGGCGCTGCCGCAGTTCACGGGAGTTGCAGGATGTGGAGCATGGGCGCAATGTCAGCGTCGCCGGGTTGGTCACCGGCCGCCAACGCCCGGGCACGGCCAGCGGTGTAACCTTCGTCACCCTGGAAGATGAATTCGGCAACCTCAACGTGGTGGTCTGGCGCGACTTGGCCGAACGCCAGCGCAAGACCTTGGTGGGCTCGCAATTGCTCAGGGTCGACGGGCGCTGGGAAAGCGTCGGCGAGGTCCGCCACTTGATCGCCGGGCGCCTGAGCGACCTGACCGAGTTGTTGGCGGGTATCCAGGTGCATAGCCGTGATTTCCGCTGAATCCGCAAACAGGATCCTCCCATGAAACCAAACGCCAACCCAGCGCTCGAAGCACTGATCGCAAGGGATTTGTGTAATGCCGACTCCCTGCAGGCATTTTGAGGTTCAGAATCGACCATGCAGTTTCTATCCCAAAATCACGGGTGCCCTGGATGGGGCGGTGAAATGGCCGGGCGTATCCGGGCGTTCGATTGGAGCCGGACCGAGTTGGGCGCCATCGAGCACTGGTCCGCCAGCCTGCGCAGTGCCGTTCAGTTGTTGCTGGCTTCGCCCTTGCCGATGGTGATGTTGTGGGGCCGCCAGGGCTTCATGATCTACAACGATGCCTATGCCGAGTTCGCCGGTGGCCGTCATCCCTACCTGCTGGGGTGCGCGGTGGAGTTGGGTTGGCCGGAGGTCGCCGAATTCAATCGGCATGTGCTGGACGTCTGCCTGGCCGGCGGCACCTTGTCCTACCGCAGCAAAGAGTTGGTCCTGCTGCGCGATGGCAAGCCTGAAGATGTGTGGATGGACCTCTATTACAGCCCGGTGCCCGATGACGACCAGTCCCCGGCGGGCGTGCTGGCGATTGTGGTGGAGACCACCGAGCTCGTGTTGACCGAGCGCGCCCGGCAAGAGGCCGAACGCAGTTACCGGGCCGTCAATGAGCGCATCCAGTTGGCCCTCTCGGCCGGACCATTGCTGGGGTCGTTCGTCTGGGATATCCAGGCCGACACCCTGTCGGGCGATGAGCGTTTCGCCCGTACCTTCAACTACCCGCCAGACTGTTCGCTGGACGCACTGCCCATCGAAATTGCCCGCCAGCGCATCCACGCCGATGACCTCGAAGAGGTCAACCAGCGGGTCGAACTGACCGTGCGCACGGGCGTGCCTTACAGCGCTGAATATCGAGTGCGCCGCGTGGGCGGTGATTACCTGTGGGTGCTGGCCAGCGGTCGCTGCGAATTCGATGCCACGGGCAAGCCCCTGCGTTTTCCAGGTGTGCTGATTGACATCAATGAACGCAAGACAGCCGAAGCTTCGCTGCTCAAATTCACCCGCGACCTGGAACAGCGGGTCGCCGACGAGGTGCAGGCGCGGCTGGCGGCAGAAGAGCAGTTGCGTCAGTCGCAAAAGCTCGAGGCCATTGGCGGTCTCACTGGCGGCGTGGCCCATGACTTCAACAACCTGCTGCAAGTGATTGCCGGCAATCTGCACTTGCTGGCCCGCCACGAGCGGGACAACCCCAACGTGCAACGGCGGGTCAGTGCCTCCATCGAAGCCGTGGAACGGGGGGCCAAGTTGTCATCGCAGTTGCTGGCTTTTGCCCGGCGCCAGCCATTGTCACCGGCGGTCTACAACCCACGACGTATCTACGATGGCATGGGTGAACTGCTGCAGCGGGCCTTGGGCGAAACCATCCAGATTGAAGTGAGCCTGCCCCAGGAGCCCTGGTGCATCCACGTCGATCGCAATCAACTGGAAAACGCCCTGTTGAACCTGGCGATCAATGCTCGCGATGCCATGGGCGGCGAGGGCACCATCCGCCTGATCGGTGAGAACATCGGACTCGATGAAGCGTTCTGTGCCGGCAAGGGGATCCCGGCCGGCGACTACGTCCGGCTGTCGGTGATCGACCGCGGTGCCGGCATGCCGCCCGACATCCTGAAGCAGGTGTTCGAACCGTTTTTCACCACCAAGACCGATGGCCAGGGCACCGGGCTTGGACTGAGCATGGTGTTCGGGTTCGTCAAGCAAAGTGGCGGCCATATCGAGATCTCCAGCGACCTGGGCGAGGGCACGCGGGTACGGATGTATTTCCCTCGAAGCCTTGCGCCCGAAGCGGGGGAAACCGAGCAACACGACGTGCTTCAGTCCGGCAGGCAAGAGACGATCCTGGTGGTGGAGGACAACGAAGAGGTGCGCAGCGCGTCGGTGGAACTGTTGGAACAGTCTGGTTATCGGACCCTCACGGCCGCCAACGGTGATGAGGCGATGAAGCTGCTGCTGGAAGGCATCTCGGTCGACTTGATCTTCACCGACGTGGTCATGCCCGGCTTGATCAAGAGTTCCGACCTCGCCGCCTGGGCCAAGGTGCAGAACCCGCCGGTTCCGGTGCTGTTCACCTCGGGACACACCCGGGACATCATCTCCCGGAACCATCAACTGAGCCCCGATACCCATTTATTGAGCAAACCCTACGGCCCGGACGCGCTGACCCGGATGGTGAGGAGTGTGCTGGGCGGCTGATCGCGGCGCTGCAAACAAATGGAACCGAAGCCGTCGCGTCACCTTCGAATGTTCAAGACCGGTCATCCATCCGGCCCTGCCATGAACGAGGTGCCCATGAACGACGATCCCGCAACCACCCAGCAACAAGGCCAGGCGCAGACACCGTCCCCCCGTAACGATCCGGCCATCGACCCCCAAGTCCCGGACAAGCCTGCGAGCGCCCAGCCAGTCAGCCCTGCCGGAACGGACCAGGCCCAAAGCGGCGCCACTGAGGTCGATCAGAAGCATCATCATCAGGACAATGACAACACCTTCAGTCCCGGCTTCAAGCCTGAACCGGATCGGCCGAAATCTGGCGAGGATACTGACGCTGATATCGACACCGATGGTGGCTAGCCCCTGAAGGATGTGCGACACCGAGCCATTGTGGGAGCGAGCTTGCTCGCGATGACTGTGGCAAATTCGCCATCCCTGTGACTGAAACACCGCTATCGCGAGCAAGCTCGCTCCCACAGGGGGGCGCTTCGAGAAAACGGCGCTTCCCTTCCAAGGGAGGCGCCGTTTTTCCTTGGGTGAGCAGTGTCTCGCTCTACTTGCTTGGATGCGCAGCCTGAAGTTTCTTGGCGGCATCCAGGTGATGTTGCAGATCCGGCAGCATCTTCTGGGCGAACGCCTTGAGTTCGGTATTGCCAGCCTTCTTGTCGTCGGTAACGGTTTCGGCTTCTTTCTTGAACAGGGCGATGGTTTCTTCGTGGGCCTTGACCTGGTTGTTGGCGTAGGCCGCATCAAAAGACTCATCGCGCACGTCGAGAATCTTCGCCTTGGCTTTTTTCATCAGCGTGGTGTCGTCGGGTACTTCGATGTCATGTTTTTGCGCCAGGGCTTTCAGCTCTTCGTTGGCCTTGGTGTGGTCGGTGATCATCTTGTTGGCGAACGCCTTGATGTCCGCCGATTGGCTTTTTTCCAAGGCCAGTTTGCTGGTCTCGATTTCTGCAATGCCGCCGGCCGCCGCGTTGTCGACAAAGTCGTTGGAAGTCGCGGCCCATGCCATGCCCATGCTGGTACTCAGGGCAACTGCCAGGCCGAGTTGACGCAGGGTAAATCTGTCCATAGGTAAGTCTCCACACAAGTTGAACGAGCGACTCTTGTCGTCTCTGAGCAATGGAGGGTGGGGTACAGGCAAAGGTTTGATCGCCAAGCGATCCGGTACGACGAACGGTCACCGCTGGTCGGATTGGCGGTCGACAGAACCCTGTCGAGGAGGCCATCCTGATAATCGACGGGTGCCGCAAGGGCGCCTGCCACCGACCCATCGAAGGAGGTGTTCCATGCCGGTGTCCCACGATTTGTGCCAGGATCTCAAATGCACAAAAGACCACATCCAGCAAAAACGCAGCGAGAATCCAAGGCTCGACTCGTTAATTCAAAAATACTCCCAACTTGATGCCGAGGTGGTCGAAGCCGAGAAACCGTCCTCCGGCGCGCTGTCCGACGATGCTTTGGAGACGCTCAAGAAGAAGCGATTGCTGGTCAAGGACGAGATCGTGGCTCAGATGCAGCGCTAGCCTCGGGACCGAACCTGTGAAGGCCCTTCGTGTTGCGAAGGGCTTTTTGGGCGAGGCCCTCACTCTCATAAACTCAGGTCAATGGATCCCAGCGCTGCGACCAGTCGCTGCCGGTCTTGACGATCTCTCGCAACACCTCGAATGCCTGCTGCAACGCTGCTGAATCCCGATCGCGGGAGTAGACCAGGTAAGTGGGGTAGTTGAATTCCGGTGCCTTGGGCACCCGTTCCAGGATGCCGCTGTCCAGGTAGCTCTGCACGACCCGGGTGCGGAAGTAACCGCTGCCGCCGTTTTCCAGGATGTACTGCAAGGCCAGGGGACCGAGGTTGAAGGTCACGGCGGCCTTGGCCTTGTCCGGTAGCGCGGTGTCGTGTTGGCGGCGGAAGTCAGCACTCCAGTCGATGTACACGTAGGGTTCGGGACGGGCGGCCAGGCGTACCAGGATGAGTTTTTCTTCCAGCAGCTGTTCTACCTGCAGGCGCGGCCAGTATTCGGGTTGATACACCACCGCCGCGTCCAGCAGCCCCAGCTCCAGCTGTTGCAGCAGTTTCTCGCCGTCGCGGATGTCCATGCGCAGGGCATGGCCGGGAATTTTCTGGCGCAGTTCGCCGGCCCAGGCGAGCATCAAGGGATTGCACAGGCTGACCTCGCCTCCCAGGTGCAAGACGTTGCGATAACCCTCGGGCAGTGGCAGGTCCCGGCGGGCTGCTTCCCAGGTCTGCACGAGCTGGTTGGCGTAGACCACAAACGCCTCGCCGTCGCTGGTCAAGCGCGCGCCGGCACGGTTGCGCACGAACAGCGCGCAGCCGAGCTGGCTTTCGAGCTTCTGCACCCGGGCGGTGATCGCCGTCTGGGTCACGTGCAGCTTTTCGGCCGCAGCAGCGAGGCTGCCGTGGCGGACGATTTCCAGGAAGGTGCGGGCGAGGTCGATGTCCATGTTCAGGCCGATACGGGGGAAGCGGGCATTGTAAGAGCTGCCGCGCCTCGCCGATACCGGGCATTATTGGACGGCTTGGGCCTGTGCTGTTCGCGCCCAAGGGGCGACCAGGCGTTCTGGTGTGCGGCAGGCCTTGTGCTTGAAGACGAACCCACGGCACTTGTCGGCGAAGCCGTGGCGATTGTCCACCATGTCATGTCGCATCTGCGCGAGCTCACCATCGCGGCACGCCTGGATCGCTGACAGGCTCCGCTCGGCCTTGCGAACCCGGATGCTTTCATAGTTCGGATCGAGCAGCGCACTGTTGGCTCGCTGCAGCAGCCACAGGCCGAACTCGTCGGGGCAGCGTGGTCCGATCTCCTGGACCATGCCGTAGCGCAACGCCTGGAGGGCGCTGATCGGCAGGCAGTCCTGGGTGAGTTTCCAGGCCATGTCCGGGCCGACCGCGCGGGGCAGGCTGTAGGTCCAGTATTCGGAGCCGTACAGGCCCATGGTCGCGTAGTGCGGGTTGAGCACGATGTCACGGCGCGCCAGCACGATATCGGCCGCGAGAGCCAACATCACACCGCCGGCCCCGGCGTTACCCGTCAGGCCGCTGACCACCAGTTGCCGTGCGCTGAACAACTCAAGGCAAACGTCATCGATGGCCTGGATGTTGGCCCAGGCCTCCAGGCCGGGTTCGGCGGCGGCCTGGATAACGTTCAGGTGCACACCATTGGAAAAGCTGCCGCGCCCGCCGCGGATCAACAGTACCTGAGTGTCCCGGGACTTGGCCCAGCGCAATGCCGCCACCAGCCGTTGGCATTGCTCAGTGCTCATCGCCCCGTTATAGAACTCGAACGTCAGCTCTCCCACATGGCCGCATTCCCGATAGCGAATGGGTTGGTAAGGCTCATCGCTGAACGGCTGGCGAGCCAGGGAACCGTCGAGCATCGGGACGCCTTCGAGCCGGTTCGACAATACGTGGCGTGCCGGACGCTTGAAGGTCTGTTCGCCGGGCTGCGGCTTGCGGCGCAGGGCGCCGATCCACAGGCTTGCATCCCCTGTCGCCACCAGCACCGCATCGTCACGCACGGCCAGCAGTTCGCCGGGCAGGCCGTGACGAACGTCCGGATGGGCGTCGTACAGGTAAAACTGCTCGCCGGCCAGGCTTGCCAGCACTCCGGGTTGACCGTCGGCGGCATCGATGCAGCGTTTTATGAAGCCGGTGCTGTCGTGCCAGCTGAAGGTGCGATGGGCCTGGGTCATGTTCGGTTGCAGGCGTCCGACCACGTCATGACGGTCATAGTCCAGTGGCACCGGGATGAAACCGTCGAGGTATTTTTCCACGACCTCGCGGATGCAACGAATGGCCGCATCGCTGACCGGGCCGTTATACAGCTCGGATTTGCGCAGGCCTTGGGGCAGGTCGAATTCGCAAGTGGCCCAGACTGGCCCGGCGTCCATTTCCTCTACCGCCTGCAACGCCGTGACACCCCAGCGTTCGGGCTGCCGAGTGATCGCCCAGTCCAGGGCGCTGGCGCCGCGGTCGCCAACAATTCCGGGATGAATGATCACCACCGGGCGCAACGGGTTGCGCCATAACTGCTCGGGTACGCGGTCCTTGAGGAACGGGCAGATCACCAGGTGGGCGCCGCTTTCTTCGATTTGCCGGCAGACCGAGGCCGGATCGGTGAACAGAACGACGCTGGGACGATAGCCGGCCTCGCGCAGGTCCAGCCAGGCGCGTTGGGTCAGGCCGTTGAAGGCACTCGATAGCAAAATGATCTTCAGTGTGGGCATGAGTCTCTTCCGTGAGATGAGCAGGCGCCGGCTCCCGATGAGCCGTCCCTGGCTTGATGGAAGCGCTACGTTAGCGCTTGGGGGAAGAGCGACAACTGACAGGGATCAAGGTTGTGAGTGCAACGCGGGATCAGGGGAGGGCAAAAACACGAATCCCGCCACGGGGGCGGGATTCGTCTGCAATCAAAGGCCCGCGAAGAACGCGAGCGCAGTCTCAGCCTGGGAACAGCTCGGACAGTTTCATGGCCAGCATCATGTCGCCTTCGGCGCGCAGCTTGCCGCCCATGAACGCTTGCATGCCGTCGGTGCTGCCGTCGACGATGCCTTGCAGGGTTTCGCCGTCCATCACCAGGGTCACCTGGGCGTCCGGGTTTTCACCTTCCTGCAGTTCGCAGGTGCTGTCCTTGACGACCAGCGAGAAATTCTTGGTATCGTCGATGCGGAAACCGAATACCAGGTCCAGGCCGGCAGCGGCGGCTGGGTTGAACTTGGCTTTCATGGCTTGTACGGCGTCGGCTACGGAGGTCATGGTTTCGATCCTTATTTGGGTGGTACAGCAAGGGTCTACAGTAATCCGGACTCAGCGAAAGGTGATGAGGTCCGGGGCCTTCAGCAGTTGCAGGTGGGCATGGCTGTTGAAGGAAGCCAGGGCCACCTCGCGGCCCCTGAATTTCAGGTGGTTGAGCGAGGTGTTGACGATTTGCCAGTTCAATTCGAAGGCCTGTCGGGCCGGTATCCGGGTGATCAGGTGGAGCAGGGCGGTGATGGTGCCGCCGGAGGTGAACACGGCGATTTTATGGGTGTTGTCGGCTTGCTCCAGGATGCGGTGCAGGCCCGCCTGGACTCGCTCGACAAAACCCAGCCAGCTTTCCAGGCCCGGCGGGTCATACTGGCCGCTGAGCCAGCGTTCGACGATCAGTGCGAAGATGCGCTGGAATTCGGCGCGGTTCTGCGCAGCGTTGCGCAGGATATGCAGCGCCTCGGGCTCTTGGGGAAGCATGTCCGGCAGCAGGGCGCGAATGACCGCGTCGGCATCGAACTCGTTGAACGCGGCGTCGATTTCCAGCTCGGGAACCGGCAACCCGGCGGCGGACATCTGGCCCAGCGCACCGATGGCGGTATTCTGTTGGCGACGCAGGTCACCCGAGAGGCAGCGATCGAATACGACACCGAGCTCCGCCAGGTGACCGCCGAGCACTTGCGCCTGGCGCACGCCATTGGGTGAAAGGACATCGTAGTCGTCCGCACCAAAGGAGGCCTGGCCATGTCGAATCAGATAGATACTGCCCACGTCCGCGTCATCCCGGTACGTTGAAGGTTTGGCGAGGTTATGGGGATGGCGGTGAGCTGTCAATGAAAAAACATACGCTTGTTTGAAATGCCCGTTGCAGCCTTGTCCTGCCTCGCTCGCGTTAAGGTAACCAGCGGTTTCATGACTGGTCGCGACGCAGGCGCATGGGTATGCTGGGACCGTTACGCGCCTGCGTTCAGTGGCGCATTGCATTTAAGGAGTTGCTGTGGAGTTTTTCATCGAGTACGCCGGTTTCCTGGCCAAGACCGTGACGTTGGTGATCGCCATCCTGGTGGTGCTGGCCAGTTTTGCGGCGCTGCGCAGCAAGGGGCGACGTAAGTCGACCGGCCAGTTGCAGGTGAGCAAACTCAACGATTTCTACAAGGGGCTGCGTGAGCGCCTGGAACAGACGCTGCTGGACAAGGATCAGCTCAAGGTTCTGCGCAAGGCCGAAGGCAAGGCTGAAAAGGCCGGGAAGAAAAACAAGGACAAGCCGGCGGCCAAGCCCCGGGTGTTCGTGCTGGATTTCGACGGTGACATCAAGGCCTCGGCCACCGAGAGCCTGCGTCATGAAATCACTGCGCTGCTGACCCTGGCGACGCCGAAGGATGAAGTGGTGCTGCGCCTGGAAAGTGGCGGCGGCATGGTCCACAGCTACGGCTTGGCTTCGTCGCAACTGGCGCGGATCCGTCAGGCCGGCGTGCCGTTGACAGTCTGCATCGACAAGGTCGCGGCCAGCGGCGGCTACATGATGGCGTGCATCGGCGAGAAGATCATCAGCGCTCCCTTCGCGATCCTGGGCTCCATCGGCGTCGTCGCGCAATTGCCCAACGTCAATCGGCTGCTGAAGAAACACGACATCGATTTCGAAGTGTTGACGGCCGGGGAATACAAACGCACGTTGACGGTGTTCGGCGAAAATACCGAGAAGGGCCGGGAGAAATTCCAGGAAGACCTGGACATCACCCATGAGCTGTTCAAGAACTTCGTGTCCAACTACCGCCCGCAACTGGCCATCGATGAAGTGGCGACCGGTGAGGTCTGGCTGGGTGTCGCGGCGCAGGGCAAGGGCTTGGTGGACGAGCTGAAAACCAGCGATGAATACCTGGCCGAACGCGCCAAGGGTGCCGAGCTGTACCACCTGCACTACGCCGAACGCAAAAGCCTGCAGGAACGCATCGGCATGGCGGCCAGCGGCTCGGTGGATCGCGTGCTGCTCAGTTGGTGGAGCCGCCTGACCCAGCAGCGGTTCTGGTAATTCGGGGGCAGAACCGCCAATTCCCTGTGGGAGCGAGCTTGAGCTTGCTCGCGAAAGTGGTGGCACAGCCAACATCCTCTGTCCAGACACACCGCCATCGCGAGCAAGCTCGCTCCCACAGTGGTTCGGGGGGGAGCTGGGCATTGATCATTCAGAAACAAAAAAGCCCTGAACCGGTACACCCGGCTCAGGGCTTTTTCGTAGGGCTTTCTCAGCGACGACGGAACAGCGGCAGCGGCTCGTCAGTGGCTGCCTGGTAGGTCACCGAGAAGTCCTTGAGGCTTTCGAGGGCTTCGTAGGGATCTTTGTCGGCGCGCAAGGCAAAGGCGTCGAAGCCGCAGCGGCGCATGTAGAACAACTGGTCGCGCAGTACGTCGCCAATCGCCCGCAATTCACCCTTGAAACCATAGCGGTCACGCAGCAGGCGGGCGTTGGAGTAGCTGCGCCCGTCGGTGAAGGCCGGGAAGTTCAAGGCGATGACCTGCAACTGGTTGGCGTCCTCGCCGATTTCCTCGGCTTCCTCGTCGGCGTCCAGCCACACGCCCAGGCCGCCGTCGCGGGCCTTGAGGGCGTGGGCATGATCGCGCCACAGGGCCAGGGGCACGATCAGGTCGTCACAGTTGGAGATGCCATCGAGGGTCGCGTCCTTGGGCAGCAGGTGCCAGGTTTCGTCGACAACCTCGTTGTTCTTAATGATTCGCTGCATAGACGCGTTCCTTGAAGAGGTCGATGCCAATACGTTGGTAAGTGTCGATGAAGCGCTCGTCTTCGGTACGTTGTTCGATGTACACGTCGATCAGCTTCTCGATCACGTCAGGCATGTCGTCCTGGGCAAACGACGGGCCGAGGATCTTGCCCAGGCTGGCGTCGCGGCTACCGCTGCCGCCCAGGGAGACCTGGTAGAACTCTTCGCCTTTCTTGTCCACGCCCAGGATGCCGATGTGGCCGACGTGGTGGTGACCACAGGCGTTCATGCAGCCGGAAATGTTCAGGTCCAGCTCGCCGATGTCGAACAGGTAGTCCAGGTCGTCGAAACGACGCTGGATCGATTCGGCGATAGGGATCGACTTGGCGTTGGCCAGCGAGCAGAAATCGCCGCCCGGGCAGCAGATCATGTCGGTCAGCAGGCCGATGTTCGGGGTGGCGAAACCTTGCTCGCGCAGCTCGCCCCACAGGGTGAACAACTGGCTCTGTTCAACGTCCGCCAGGATGATGTTCTGTTCGTGGGAGGTGCGCAGCTGGCCGAAGCTGTAGCGCTCGGCCAGGTCGGCCACGGCGTCCAGTTGCTTGTCGGTGATGTCGCCTGGCGCGACGCCGGTCGGCTTCAGGGACAGGGTCACCGCGACATAACCCGGCTTCTTGTGGGCCAGGGTGTTGCGGGTGCGCCAGCGGGCGAAGCCTGGGTGTTCCTTGTCGAGGGCTGCCAGTTCGGCGTCCTGATTATCCAGCGCCTTGTACTGCGGGTCGACAAAGTGCTTGGCGACGCGATGCACTTCGGCTTCGGTCAGGGTGGTCTGGCCGCCGCGCAGGTGAGCCATCTCGGCTTCGACCTTCTCGGCGAACACTTCAGGCGTCAGGGCCTTGACCAGGATCTTGATCCGCGCCTTGTATTTGTTGTCGCGACGGCCGTAGCGGTTGTATACCCGCAGGATGGCGTCGAGGTAGCTCAGCAGGTCCTGCCACGGCAGGAACTCGTTGATGAACGCGCCGACCACCGGCGTACGCCCCAGGCCACCGCCGACCAGGACACGGAAGCCCAGCTCGCCGGCCGCGTTGTAGACCGTTTCCAGGCCGATGTCGTGGACTTCGATGGCCGCACGGTCCGAGGTCGAGCCGTTGATGGCGATCTTGAACTTGCGCGGCAGATAGGCGAATTCCGGGTGGAAAGTCGTCCACTGGCGGACAATCTCGCACCACGGGCGCGGGTCGATCAACTCGTCGGCTGCGACACCAGCGAACTGGTCGGTGGTGACGTTGCGCAGGCAGTTGCCGCTGGTCTGGATCGCGTGCATCTGCACGGTGGCCAGTTCGGCGAGGATCTCGGGCACATCTTCCAGGGCTGGCCAGTTGTACTGGACGTTCTGCCGGGTACTGATGTGGGCGTAGCCCTTGTCGTAGTCGCGGGCAATTTTCGCCAGCTTGCGCACCTGGCGCGAGGTCAGTTGGCCATAAGGCACAGCCACGCGCAGCATCGGGGCGAAGCGCTGGATATACAAGCCATTCTGCAAGCGCAGAGGGCGGAATTCTTCTTCGCTCAGCTCGCCTGCCAGATAGCGTCGGGTCTGATCACGGAACTGCTTGACGCGGTCCTCGATGATCCGCTGATCGTACTCGTCATATACGTACATATAAGTCTCGGTCTCAGGCTTGGGCCGATCAGAAACAGCTGCATGTTGGCTCGCTGGAATCGGGTTCTGCCTCGGCAATTCTGCGCGCACGGCCGCGCACTCCTAGAGGAGCCGGTGCAAGATACCTGTTTTGAGTTATGCGCAAAAGTGATGTTTGAGTATATGTAAAGAACCAAATCGACTAATGAGATTGATTATTGCCTAACCCACATTTGTCGTACGGGCAATCATCGTCTTAACTGTGGTCGAGTCCCTATGCAATCACCTACAAAACCGACAAGAGGCGATGCAATGAGCAATCCGACCAAAGCAAGGAAAAGCGACAGTACTGTTGATGCCTGGGCCATTTTGTTCCTGATTATCCTGGTGGTGGGCACCGCAGTGTTCTGGGTCAGTCATCAATAAGTTCGAGCCGTTGCAGGCCACATGAAGGTCTCGTGTTCATGTGCCCGTTCGCCACCCGGGTCGTTATACTGGGTGGCGTATTATTTGGGGCGGGCGGGATGTCGAAGTTTATCTGTAGGCTACTGGGGCTGTTATGCCTGTCATTCTGGGCCCAGGCCCAGGCCGCCCATGTGGTTTCTTCTTCGTCCGAGGCGTTGCCTGGCAGTTCGGCTGCTCCTTCAGTCGTGTTCCTTAACCCGGGGTACTCCACCGAGCCCTTCTGGGTCAGCTACACCGAATTCATGCAAGCGGCGGCAAGCAAACTGGGCTTGCGGCTGCGCGTGGAGTATGCCGAGCGCGATCCCCAGCGGATGATTCGCCAGGCGCGGGAGGCCGTCACGGCGAAGGACCGTCCGGACTATCTGGTGTTGGTCAACGAGCAGTATGTCGCCCCGCGGATCCTGCAATTGGCGCAGGGCAGTGGGGTCAAGCTGTTCCTGGTGAACAACACGTTGACCAGCGATCAGACTCGCCTGCTGACAGAGAACGGTGCCCCACCTCCCGAGTTGCTCGGCAGCCTGGTGCCCAATGATGAGCGCAGCGGTTACCTGATGCTCAAGGAACTGTTGCGACAATACGGACCGTTGGCGCCTGGGCAGACGCTCGATCTGCTGGCTTTTTCCGGAAAGAAACTCACCCCTTCGGCGCAACTGCGCGAGAAAGGCCTGCTCCGGGCGCTGGCCGAGCACCCGCAAGTGCATCTGCGCCAGTTGGTCTATGGCGAGTGGAATCGCGAACGGGCTCATGAGCAGGCAAGCCAGTTGATCAAGCGCTATCCGCAGACCGCGCTGGTCTGGTCGGCCAATGATGAAATGGCCCTGGGCGCCATGCAGGCGTTCGAGGAAGCGGGTCGCCAACCGGGCAAGGATGTGTTGTTCAGCGCCATGAACAGCTCCAGGGCGGCGCTCCAGGCCCGCATCGACGGGCGCTTGAGCGTGCTGTTCACCGGGCATTTCAGCTTGGGAGGGTGGGCCATGGTGCTGCTCCATGATCACGCCCGGGGCGTCGACCTCGCGCGTCATGGCGGCTACAACCAGCAGATCGACCTGATGCAATCGCTCGATCCGGCCCGTGCCCGCGCGTGGTTGAACATGAATCCGGCCAAGGACTATCGCCTGGACTTCAAGCGCTTCAGCCTGGTGTCCCACCCGGATGGCGAGCGTTATGCCTTTTCGCTCGATGCACTGGGGCGGCGCTAGAGCGGCTCAGATCGAGATGGGCGATATGGCTGTTTCGGTTCGCAAGAGAGCTGTTTCCATACTGTGCAGACGTTCTATACGTCCGCAAAGTACAACACCAGATTGACGATCCCATACAACGTCAACCCGAAAATCACCGTAAACAGGATGCCGAGGATGATGAAGTGGCTCGGCTTGCCATGGGTGAAGTCGCGGGCGCGGTTTTTTCCGCTTTGCACGCCGAAGGCCGCCGCTCCCACGCTGTGGAGCATTTGCCAGAGGGTGGGCGGCTTATTTTCGGTTGGTTCGTCCATGATGCTCTCCATACACAAGGTCGTATGTAGAGAGCATAGCCAATTGCTGCGCACTCAGTTGTCGTAACCCAGGTTTGGCGACAGCCAGCGCTCCGTCACGCTCAGGTCCTGGCCCTTGCGGGCGGTGTAGCTCTGGACCTGGTCCTTGTCGATCTTGCCCACGGCGAAGTATTGCGCCTGGGGGTGGGCGAAATACCAGCCGCTGACCGCTGCTGCCGGGAACATGGCGTAGTGTTCGGTGAGGAACACACCGCTGCGCCCGGCCTTCAGTTCGCTGGCCTCGGGGTCGAGCAGGCGGAACAGGGTGGCCTTCTCGGTGTGGTCCGGGCAGGCCGGGTAGCCAGGGGCAGGGCGGATGCCGGTGTACTGCTCCTTGATCAGGGCGTCGTTGTCCAGGCTCTCGTCCTGGGCATAGCCCCAATAGTCTTTGCGCACCTGCTGGTGCAGCCATTCGGCACAAGCTTCGGCCAGTCGGTCGGCCAGGGCCTTGACCATGATCGAGTTGTAGTCGTCGCCGGCTTCCTGGTAGGCCTTGGCGACTTCTTCGGCACCGATGCCAGCGGTGGTAATGAAACCGCCGACGTAGTCGGTCACCCCGCTGTCCTTCGGCGCGACGAAGTCGGCCAGGGAGAAGTTCGGCTTGCCGTCGGTCTTGATGATCTGTTGGCGCAGGTGATGCAGGCGGGCCAGTGGCTTGCCATCGTCGCCGTAGACTTCCAGGTCATCGTCGTGCACCTGGTTGGCCGGCCAGAAACCGAACACGGCGCGGGCGCTGATGAGTTTCTCGTCGATCAGCTTGCGCAACATCGCCCGGGCATCGGCGTACAGCGCGGTGGCGGCTTCGCCGACCACTTCGTCGGTGAGGATGCGCGGGTATTTGCCGGCCAGGTCCCAGGAAATGAAGAATGGTGTCCAGTCGATGTATTCGGCCAGGACGTTCAGGTCGATGTTGTCCAGTACTTTGGCGCCCGTGAAGGTCGGCTTGACCGGCTGGTAGCTGCTCCAGTCGAACTGTGGCTTCTTGGCCACGGCGGCGGGGTAGCTCAGGCGTTCGGTGCGGGCGCTGCGGTTGGAAGTACGCTCGCGTACGTCGATGTAGTCCAGGCGGGTTTTCTCGACGAAAGCCGGCTTGAGCTCCTTGGACAGCAACTGGGTCGCCACGCCTACGGCGCGGGAGGCGTCGGTGACGTAGATCACCGCGTCGTTGCTGTACTTGGGCTCGATCTTCACCGCCGTGTGGGCCTTGGAGGTGGTGGCCCCGCCAATCATCAGCGGCAGGTGGAAGCCCTGGCGCTGCATCTCGCGCGCCACATGCACCATTTCATCCAGGGACGGGGTGATCAGCCCAGAGAGGCCGATGATGTCGCACTTCTGCTCCTTGGCCACCTGCAGGATCTTCTCCGCCGGCACCATCACGCCCAGGTCGACGATGTCATAGCCGTTGCAACCGAGCACCACGCCGACGATGTTCTTGCCGATGTCATGCACGTCGCCCTTGACCGTGGCCATCAGGATCTTGCCCTTGGCCTCCGGCTTGTCGCCTTTTTCCGCCTCGATGAACGGGATCAGGTGGGCCACGGCCTGCTTCATCACGCGGGCGGACTTGACCACCTGGGGCAGGAACATTTTGCCGGCGCCAAACAGGTCGCCGACGATGTTCATGCCGGCCATCAGCGGGCCTTCGATGACCTCGATCGGGCGGGCGAAAGACAGTCGCGATTCCTCGGTGTCTTCAACGATGTGGGTGGTGATGCCCTTGACCAGCGCATGCTCCAGGCGCTTGTTCACTTCCCAGCCGCGCCATTCCTCGGTTTCCGCTTCCTTGACGCTGCCGTCGCCCTTGTACTTGTCGGCGATGGCCAGCAGGGCGTCGGTGCCTTCGGGGGTGCGGTTGAGGATCACGTCTTCCACGGCGTCGCGCAGCTCCGCCGGGATCTGGTCGTAGATCTCCAGTTGGCCGGCGTTGACGATGCCCATGGTCAGGCCCGCGCGGATCGCATAGAGCAGGAACACCGAGTGGATTGCCTCGCGCACCGGGTTGTTGCCGCGGAACGAGAAGGACACGTTGGAGACCCCGCCCGAGGTCAGTGCGTAGGGCAGTTCGTCACGGATGTAGGCGCAGGCGTTGATGAAATCCACGGCATAGTTGTTGTGCTCTTCGATACCGGTGGCGACGGCGAAGATGTTCGGGTCGAAAATGATGTCTTCCGGTGGGAAGCCGACTTCATTGACCAGGATGTCGTAGGAGCGCTTGCAGATTTCCTTCTTGCGCGCCTCGGTGTCGGCCTGGCCGGCTTCGTCGAAGGCCATCACCACCACGGCGGCACCGTAGCGCTTGCACAACTTGGCGTGATGGATGAACTGCTCGACGCCTTCCTTCATGCTGATGGAGTTGACGATGCCCTTGCCCTGGATGCACTTGAGGCCGGCTTCGATCACCTCCCACTTGGAGGAGTCGATCATGATCGGTACGCGGGAGATGTCCGGTTCGCCGGCAATCAGATTGAGGAAGGTCACCATGGCCTTCTTCGAATCGAGCATGCCCTCGTCCATGTTGATGTCGATCACCTGGGCGCCGGCCTCGACCTGTTGCAGGGCCACTTCCAGGGCCTCGGTGTAGTTGTCCTCGCGGATCAGCCGGGCGAACTTGGCGGAACCGGTGATGTTGGTCCGCTCGCCGACGTTGACGAACAGCGAACTGCGATCGATGGTGAACGGTTCCAGGCCCGACAGGCGGCAGGCCCGCGGGATCTCCGGGATTGGCCGCGGCGCATAGCCGGCCACGGCCTTGGCGATCGCTTCGATGTGCGCCGGGGTGGTGCCGCAGCAGCCACCGACAATGTTCAGGAAGCCGCTCTGGGCGAACTCTTCGATGACCTTGGCCGTTTCGGCTGGCAGTTCGTCGTATTCACCGAATTCGTTGGGCAGGCCGGCGTTGGGGTGGGCCGATACGTGGGTGCTGGCCTTGTTCGACAGCTCCTCCAGGTACGGACGCAGTTCGCTGGCGCCGAGGGCGCAGTTCAGGCCCACGGAGATCGGCTTGGCGTGGGCCACGGAGTTCCAGAAGGCTTCGGTGGTCTGGCCCGAGAGGGTACGGCCGGAGGCGTCGGTGATGGTGCCGGAGATCATGATCGGCAGTTCGACGCCCAGTTCTTCGTAGACCCCTTGCACGGCAAAGATCGCCGCCTTGGCGTTCAGCGTGTCGAAAATGGTTTCGATCAGGATCAGGTCGGCGCCGCCTTCAATCAGGCCCTTGGTGGCCTCGGTGTAGTTTTCCACCAGTTCGTCGAAGGTCACGTTGCGGTAGCCGGGGTTGTTCACATCCGGTGACAGCGAGCAGGTGCGGCTGGTCGGGCCGAGCACGCCGGCGACGAAGCGCGGCTTGTCCGGGGTTTCCAGGGTCTTGGCGTCGGCCACTTTACGGGCCAGGCGCGCGCCTTCCAGGTTCAGCTCGTAGGCCAGGCCCTGCATGCCGTAGTCGGCCTGGGACACCTGGGTGGCGTTGAAGGTGTTGGTCTCCAGGATGTCGGCGCCGGCATCCAGGTAGGCTTTTTCAATGGCACCGATCACGTCGGGGCGGCTGAGCACCAGCAAATCGTTGTTGCCCTTGACGTCGCTCGGCCAGTCGGCGAAGCGCTTGCCGCGGTAGTCCTGTTCTTCCAGCTTGTAGCTCTGGATCATCGTGCCCATGCCGCCGTCGAGGATCAGGATGCGTTCCTTGAGGGCTTGCTGGAGAAGATAAAGGCGAGCGCTGCGATCAGACATAGGACTACCTGGAAAAAAAGACCATTACGAAGGCCGGGATGATAGCAAACCTGTGCAGGATTTGATCATGAGGGGCTTTTGCATGAATATCGCTCATGTTTGCAAGGCGATGCTGGCCCGGTAGAATCGCCGGACTATCTCTTAGGGACCCGAGACATGCCGTACCGCGTCTTATTCGGCAGTCTGTTGCTGCTGTTGTGTTTTACCGCAGCCGCCGGGAGTCTCGCTCCCGCGATCTCCTACACCCGCGACATCCAGCCGATCTTCACGGAAAAATGCGTGGCCTGTCATGCCTGCTACGATTCCGCCTGCCAGTTGAACCTGGGCAGCGGCGAAGGCGCGGCACGGGGGGCGAGCAAGCTGTCGGTGTACGACGGCGAGCGGCGCCAGGCGGCCGATCCGACCCGTTTGTTCTATGACGCCTCCGGCCAGCGCGCCTGGCAGCGCAAGGGTTTCTATTCGGTGCTCGATGCACAAGGCAGCCAGGCTGCCCTGATGGCGCGCATGCTGGAGTTGGGCCACCGCACGCCGTTGCAGCCCAACGCCAAACTGCCCGAAGAGATCGTGCTGGGCCTCAATCGTGAAAACAGTTGCGCGATGCCCGATCAATTCAACGAATACGCCGGTGCCCATCCCAAGGAAGGCATGCCCCTGGCCGTCACCGGCCTGACCGACCAGCAATACCAGACCCTGCAACGCTGGCTGGCCGCAGGCGCCCCCATCGATCAGCAGGCCCTGGCCCCGAGTGCCGCCGAAGCCTTGCAGGTGGTGCAATGGGAAAACCTGCTCAATGCCCCTGGCGCCCGGGAAAGCCTGGTGGGCCGCTGGTTGTTCGAGCATTGGTTCCTGGCGCACATCTATTTCAAGGACGGTGAGCCGGGGCATTTCTTCCAGTGGGTCCGTTCGCGCACGCCCACCGGCCAGCCGATCGACCTGATCAATACCCGTCGTCCGAATGATGACCCCGGTACCAGCGTCTATTACCGGCTCTGGCCGGTGCAAGGGGTGATCGTACACAAGACCCACATCACCTACGGCTTGAGCGCTGCGAAGATGGCGCGCATCAAGAGCCTGTTCTACAGCGGCAAATGGCAGGTTTCCGCGTTGCCGGGCTACGGTCCGGAGCGCCGGGCCAATCCGTTCTCCACCTTCGAAGCTATCCCGGCCCAGGCTCGCTACCAGTTCATGCTCGATAACGCCGAGTATTTCGTGCGCACCTTCATTCGCGGGCCGGTGTGCCGGGGCCAGATTGCCACGGACGTGATCCGCGACAATTTCTGGGCGTTGTTCCAAGCGCCCGAACACGACCTGTACATCACCGATCCGAACTACCGCGGCCAGGCCACGCCGCTGCTGGCGATGCCGGGGCAGAACGACGATGTGGGCAGCGTCGTCAGCCTGTGGCTCGACTACCGGGACAAGCGCAACGAATACGAAGCCTTGCGCCGCGACGTCTATGCCGACGCTCCGGCGCCGAGTTGGTCGACGCTGTGGGCCGGGAACGACAATGCGTTGCTGAGCATTTTCCGGCACTTCGACAGCGCCTCGGTCAACAAGGGCCTGATCGGCGAAGTGCCGCAGACGATGTGGCTGTTCGACTTCCCATTGCTGGAGCGCACCTATTACCAATTGGCGGTGAACTTCGATGTATTCGGCAACGTGTCCCACCAGGCCCAGACCCGGCTGTATTTCGATCTGATCCGCAACGGTGCGGAGCAGAACTTCCTGCGCCTGATGCCGGCCGACTCCCGGGAAGGCTACCTTGACGACTGGTACCAGGCCGGCGGCAAATTCAAGATGTGGCTCGATTACGAGACCATCGACGATGACAAGCCGACCGCCCTCAAGCTCGACGAGCGCGACCCCAAGGGCGATTTCGCCCTGCAATTGCTGGCCCGTTACGGCGAGCTGAATGCGCGCCCCGATCCGATCAACCGCTGCGACGGGGCCTACTGCTCGCGCCCGAACATCGACCCGGCGCTGCAAAACGCCGAACAGGCCCTCAGTCGGCTGGTGTCACGCCCGGCGGCGGGGCTCAAGGTGATCGACCAACTGCCGGAAGCGACCCTGCTGCGCGTCGAAACCGCCAGCGGTCATCGTGAGGTCTACAGCCTGCTGCGCAACCGAGCCCACAGCAACGTGGCGTTCCTGCTGGGCGAGGAGGCGCGCTACCAGCCGGGGCTGGACACGCTGACGGTCTACCCGGGTGTGCTCAGCAGCTATCCGAACTTCATGTTCAACATTCCGGCCGAGCAAGTGCCGGCGTTCGTCGAGGCCATGCAAGGCGCCCAGGATGCATCGGCGTTCGAGCGGATTGTCGAGCGCTGGGGCATTCGCCGCAGTCACCCGCAGTTCTGGCAGTACTTCCATGACCTGAGCCAGTACATCCAGGAGACGGAGCCCGTGGAAAACGGTGTGCTGGACATGAATCGCTACCAGAACCTCTGATCGACAGCACCGGTGGCAAACTCCGTGCCGCCGGGCTCTTTCCTGACAAAAATACTAGGACTTTGTCCGGCGCGATGATTGGCGTAAACTGCCGGCAAGCCTGCGAGGAGTTTCCATGACCGCCATTACCATTACCGATGCCGCCCACGATTACCTGGCCGACCTGCTGTCCAAGCAGAACACGCCTGGGATCGGGATCCGCATCTTCATCACCCAGCCCGGCACCCAGTACGCTGAGACGTGCATTGCCTACTGCAAGCCGGGGGAAGAAAAACCCGAAGACACCGCGCTGGGGCTCAAGAGCTTCACCGCGTACATCGACTCGTTCAGCGAAGCCTTCCTGGACGATGCGGTGGTCGACTACGCCACTGACCGCATGGGCGGCCAACTGACCATCAAGGCGCCAAACGCCAAGGTGCCGATGGTCAATGCCGACAGCCCGGTCAACGAGCGCATCAATTACTACCTGCAAACCGAAATCAACCCGGGACTGGCCAGCCACGGCGGCCAGGTTTCGCTGATCGACGTGGTGGAAGACGGCATCGCCGTACTCCAGTTCGGCGGCGGCTGCCAGGGCTGCGGCCAGGCTGACGTCACCTTGAAGGAAGGCATCGAGCGGACCTTGCTCGAGCGCATTCCGGAGCTCAAGGGCGTACGCGACGTGACCGACCACACGCAGAAAGAAAACGCCTACTACTGATTGTGGCGATACCATCTTGCGATCAGTTCGTAACCTGTGGGAGCGAGCTTGTGGGAGCAAGGCTTGCCCGCGATGCAAACACCTTGGTGTAGCGGATAGACCGAGGCGACGCCTTCGCGGGCAAGCCTTGCTCCCACAGGTTCGCTCCCGCAGGGGGATCCCGGTGGATTCTCTGGCGAGTCAGGGCCTGTAGAGATGCGCATGCCCGGCGCGGTACAGCGAAGACTCGCTGAACACATCGTTGCCCAGCACACGTCCCACCAGAATCAGCGCCGTGCGGCGAAAGCCCTTGGCGTGTACCTTTGCTGCGATATCGTCCAGCGTCCCCATCACCCAATCCTGATCCGGCCAGGTCGCCCGGTGGATCACGGCAATCGGGCAATCGGCGCCATAGTGGGGCCGCAGTTCGTCGACGATTTTTTCCAGATGATTGACCCCCAGGTGAATCGCCATGGTCGCCCCGTGCTGCGCCAGGCTGCCCAGTTCTTCCCCCGCGGGCATCGGGCTTTTGTCGGCGTAGCGGGTGAGGATCAGGCTTTGGGAAATATCCGGCAAGGTCAGTTCGGCGCCCAGCAGGGCGGCGCAGGCTGAGGTCGCTGTCACCCCCGGGATGATTTCGAAAGGGATGGCCAATTCCCGCAGGCAACGAATCTGCTCGCCGATGGCGCCGTACAGGCTCGGGTCGCCGGAATGCACCCGGGCCACGTCCTGGCCCTTGAGATGGGCGCTCTTGATCAATTCGATGATCTGTTCCAGATGCAGCTCGGCGCTGTTGATCACCTGTTCGGCACAATGGCCTTCAAGGACGGCGGTTGGCACCAGCGAGCCGGCGTAGATGATCACCGCGCACTGGCGGATCAGTCGCTGGCCTTTGACCGTGATGAGGTCCGGGTCGCCGGGGCCGGCGCCGATGAAGTAAACGGTCATGACCGGCTCCTGTGGAAGGTGGGTGAGCGTTGCCCAGATGAAGATCGCTCATGATCCTGGGCGCCGATTATCGGGATTTACGCCACGACCGCCAATGCCAACGTGCTCTTGGGGCCTTTTTGGCGAGTAATCAGTAGCGTCGCGGGCGATCTGCCCAACTGGTCGGCCAAGGCGAGGGCGGCGCTTTCGGCGATGCCGTAGCAACCGGTTCGCTCGAAGGCGATCTCGGAACGGTGACTGAGCCGCTGCTCGTAGCTGGCCAACTGTTCGACACTGAAGCAGGTCAGCGGCAGCGCCAGTTGCCCGGCCAGCTCCAGCAGCCCGGGCTCGTCACGCTTGAGGTCGATACTGGCCAGGGCCCGTACCCGATGAAGTTCGATGCCGTGGGCCAGCAGCGTCTGGTCGAGCAGGGCCCGCAGCGTGCTGGCCGGGCAACCACGCTGGCAGCCCAGGCCGATCACCAGGATCGGCTCGGCGCTCATGCGTCGTGGTGGGCTTGGCCGTCACGGCGAAACAGCCAGGCGCTGATCAGGCCCAGGGCCAGCCAGAACGCGACGTTGGTCAACTGCGAGGCGATCTTGAACTGGCTCTCCAGCGCTTCGGGCGCCAGCATCGAGTGGACTTCGGGCTGTGGCGCGCCGATGACGTGGGGCACCAGCAATGTTGCCACGCCCAGCACCTTGAGCAGCCAATGCTGGCCGAAGGCGATCAAGGCAATGCCCACCGCCGTGGACGCCGCGGTGCCGATCCACCACATCTGTCGTTGGGCCAGGTCGGCCGCTGCGGTGCCAGGCAATTCCGGGGGCAGGCCAAGCGTCGGCGCCAAGACGAAAGTGGCATAACCGGCCAGGCCCCAGAGCAGGCCCTGGGACGTGCGAGTCGGTGCGCGCAAGGTGTACAGGCCCGCCAGCATCAGGGCAAACCCCACGGCGACCACCAGGTTGCCGCCCGTGGTGGACAGCACGCGCTGCCAGCCGTCTTCCGGCTCCCAGGCCTCGGCATCATGGGTATGAGCCGCCCCGTCGGCGTGTTCATGGACCTCGGTCGCCGGGGCCTTCTCGAAGGTTTCCGCCTGGAGAATCAACGGCGATACCCAGAAACTTTGCAGCAGAGTCAGCAGCAGGGCGGCCAGCAAGCCGCTGAAACCAGCGGTCTGCGCGATACGCTTGATCATGTCGTCAGTTCTCAATGGCACGGGAATGCGGCGCTGTGACGGGTATCGTGAGCAGCGTTGTGCACCGCTTCGATGTGGGAGAAACCGGCGAAATAGACCAGCCCCGCGCCGAGGATGGAAGCAAGGATCGCGGCGCTCAGGCGTTGGCTCAGGGTGGTGGTGCTGCTGGCGGTGCGGGCGGTGCTGCTGATGGTCGACATGGCGCTTCCCTCTGTTCTTGTTCAGTGGGCATTCGAGCGCGATGAAACCCCGGGCGAAAGCCCGCCAAGGTTCGAACAGCGCCCGCCCACCGCGGGTTTGTTGATGCATGAGTCAAGGGCCGGTCTCCGGGCTCGCGAGGGGCGGGGCTTGCGCCTGGCCTGCAAGCGTCACCTTCCCATGTCCAGGGACACAGTGGTTCAGACGCTTCGCTCGCTTACCGTTGCGGGGGCAGCACCGGACTGACGTGGCTTTGGAGTAAAGCACACGATTCACCGGTTTCCCGTTTCACCCTGTGAAGGGCACCCGTAACTAGGCGTACAGGAGAGCATGGGCGGGGGCGGGGCGTCAATTGGCGTGGGTTCTCAGGCTGGCACCGAGTTGCGCCCATCGCGAGCAAGCTCGCTCCCACAATGAATCTCGCGGATCACAAAACTCATGTTCAACAAAGATCAACTGTGGGAGCGAGCCTGCTCGCGATGAGGCCCGGACATACACCGCAGAACACTCTGGCGATTGACCCGCCCCCACACCCTGCGTAGCCTTGCGCCTTCGAGGTTCTTCGGCACATGCCGGAGCTAAGAAGGGAACGCGGTCCAAGCCGCGGCTGCCCCCGCAACTGTGAACGGTGCTGTTTCTGCAAGGCCACTGTGCATGCCTTTAAAACGGGCGCACGGGAAGGCGCAGCAATTGCCAGTCGAAAGATTGGCCCGCCGTCAGCCAGGAGACCTGCCTCGAGACAGATTCTCACTACAACCGGGCGGGGTGATCCGGTGGCGAAATCTTCCGCGCACGCCTGTGCCAGCGGTTGTCGTCCCGTTTGCCCGCCACCTTGCCAAAGGGCATCCGATGAAAACACTGGCCAAACTCCCCGTCACCATCGTCACCGGTTTCCTCGGCTCGGGTAAAACCACCTTGCTGCGGCACATGCTCGACAACGCCCAGGGCCGGCGCATCGCCGTGATCGTCAACGAATTCGGCGAGCTGGGCATCGACGGCGAGATCCTCAAGCAGTGCTCCATCGGTTGCACCGAAGAAGAAGCCAACGGCCGCGTCTATGAACTGGCCAACGGCTGCCTGTGCTGCACGGTGCAGGAAGAGTTCTTCCCGGTGATGCGCGAACTGGTGGCCCGGCGTGGCGACCTCGATCACATCCTCATCGAAACCTCCGGCCTGGCCCTGCCCAAGCCGCTGGTCCAGGCCTTCCAATGGCCGGAAATCCGCAGCGCCTGCACCGTTGATGCGGTAATCACCGTGGTCGACAGCCCGGCCGTGGCCGCGGGTACCTTTGCCGCGTTCCCCGACCAGGTCGATGCCCAGCGCAAACTCGACCCGAACCTGGACCACGAATCGCCGCTGCACGAACTGTTCGCCGACCAACTGGCGAGCGCCGACCTGGTGATCCTCAACAAGGCTGACCTGATCAGCCCTGAGGACCTGGCCAAAGTTCGCCTGGAAGTCGCCGAAGAGCTGCCACCGGCGGTCAAGGTCATCGAAGCCAGCAGCGGTCGCCTGCCGCTGGACGTATTGATCGGCCTGGGCGCTGGTTCCGAAGAACACATCGACGGCCGCCACAGCCATCACGACCATCACCACGATGGCGACGATGATGACCACGATCATGACGCCTTCGATTCCATTTCCATCGAACTGCCCCAGGCTGACGAAAGCCTGTTGCTCGACGCGCTGACGCATCTGGTGGTCCAGCACGGAGTATTGCGAGTCAAGGGTTTCGCGGCGATTCCGAACAAGCCGATGCGCCTGTTGATCCAGGGCGTCGGGACGCGTTTCGACAAGCATTTCGACCGCCAGTGGGGCGCCGAGGAAGCGCGGGTCACCCGCCTGGTGCTGATCGGCCAGGCGCTTGACGCCGCGCTGCTCGAAGCGCAGTTGCGCGCCGCCCTCGGGGCCTAAGCCATGCACCTGCTCAGGACCCAGCCCGGCGGTTTCGTGTCGGACGACAACATCGCCGACCTGGGGCAAACCCGCGCCGAACTGGTGATCCTGTGCAGCGGCGACTCCAGCCTGGCGCTGTTGGCCGAAGCGGCGAAGCAGTTGCCGGGTGACTACCCGCAGTTTCGCCTCGCCAACCCGATGCAGGTGCAGAACCACGCCTCGGTGGATCTGTATTTCGAAGACGTGCTGCAACACGCCAAGGTCATCCTGTTGTCGCTGCATGGCGGCATCGGCTATTGGCGCTACGGCATCGAGCGCCTGATGGAACTGGCGGGGCGCGGGGTGAAGCTGATCCTGGTGCCGGGGGATGATCGTCCGGACCCGGAACTCAGCGACCTGAGCAACGTGGCCGTTGAGGACCGCGACCGGCTCTGGCAGTTCTTGCGCCAGGGCGGGCTGGGCAATGCCCTCGACCTGTTTTACAACCTGGGCAGCCAATGGTTCGGCCGCGATTATCCGTGGGCCGAGCCACAGGCCTTGCCACGCACGGCCATCTATCACCCGGCGAAAACCAGCGCCAACCTCGACGATTGGCAAGCCGACTGGCGCGCCGGGCAGCCGGTGGCGGCGGTGCTGTTTTATCGCTCCCACCTGCAAGCGGCGAACACCGCGTTCATCGACGTGTTCTGCCAGCGCCTGCAAGCGGCAGGGCTCAATCCGCTGCCGATTGCCGTGGCAAGCCTCAAGGAACCTGGTTGCCTCGCATTTGTAGAGGACTGGCTGGACGAGGTGCAGGCGGGCGTGATCCTCAACACCACCGGCTTCGCTCAATCCAGCCCCGAAGCTCCGCATTTGCGACCGTTTCGCCGCAACATCCCGGTGATCCAGGCGATCTGCGCCCAGGACAACGAACCCGGCTGGCGGGCCAGCGAGCAGGGCTTGGGACCGCGGGACCTGGCGATGCACATTGCCTTGCCGGAACTGGACGGACGGATCATCAGCCGCCCCATCAGTTTCAAGGACCTGGCCTGGCGCAGCGAGCGCGGCCAGAGCGATGTGGTCTGCTACCGGGCCGCGCCCGAGCGCATGGATTTTGTCGCCGAACTGGCCCGACGCTGGACCATCCTGGCGCGCTTGCCCAATGCCCAGAAGCGTGTGGCGCTGATCCTCGCCAACTACCCGACCCGCGACGGTCGCATCGGCAATGGCGTCGGCCTGGACACCCCGGCGGCGGCCTTGAATATCCTGCGGGCCCTGCAGGCCGAGGGCTATCCGCTGCCGTCCGAACTGCCGGCGAGCGGCACCGCGTTGATCCAGCAATTGCTCGGCGGGGTCAGTAACGACCTGGACAGCCTCGACCTGCGTCCCTGTCACCAGAGCCTGGCCCTCGCCGAGTACCAGGCCTTGTTCGACGCACTGCCCGAAGCCAATCGCCAAGCGGTGCTGGCGCGCTGGGGCTCGCCCGAGCAGGACCCGATGTTCCGCGACGGCCGCCTGATGGTCGCCGGTCTTCGGCTGGGCCTGACCTTCGTCGGCATCCAGCCGGCGCGGGGTTATCAAGTCGATCCGAGTGCGGTGTACCACGATCCGGACCTGGTGCCGCCCCACGGTTACCTGGCGTTTTATTTCTGGTTGCGCCACACCTACGGCGTCCACGGGGTGATTCACGTCGGCAAGCACGGCAACCTCGAATGGCTGCCGGGCAAGGGCGTCGGGCTGTCGGAAAACTGCTGGCCGGACGTGCTGCTGGGGCCGCTGCCGAATATCTATCCGTTCATCGTCAACGACCCGGGTGAGGGCGCCCAGGCCAAGCGTCGTACCCAGGCGGTAATCATCGACCACTTGATGCCGCCGCTGACCAGGGCCGAAACCTATGGGCCACTGCGTAACCTCGAGCTGCTGGCTGACGAGTACTACGAGGCGCAATTGCTCGATCCGCGCCGTGCCCGGGAGCTGCAACGGGACATCCTCAATCTGGTGCGCGAGACCCACATCGACCGCGAACTGCAACTCGATGCCGGGCTCGACAGCGACGCCGACGCGGCGATCTGGCTGCCACGCCTGGACACTTACCTGTGCGACTTGAAGGAGTCGCAGATTCGTGACGGCCTGCACATTTTTGGCGAGTCGCCCAGCGGGCGGCTGCGCATCGACACCTTGCTGGCGTTGCTGCGCATTCCCCGGGGCGACGGCAAAGGCGCGCAGTCGAGTCTGTTGCGGGCGCTGGCCAAGGCGTTCGGGCTGGGTTTCGATCCGCTGGATTGTGCTTTGGCCGAGCCCTGGACTGGCGAGTGTCCCGAGGCGTTGCGTCAGGTCAGCGCCGAGCCTTGGCGCACCACCGGCGATACCCGCGAGCGCCTGGAGCTGTTCGCTGTGCAGTTGATCGAGCAGGCGCTGGACGGTGCGGTGGAGCAGCTCGACGCGCCGGGTTGGGAGGTGGCGGGCAGCATCATTGAAAACCTGCGATCCGTCGTGGCCCCGCGCCTGGACGCTTGCGGCCCGGCGGAAATGCGCGGCCTGCTCGATGCCTTGAACGGGTGCTTCGTGCCGGCCGGCCCCAGCGGCGCGCCGAGCCGCGGGCGCCTCGATGTGTTGCCCACCGGGCGCAACTTCTTCTCGGTGGACGTGCGCAACCTGCCCACCACCACGGCGTGGCGCATCGGTTTCCAATCGGCGAACCTGATCCTTGAACGGCACTTGCAGGACCACGGCGATCACCTGCGTCAGCTCGGCCTGTCAGTGTGGGGCACTGCCACCATGCGTACCGGCGGCGATGACATCGCCCAGGCGATGGCGCTGATGGGCGTGCGTCCGGTGTGGGCCACGGGCAGCCAGCGGGTCGATGACTTCGAGATCCTGCCGCTGAGCCTGCTGGACCGGCCTCGGGTCGATGTCACGCTGCGCGTGTCCGGCTTCTTCCGTGACGCCTTTGCCAACCTGATCCGCTTGTTCGATGCCGCCGTGCAGGCCGTCGCCGCCCTCGATGAGCCGGACGACATGAACCCCTTGGCGGCCAAGGTGCGTGGCGAACGCGAAGCCCTGCTGGCATCGGGTCTTGAGCCGGAAGCCGCGGCGCGCCAGGCCGGCTGGCGGATCTTCGGCGCCAAGCCCGGTGCCTATGGCGCGGGCGTGCAGGGGGCGATTGACGGTCGCTTGTGGCAGAGCCGCGAGGATCTGGCCGAGGTGTACCTGAACTGGGGCGGTTATGCCTACGGTGCCAGCGATGAAGGCACTGCCGCCCGGGAGCAGTTTTCCCGGCGCTTGAGTCAGGTGCAGGCGGTGTTGCAGAACCAGGACAACCGCGAGCACGACCTGCTCGATTCCAACGATTACTACCAGTTCCAGGGCGGCATGCTGGCGGCGGTCGAGACCCTCAGTGGTGATGCTGCGGCCAGTTACCATGGCGATCACAGCCAGCCAGACTTGCCCAGGATCCGCACCCTGAAAGAAGAGCTCAACCGCGTCATCCGTTCCCGCGCAGCGAATCCGAAGTGGATCGACGGCGTGAAGCGTCACGGCTATAAAGGCGCGTTCGAACTGGCGGCGACGGTGGACAACCTGTTTGCCTTCGACGCCACCACCCGGTTGATCGACGATCACCAGTACGCCTTGCTGGCCGATGCCTACCTGCTCGACCCGGACACCCGGGATTTCGTCCGCCAGCACAACCCCGACGCTCTGCGGGACATGACCGAGCGCATGCTCGAAGCGCAGCAGCGGGGGATGTGGCAGGCGCCGGGCGAGTACCGCGAGGCGCTGGAGAATTTGTTGTTGGATATAGAAGAAGATGGCTGACGTGCCTACTCAGCAGGCGAGACACAACCCCTGTGATGGGTTGACCTGTGGCAAAGGGATTTATCTCCACCCTGTGGGAGCAAGGCTTGCCCGCGATGGTCGCGCCGCGGTTTAGCAGCTAAACCGCGTTTTCGTTCATCGCGGGCAAGCCTTGCTCCCACAAGTCCCCTTTTGACATTGACGTTACCGACCACCCTTGAGAATTAGATATGACCCACCCCCCCCATTTCCCGCTCTGCGCCGTGGTCGGCGCCGATGATCTGAAACTGGCCCTGTGCCTGGCCGCGATCGATCCGAAAATCGGCGGTGTGCTGATCGAAGGGCCGCGGGGCATGGCCAAGTCCACACTGGCCCGGGGCCTGGCGGACCTGCTGGCCAGCGGTCAGTTCGTCACCTTGCCCCTCGGTGCTACCGAAGAGCGACTGGTGGGCACCCTGGACCTGGACGCGGCGCTGGGGGAAGGGCGCGCGCAGTTTTCTCCCGGCGTGTTGGCCAAGGCCGATGGTGGCGTTCTGTACGTCGATGAAGTGAACCTGCTGCCCGATCACCTGGTGGACTTGCTGCTCGATGTGGCCGCCAGCGGCATCAACCTCATCGAGCGCGACGGCATTTCCCACCGGCATCCGGCGCGCTTTGTGCTGATCGGCACCATGAATCCGGAAGAGGGCGAACTGCGCCCGCAGTTGCTCGACCGTTTTGGCCTGAACGTCGCCCTCGACGGTCACACCGCACCGACTGAGCGCGGCCAGATCATCCGACGGCGGCTGGATTTCGACAGCGATCCGCAGGCGTTCTGCGCGGCGTGGGAGACGACCCAGGCGCAGTTGCGCGAACGTTGCCAACAGGCACGCGACCGCTTGGCCGGGATCGCCCTGGATGACGCGGCGCTGGCGCAGATCACCGAGCGCTGCTTTGCCGCCGGGGTCGATGGCTTGCGCGCCGACCTGGTCTGGCTGCGGGCGGCCCGGGCCCATGCGGCTTGGCGCGGGGCTGCTGCAATTGCCGATGAAGACATCGATGCGGTCGCCGAGTTTGCCTTGCGGCACCGGCGGCGCGGGCATTCGGCACCGACACCGTCCCAGGCGCCGACCGGCGCGGAAAAAACCACTGAACCCAGCGAGGGCCAGGGCCAGTGGGGTGACCTGCCGGCCCGGGCATTGCCGACCGGTGCTCGGCGTGACGTGCCGAGCTGGCCAAAAAAGCCCTAGGCATTCGCCCCCGTTCGCCAGCGGGGGCGAATGCCAGCCCCCGTGCCGGACGACTCGACCAGGGCCGCCAGGGCCGCAGCAAAGCGGCGGCCAGCGGTGCGGTGAACTGGCCGGGGACGTTGCTCAATGGCCGGCCACGTCTGCGTGAGGACCTGTGCTGGCACGCTCGCCAGCGCTCGCCCCATGAGCTGTGGCTGGTCATTGTCGATGCGTCGGCCTCGACCCGGCGTCATCGCGCCTTGAGTGACGGCAAAGGCCTGCTGGCGCAGTTGTTCGACGACGCCTATCGCCAACGGGCCCGCCTGGGGCTGTTGACGGCCAGCGGTACGCAGCCGAACTGGCAGGTGCAAGGGCTCAAGGCCTCGGCCGGTCTGCGCGACTGGCTCGATGGGCTGGGCGCCGGTGGCGGAACGCCGTTGCTGGCGGCGCTGAACGAGGCCGGGCGCTGGCTGGAGGCCCGACGCAAGCGCTACCCGGCGGAGCAGCAACGGGTCTTGGTGATGACCGATGGGCGAGTCAAGGAGGGGCTTTCACTGCCGTTGCTCGATTGCCCGTGCCTGTTGATCGACATCGAAAGAGGCCCGATTCGCCTGGGCCGGGCCCGGCAGTTGGCGGGGCGGTTGGGGGCGGAGTATCGGCATATCGATGAAACCACTTGAAATGTTCTTTGACTGTGAAGGCCTCATCGCGAGCAAGCTCGCTCCCACATTTGGTTTCGCTGTGCACACATAACTGATGAACACCACAGCCCCTGTGTGTGCGAGCTTGCTCGCGATCAGCATCGCCTCGGTCCCTGATCTGACCACCTAACCCGCATCACTACACTATGCTCAGGCAGCCCCCTCACAGGAGTGAACCATGCGCGTACTCGTCACCAACGCCCAGGACGATTTTCGGGTCAAGGCCTATGCCGGCACCAACGGCGTGCTGCTCGCCATGGACCTGGCGGAATCCCGACGCCAGGGGCTGCTGGGTTTTGCCATCGAGAAGCAGCAGGGGGACAAACCCTGGCTGTTCCTGTTCAACAGCCTGACCTTCCCCGACAAGGCCCACACCTTTCCTCAGTTCCACGCCACCCCCAGCGACAAGGCACCCTTGCAGAAATTTCGCTGGGCCGACTACGCGGTCAACCCCGGCGTGACCATGCACTACCGCGTGCACCTGGCCTACGGCAGCCCCGATGCACCGCAGTTGGGCGAATCCCTGGAGGTCACGGTCACCAGCGACGACGGGCAGCCGGCCAACCAGCGGGTCATCTTCAACCGTGCCGTGGCCGCCAGCCAGGCGTTCCAGCGCAAGTTTCCTGAAGTGGACGCGCTGATCGGCGCCAACAAGCACCTGTCCATCGATGACTGGCCCGACGCCCCGCGTCGCTGGCTGGAGAATGGCCTGTTGGGACGCCTGATCGGTTTTATCGACCGGGCGCTGGATGCCAACTGGGCCCTGGATGTCGCCATTTATGAATACGAACTGCCGGTGATCGTCGACGCGGTGAATGCCGCCCATGCTCGCGGTGCGAAGGTGCGGGTGCTGTATCACGCCGAGCCGGGGGACGACACCACGGCGCGCAACGAAGCCAGCCTCGAGAAAATGCCAGCAGCCAACAAGCGCGGACGAGTTACCCATGACATTTTCCACGACAAGTTCATTGTGCTGAGCAAGGTGGACGGCAACGGCTCATTGCAACCGGAGGCGGTGCTGTGCGGCAGCACCAACTTCACCGCCAACGGTGTCTACCGCCAGGCCAACGTCGTTCATGTGCTGGACGACCCTCGGGTGAGCGGCAGCTACTTCCAGGTGTTCGAGCAAATCTGGGCCGAACCCCAGGACGTCGGTGCCACTCGCCAGTGGCTGACCGACAACAATGCCATGGCTCCACAAGAGGCGTTGTTCGCCGGGTTCTCGCCGCGCACCGGGGAGGGCGACCTGGATCGCTTCGTCGACATCATCAAGGGCGCGCGAAAGGACCTGCTGTTCGTCACCGCCTTTGTGTTGCCCGAGCGCATCCTCGACGCCGTGCTCGGCGCACCCAATGACGACGTGCTGCGCTACGGTCTGCAAAACTCCAAGAGCCGCATCACCGGCTTTCACGCCGATCGCACCGCCGAATTCGCCGCCACCGCGCTGCTCAACACCGGCCTGGAAGGCTGGCTGCGGGAAAACATGAAAGGCCAGAAGGGCAACCTGCTGGTGCACACCAAAGCCATCGTCACCGACTTCACCACCGATACGCCGACCATCATCAGCGGCAGCCACAACCTGAGCGCCGCGGCGAGCAGCGGCAACGACGAGAATTACCTGATCATCCAGGGCAACACCGACCTGGCCGACCGCTACGGGCTGGAGTTGCTGCGTTTCTATGAACATTACCGCTTTCGCTACTTCGCAAAAAAACTCGCCCTCAAGCAGGTCAAGCCACTGGCGGTGGATGACAGCTGGAGTGATGACTATTACCGCGAGGGGGATTTGCGGATGTTGTCCAGGGTGAGGTTTTGCGGGCGCTGACAGTTTTAAGAGTTGTATTAGAACGCTATTGTTTAGCGCCATTCAGTACTCAAGGTCTCATTCCATGACTCGTATCGTGCTTTCTCGAGTTGTAGCCAGCATTTCTGAACTCAAGAAAAATCCGATGGGTACCGTTGCAGCGGGTGAGGGATTATCCGTAGCGATCCTGAATCGTAACGAGCCGGCTTTTTACTGCGTCCCAGCCAGAGAATACGAAGCCATGATGAATCGGCTTGAGGACATGGAGCTTGTCGCTCTGTGTCACGAGCGGGAGAACGATCCATCAATCAAGGTTGCGCTTGATGATTTATGAGCAGAAGTTCCTGTAGAAAACAGGGTTGTTCGAGTTGAGATCTTGCGGGCGTCAGGCGCAGTAGATGATCCAGTGCTAGCATAGGGCCATATATCAGCCTGGAAGCTGCCATGAATCTCTGTCACGGAACGTCCGCTTTACTTCGCGCCTGTGTCGCGATTCTGTTGTTGACCCTGGGCACTTCGGCCCTTGCCGCCAATCAACCGTGTTCCGGGCGCAAGGGCGGTATTGCCGGGTGTGACGGCGATACCTTCCTGTGCAACGACGGCTCCATCAGTGCTTCGAAGAAGTCCTGTTCCGCTGTGCTGGGGCTTCGGAACGAGGCCCGGCCGCAGTCGTTGCTCAAGTCCGCCGACGGTTGCCAATGCGGCAGTGGCAATTACTGCGTCGGCCCCCGGGGCGGGGTCTATTGCCTCACGCCTGGCGGCAGCAAGAGCTACAAGCGCAAATAGCCCAGGCACACCGCCGAACCATTGTGGGAGCGAGTTTGCTCGCGATAGCGTCAGGTCAGTCGCCATCAATATTGACTGATACACCGCCATCGCGAGCAAGCTCGCTCCCACAGGGTATTTTACAAATTCCAGAGTGGCTCCGTTTCGGTGCACCGGGGGCGCCGAATACCCGGCTTGGGGCCTTGTTACCCGTGCGTCGTGGCCCACGGTAGCAACAGTGTTCGCACGCAGATGCCACTGTGCGGGCGCCTGTTTTTCCCATCCCCCTGATTTCCTTAACTTTCCATTTTCCTCACCCACGCGCTGCAAGCCTGTGGCACACTTTCTGCTGTCTATTCCGTTGTTACATACCACGTTCCGGTATAGCGGAATAAACCCATTCTGGAGTGCTTGTCATGCAACGCCGACCTTCCTTGTTCAAAGCGTGTGTTTTTCTCTTCGCGGCCACGACGGCTGCCATGGGGGTCGCTCAGGCGGCCGACAGCAAGCTGGACAGCGTGCTGCAGCGGGGGAAATTGATCGTGGGCACGGGCAGTACCAATGCGCCGTGGCACTTCCAGGGAGCGGATGGCAAGTTGCAGGGCTTTGATATCGATATTGCGCGGATGGTCGCCAAGGGGTTGTTCAACGACCCGGAGAAAGTCGAGTTCGTGGTGCAGTCTTCCGATGCGCGCATACCCAACCTGTTGACCGACAAGGTCGACATGAGCTGCCAGTTCATCACCGTCACCGCCAGCCGCGCCCAGCAAGTGGCGTTCACCCTGCCGTACTACCGCGAAGGCGTGGGCCTGCTGCTGCCGGCCAACAGCAAGTACAAGGAAATCGAAGACCTCAAGGCCGCCGGCGACGGCGTCACCGTGGCGGTGCTGCAGAACGTCTACGCCGAGGAGCTGGTGCACCAGGCGCTGCCCAAGGCCAAGGTCGACCAGTACGACAGCGTCGACCTGATGTACCAGGCAGTGAACTCCGGTCGCGCCGATGCCGCCGCCACCGACCAGTCCTCGGTCAAGTACCTGATGGTGCAGAACCCTGGCCGCTACCGCAGCCCGGTCTATGCCTGGAGCCCGCAAACCTACGCCTGTGCGGTCAAGCGCGGCGACCAGGACTGGCTGAACTTCGTCAACACCACCTTGCATGAAGCCATGACCGGCGTGGAATTCCCCACCTATGCGGCGTCCTTCAAGCAGTGGTTCGGTGTCGAGCTGCCGTCGCCAGCGATCGGTTTCCCCGTCGAATTCAAATGACCCTGTGAGCCCGGGGCGCCACTTGCGGGCGCTCCGTCGAAGGTACTGCCGACCATGAATTATCAGTTGAACTTTGCCGCCGTCTGGCGCGATTTCGACACCCTGCTGGCGGGGCTTGGCCTGGGGCTTTCCCTGGCACTGGTGTCGATCGCCATCGGTTGCGTGATCGGCCTGGCGATGGCGTTCGCGCTGCTGAGCAAACATCGGCTCTTGCGAGTGCTGGCGTCGGTGTATGTGACGGTGATCCGCAATACGCCGATCCTGGTGTTGATCCTGCTGATCTACTTCGCCTTGCCGAGCCTGGGCATCCGCCTGGACAAGCTGCCGTCGTTCGTCATCACCCTCTCGCTGTACGCCGGGGCCTACCTGACCGAAGTGTTTCGCGGCGGACTGTTGAGCATTCACAAGGGACAGCGTGAAGCCGGGCTGGCCATCGGCCTGGGCGAGTGGCAGGTGAAGGCCTACATCACCGTACCGGTGATGCTGCGCAACGTGTTGCCGGCGTTGTCGAACAACTTCATTTCGCTGTTCAAGGACACCTCCCTGGCGGCGGCGATTGCCGTGCCGGAGCTGACCTATTGCGCCCGCAAGATCAACGTGGAGAGCTACCGGGTGATCGAAACCTGGCTGGTGACCACGGCCCTGTATGTCGCGGCCTGTTACCTCATTGCCATGGTGCTGCGTTATTTCGAGCAGCGCCTGGCGATCCGCCGTTAGGAGTGTCCCATGTACGAATCACCCAGTTGGTTGCATGAGTTATGGGTTGCCCGGGACACCCTGTGGGCCGGCTTCCTGACCAGTGTGCAGTGTTCGCTGCTGGCGATTGTGTTGGGCACGTTGATCGGCCTGGTCGCCGGGCTGGTGCTGACCTATGGCCGGACCTGGATGCGCGCGCCGTTTCGCTTCTATGTCGACCTGATTCGCGGCACGCCGGTGTTCGTGCTGGTGCTGGCCTGCTTCTACATGGCTCCGGCCCTGGGCTGGCAGATCGGTGCGTTCCAGGCCGGCGTGCTGGGCTTGACGCTGTTCTGCGGCTCCCACGTGGCCGAGATCGTGCGTGGGGCCTTGCAGGCGTTGCCCCGTGGGCAGATGGAGGCGAGCCAGGCCATCGGCCTGACGTTCTACCAGTCGCTGGGCTATGTGCTGTTGCCCCAGGCGTTGCGGCAGATCTTGCCGACCTGGGTCAATTCCTCCACCGAGATCGTCAAGGCCTCGACCCTGCTGTCGGTGATCGGCGTCGCCGAACTGCTGCTCAGCACCCAGCAGATCATCGCCCGGACGTTCATGACCCTGGAGTTTTACCTGTTCGCCGGGTTTCTCTTTTTCATCATCAATTACGCCATTGAATTGCTCGGGCGGCACATTGAAAAGCGGGTGGCCTTGCCATGACTGACGTTTCGAATCTCTCCAACACGGAGCTTTCCAACACAGAGCTCTCCAACACCCAGCCGCTGCTGGACATTCGCGGCTTGCGCAAACAATACGGCCCGTTGGAAGTGCTCAAGGGCGTGGACCTGAGCATGCAGCGCGGCAACGTAGTCACGCTGATCGGTTCCAGCGGTTCGGGCAAGACCACGCTGCTGCGCTGCGTCAACATGCTGGAAGAGTTCCAGGGCGGGCAGATCATGCTCGACGGCGAATCCATCGGTTACGACGACATCGACGGCAAGCGTGTGCGCCACGCCGAAAAAATCATCGCCCGGCACCGGGCCATGACCGGCATGGCTTTCCAGCAATTCAACCTGTTCCCGCATTTGACCGCGTTGCAGAACGTCACCCTGGGCCTGCTCAAAGTGAAAAAGCTGCCCAAGGACGAGGCCGTGGCCCTGGCCGAGAAATGGCTGGAGCGAGTGGGCCTGTTGGAGCGGCGCGATCACTTTCCCGGCCAGTTGTCCGGCGGGCAGCAGCAGCGCGTGGCAATCGCCCGGGCAATTGCCATGAACCCCAGCCTGATGCTGTTCGACGAAGTGACCTCGGCCCTGGACCCGGAACTGGTCGGCGAGGTGCTGAACGTGATCAAGGGCCTGGCCGAAGACGGCATGACCATGCTGCTGGTGACCCACGAAATGCGCTTTGCCTTCGAGGTCTCCGACAAGATCGTGTTCATGAACCAGGGCCGCATCGAAGAGCAGGGGCCGCCGAAGGAATTGTTCGAACGGCCACAGTCGCCACGGCTGGCAGAATTTCTCAAGAACACGCGTTTTTAATTTTCCATTCAATAAGGAGATAACCCATGAGCATTACGCGCTACGGCACCGGCAGCACCGCAGGTGGCGGTCAGCCTCGGCCATTCGCCCGCGCCGTGGAAGCCGATGGCTGGCTGCACGTGTCCGGCCAGGTGCCGGCGGTGAACGGCGAGATCATTGTCGGCGGGATCGTCGAACAGACCCACCAGACCATGAAGAACCTGGTCGCTATTCTCGAGGAGGCCGGATACGGCCTGGAAGATGTGGTGCGCTGCGGTGTGTGGCTGGAAGACCCGCGGGATTTCTGGAGTTTCAACAAGGTCTTCGGCGAGTACTTCAGCCCGGAACACGCCCCGGCCAGGGCCTGCGTGCAGGCGAGCATGATGGTCGATTGCAAGGTCGAGATCGATTGCGTGGCCTACAAGAAGAAGGCCTGAACCACGGGGGCCTTATCGCGGGCAAGCCTTGCTCCCACAAGGAAACGCATTCTTCCGTGGGAGCATGGCTTGCCCGCGATAGCGATCTATCAGGCGGCGCAGCAGTCTGGTTAAACTCCCGGCCAACTGAATGGGAACCAAAGACATGACCGAAGACACCATCAAACGCCGGGCCCGGGGATTGGATCGGGCGTTCGATATCCTCGATTTCCTCAAGGAAATCGGCCAGCCGCTGCGCCCGAACGATATTGCCAGCGGCATCGGCAGCCCCAAGTCCACGGTCTATGAACTGGTGGCGTCGCTGCTGGAGCGGCGCATCCTCGAGCCGGTGGGCAAGGACGGCCATGTCTACCTGGGCCGCCAGTTGTATTTTCTCGGGCAGGCACACCTGCGGCATTTCGACCTGAGCCGCGAGGCTGACCAGGCCTTGCAGGAGATCGTGCGCCAGACCCGGGAAACGGCGCAGATGTGCCTGCTCAACGGGCGCAAATACACCGTCGCGCTGATGAAGGAAGGCGAGCGGCATTTTCGCATTTCATCGGACATCGGGGAAAACGCGCCGATCCCGTGGACGGCGTCCGGGCGCCTGCTGCTGGCGCATTTGAGTGACCAGCAGATCGTCGACCTGATCGATCCCGACGACTTCATTTTGCCGGACGGCGAGCGCCTGCCCCTGGAGCAATTCCTCAAGGAAATCCGTCAGGCCGGCCTCGATGGGTTTTTCTCCTTCGACAGTGTCGCCGACACCTTCACCCACTGCTTCGCCGCACCGGTCAAAGACCCGAATGGCGTGGCCATCGCCACCCTGTGCATCGTCGCCCCTCGGGCCGACGCCAAGAACAATTACGCCGACTACCGCCGGGTGCTGATCGAAAGCGCCAACCACCTGGCCCGTCGTATCAATGAATAGACAGCAACGGCACTAGCGGCCGTGTGCGAGGAGTTCGAACATGCCTTCCGCCATCCTTAATGCCGGCGTCGAGAAGGGCGCCGCCACCGTCGGCGCCCACCTGCTACGGGACGTCAGCCTGCCGGCGCTGGTGCTGCATCGCGCGGCGCTGGAGCACAACATCCGCTGGATGCAGGATTTCGTCAGCAGCAGCGGTGCCGAACTGGCGCCCCACGGCAAGACCAGCATGACCCCGGCATTGTTTCGCCGGCAACTGGACGCAGGCGCCTGGGGCCTGACCCTCGCCAGCGCCGTGCAGACCCGTGCCGCTTACGCCCATGGCGTGCGCCGGGTGTTGATGGCCAACCAATTGGTGGGCACGCCGAACATGGCGCTGATTGCCGATTTGCTCGCCGACCCGGCGTTCGAATTCCACTGCCTGGTCGATCATCCGGACAACGTCGCTGCCTTGGGCGCTTACTTCGCCTCGCGCGGAGTACGGCTCAATGTGATGATCGAGTACGGCGTGGTCGGCGGTCGTTGTGGCTGCCGGACAGAGGCCGAGGTCTTGGCCCTGGCCGAGGCGATCCAGGCGCAACCGGCGCTGGCGTTGACCGGCATCGAAGGCTACGAAGGGGTGATCCATGGTGACCACGCCATCAGTGGCATTCGTGCGTTCGCGGCGTCCCTGGTGCGGCTGGCGGTGCAGTTGCAGGACAACCGCGCGTTCGCCATCGACAAACCGATCATCACCGCCTCGGGGTCGGCCTGGTACGACCTGATCGCCGAATCCTTCGAAGCCCAGAATGCCCACGGGCGTTTCCTCAGCGTGCTGCGTCCCGGCAGCTACGTGGCCCATGACCATGGCATCTACAAGGAAGCGCAGTGCTGCGTGCTGGAGCGTCGCAGCGATTTGCACGAAGGCCTGCGCCCGGCGCTGGAAGTCTGGGCCCATGTGCAATCGCTGCCGGAGCCGGGTTTCGCGGTGATCGCCCTGGGCAAGCGCGACGTGGCCTACGACGCTGGCTTGCCGGTGCCGCTCAAGCGCTACCAGCCCGGTTCGGACACGGTGGCGGGTGACGATGTGAGTGGCTGCAAGGTGACGGCGGTGATGGACCAACATGCGTTCATGAGTGTGGCGGCGGGGGTTGAGTTGCGTGTGGGCGACATCATTTCGTTTGGTACTTCACACCCGTGCCTGACGTTCGACAAGTGGCGGGTGGGGTGCCTGGTGGATGAGCAGTTGCGGGTGGTCGAGAGCATGGAGACTTGTTTCTAAGGCTTGAGACCGAGTTGCGGCTATCGCGAGCAAGCTCGCTCCCACACTGGATTGTTGTGAATACAGAATTTGTGATCGCCATGATCCCCCTGTGGGAGCGAGCTTGCTCGCGATAGCGGCCTGCCAGACACCACCAAATCCAGGATCATCCATGAGCAACCCCAAACCCCGCATCGCCCTGATCGGCGAATGCATGATCGAACTGCAACAACGCGCCGACGGCAGCCTGCTGCAAAGCTTCGGCGGCGACACCCTGAATACGGCGGTGTACCTGGCCCGCGCCTTGGGCGACAGGGGCGCGGTGGATTACGTCACCGCCTTGGGCGACGACAGTTTCAGCGATGCCATGTGTGAAAACTGGGCCGCCGAGAACATCGGGCTGCAACGGGTCCAGCGCTTGCCTGGACGTCTGCCGGGCTTGTATTGCATCCAGACCGATGCGGCAGGTGAGCGGCGATTCCTGTACTGGCGCAACGAGGCGGCGGTGCGCGATTGTTTTACCACCCCGGCCGCCGGGCCGATCCTGGCCGCGTTGCTGGATTACGATGTGCTGTATTTCAGCGGCGTCACCCTGGCGGTGCTCGGCGAGCAGGGGCGTGGCAAACTCATCGAAACCCTGGTCGAAGCGCGTCGGCGCGGGGCGCTGGTGGTGTTCGACAATAACTTCCGGCCCCGGCTCTGGGGCTCGATCGAAGCGGCACGGGCGGCGTATCGCAGCGTCTTGCCCTATGTGGAGTTGGCGCTGCTGACCGTAGAGGACGAGCAGGCATTGTTCGGTCATGCCGACAGCGAAGCGGTGTTCGCCGCCTATGCGCAGCTTGGCACGCCCGAGGTGGTACTCAAGCGCGGTGCCGAGGCCTGCCTGATTCGTTGCGACGGCCAGTCTTATGAAGTACCTGCCCTGAGGGTCGAGCGCGTCGTCGACACCACGGCGGCGGGGGACTCCTTCAGCGCCGCGTACCTGGCGAATCGTTTGCTGGGCGGCAGCCCGGTGGAAGCGGCCGAGGCAGGGCACCTGTTGGCGAGCCGGGTGATCCAGGTGCCGGGGGCGTTGATGCCCAGATAGAGGAGGCACAGAACCTGTGGGAGCGAGCTTGCTCGCGATAGCGGTGTGTCAGTCGACATGGATACCGGCTGGTCCGACGCTATCGCGAGCAAGCTCGCTCCCACAGGGGATTCACAGGGAGGAGCGATCGTTAGTCCCGGTAGAACACCTGCACCAGGTGATACCCGAACTTGCTCTTGATCGGCCCATGCACCACCCGCAGCGGTTTCTTGAAAATCACCGCATCAATCACGCCGACCATCTGCCCCGGCCTTACTTCACCCAAATCGCCGCCGCGTTTGCCTGAAGGGCAGGTGGAGTATTTCTTGGCCAGCACATCGAAGGCTTCGCCCTTGGCGATGCGTTGCTTGAGCTGTTCGGCTTCTTCGGCGGTTTTCACCAGGATATGGCGGGCTTGGGCTTTCATTGCTGCGGTGACCTGAACGGTGCGACGGGGCGGCGATTATGCCTCAAGTCAGCTGCCATGGTTGATCATCGTCCGAATCTTGTTGGCCAGCAGATCGAGGGAGAAGGGCTTGGCGACCATGTCCATGCCCTGGTCGAGGAACCCCTGGCGTTCGGCGGCTTTCTGCGCGTAACCGGTCATGAACAGCACTTTCAACCCAGGCCGGTGCTGGCGGGCGATCTCCGCCAGTTGCCGGCCATTCATGCCCGGCAGCCCGACATCGGTCACCAGCAGGTCGATGCGCTGGTCCGATTCCAGCACGGGAAGCGCGGTCACGGCGTCCCGGGCTTCGAGAGCCGTGTAGCCCAAGGCCTGCAACAGGTCGAGCACCAACATACGCACGGCGGGCTCATCCTCCACCAGCAACACGGTTTCCCCGGCAATGGCCGGCGGTACGACGAACGCCTCTGGCGTTTCGGGTGGTTGGGTCGGCGAAACGTGCAAGCGCGGCAGGTACAACTGCACCCGCGTGCCCTGGCCCGGCACGCTGTCGAGGTTGAGGTGCCCACCCGACTGCTGGGCAAAACCGTAGATCATCGACAAGCCCAGGCCGGTGCCCTGGCCGATGGGCTTGGTGGTGAAGAATGGATCGAAGGCCTTGGCCAGTACGGCGGGGGTCATGCCGCTACCGTTGTCGCTGACGGCGATCATCACGTAGTCCCCGGCCTTGACCGGCTCCAGGGTGTTGATGTCAGTAGCGTCGAGATAGACGTTGGCGGTTTCGACGATCAGTTCGCCGCCCTCGGGCATGGCATCGCGGGCGTTGATCACCAGGTTGAGCAGGGCGTTTTCCAACTGGCTGGCATCGGTGTTGACCGGCCACAGCTCGCTGGCCAGTTGCAGCCGCAGCACGATGTGATCGCCAGTGGTGCGGCTCAGCAGGTCTTCGAGCGAGTGCACCAGGTCATTGGCGTCCAGCGGTTTGCGGTCCAGGGACTGGCGTCGGGAAAAAGCCAGCAGCCGATGGGTCAGGGCCGCGGCGCGGTTGGCCGAGGACACCGCGGCTTCGGTGAAGCGGCCGATCTCGTCAGTGCGGCCAGCGGCGATGTAGCGTTGCATCAGGTCGAGGCTGCCGAGGATGCCGGTGAGCATATTGTTGAAGTCATGGGCAATGCCGCCCGTGAGCTGGCCCACGGCTTCCATTTTCTGCGCATGGCGCAGGGCTTCTTCGGCGCGCTCGCGTTCGAACATCTCGCTTTGCAGCCGGTGATTGGCTTCGGCCAGTTGCTGGGTACGGGCGATGACGCGTTCTTCCAGTGTTTCGTTGAGGTTGCGCAGGGCCTCTTCGGTTTTCCGGCTCTCGGTCTCGTCGATCACGAAGATGTAGAAACCGTTCACCGCACCGTCCGCCCCATGGCGAGGCAGGTAGTTGATCAGCGAATGGCGCGGGCGCCCGTCGCGATGGTCCATTTGCACGGTGAAGCTGCACGGCTGGCCGGCCAGGGCGTCGGCGATCTGTTGGGCGCGGGCGGCGTAGGCCTCTTCGCCGAGCACTTCGCGGATGGTCTTGCCGTAGAGCTCCTGCGGGGTCAGGCCGTACCAGTCCAGGTAAGCGCTGTTGTTCAGCCGGAAACGCTCTTCGCGGTCCACGTAGCTGATGAGGATCGGCATCGCATTGATGATCAACTGCAGCTCGGTCTGGCTCTGGCGCAGGGCTTGCTCGGTGCGCTTGCGTTCGGTCAGGTCCAGCGCCGCGCCAAGAAAGCGCTTGGGTCGGCCGTGGCGATCCTTGTAGCAACGGCCGCGTACGTACACCCAGCGCAACTCATCGTCGGGCTGCAGCAGTCGGTACTCCTCGGCGTATTCGGTGCCGTGGGTGATGCAGTGCTTGATGCTGCGGGCAACCATCGCCCGGTCTTCGGGGTGCACGCCTTCAAGGTAGGCACTGATGGGCAACTGGCGGGACAGGCTGGGGTCGACGCCATGCAACAGGGCGAAGTGCGCATCGGCAATAAAGCGGTCTTCGCTGATGTCCCAGTCCCAGGTGCCCAACGCATCGGCGGCGGCCAGGGCCAGTTGCAAGCGCTCTTCGCTTTCGTGCTGGGCCTTGAGGCTGGCCTCGGAGCGGCGTTCGAACTCCATGGCCAGGCGGCGTCGTTCGCCGGTTTCGATGGCGGTGACCAGGATGCCGGCGACGCTGCCGCCTTCGTCACGCACCGGGCTGTAGGTCAGGTCCAGCCAGACATCACAGAGACGGCCGGCGAAGGGCACGCGCCATTGCTGGTCGCGGCAGGTGTGCGTCTGGCCTTGCAACACACGGTGATAAATCCCTTCGGTCGCACTCTTGAGTTCGGGCCATGCTGTATGGGTCGGCCGGCCGAATGCCCGGGGGTGCTTGTCACCGGCCAGTCGGCCGAAGGCGTCGTTGTAGAGATGGGACAGCTGCGGTCCCCACAGCAAGGCCATCGCCATGGGCGAATGGAGCATGATGTCCACGGCGGTGCGCAGGCTCTGGGGCCAGTTCTGGGCAGTGCCCAGCGGGGTCAGGGCCCAGTCCATCTGGCTGATCAGGCGCTGTGTATCGCTGCCGGCGGGTGTCGCGTTCATCCCGCGATCCCTGGCTGTCGTGTCTGTGCCACGGCGTCGACTATCCTCAGAAGAGGGTACATGCGGGTGGGTCTGAAGGGTTTCATGTTCGGCTCAGCTTGTTTCATTGACGTCTCGCGGAAGTTTCAGTCCATGGAAATCGATCCGTTGTTGCGAATCCTGGCGAGCCAGAATGGTTCCGACCTTTACATGTCCACGGGTGCGCCACCGTGCGCGCGTTTCGAGGGCGTGATCAAGCCCTTGGGGAACGAGGCGTTCAAGGTCGGTGACATTGCCAGGCTCGCCGAGTCTCTCATGGACGCCGAACAGCGTCTTGAGTTCGATCGGGAGTTGGAAATGAACCTGGCGATCTCCCTGGCTGGCGTCGGGCGGTTCCGGGTCAATATCTTCAAGCAGCGCAATGACGTGTCCATGGTGATACGCAACGTCAAGCTGGACATTCCGCGCTTCGAAGACCTGAAACTGCCTCGGGTGCTTTTGGACACCATCATGCAGAAACAGGGGTTGATGCTGTTCGTCGGCGCCACAGGCTCGGGCAAGTCGACCTCCCTGGCGGCGCTGATCGATTACCGCAATCGCAACAGCAGCGGCCACATCATCACCATCGAGGACCCGGTGGAGTATATCCATCGGCACAAGAAATCCATCATCAATCAACGGGAAGTCGGTGTCGACACCCGCAGTTTCCATGCAGCCCTGAAAAACACCCTGCGTCAGGCACCGGACGTGGTGCTGATCGGCGAAATTCGCGACCGGGAAACCATGGAACATGCCCTGGCGTTTGCCGACACCGGGCATCTGGTGATTTCCACCTTGCATGCCCATAACGCCAACCAGGCCCTGGACCGGGTGATCAATTTCTTTCCGGAAGAGCGTCGGCCGCAGTTGCTCAATGACCTGGGCAACAACCTCAAGGCGTTCGTCTCCCAGCGCCTGGTGCGCACCCGCACCGGCCAGCGGCGAGCGGCGGTGGAGGTCATGCTGGGCTCGCCCACGGTGGCCGACCTGATCCGGCGCAACGAGCTCGGCGAGCTCAAGGGCATCATGGAAAAGTCAGAGGAACTGGGGATGCAAACCTTCGATCAGGCGCTGTTCAACCTGGTGGTCGAAGGCGCCATCGATGAGGAGGAAGCGCTGAAAAATGCCGACTCGGCGAACAACCTGCGGTTGCGTTTGAAGTTGCATAGCGAGTCGGGGGCGGCGGCGCCACCGGCCGATCCGGCGGCGGGAGAGTGGGGGCTTATGGATTGATTGGTTTATAGGGAAACCGCGTTATCGTTCATCGCGAGCAAGCTCCGGCCGATCCCGAAACTGCTCCAAAGCCCCGGGGTTGGCCAAGGCATCGGTGTTCTTCACCACCTCGCCATGCACCACATTGCGCACCGCCAGCTCCACCACCTTGCCGCTGATGGTTCGCGGAATATCACTGACCGCGAGGATCTTCGCCGGCACATGACGCGGGGTGGTGTTGGCCCGGATGACCTGGCGGATCCGTTGCTCCAGGGCTTCATCCAGTATCACGCCATCGCGCAGGCGCACGAACAGCACCACCCGGACATCGCCCTGCCATTGCTGGCCGATGGAGACGCAGTCCAGCACTTGCTCGACTTTTTCCACCTGCCGATAGATTTCCGCCGTGCCGATGCGCACGCCGCCGGGGTTGAGCACGGCGTCGGAGCGTCCGTGGATCAGGAAACCGCCGTGGGGCAGTTCTTCGGCGTAGTCACCTTGGGCCCACACGCCGGGAAACTGGGCGAAGTAGGAGGCGTGGAGTTTTTCCTGCCGAGGGTCGTTCCACAAGCCAATGGGCATCGCCGGGAAATGGCGGATGCACACCAACTCACCTTTTTCACCAATGACCGGGTTGCCGGTCTCGTTCCAGACCTGCACGGCCATGCCCAGGCTCTTGCCCTGCATCTCGCCCCGGCGCACCGGTGACAGTGGGTTGCCGTTGACGAAGCAGGACACAATGTCGGTGCCGCCGGACATCGAGGCTAGGCAGACATCGGCCTTGATGTCGCGGTACACGTAATCGTAGCTATGGGGCGCCAGTGCCGAACCGGTGGAGAGCAGGGTTTTCAGGCTGTCCAAACGGTGCGTCTGACGGGGCTTGAGGCCCTCGCTTTCCAGGGCGGCGAGGAATTTGGGGCTGGTGCCGAATACGCTGATGCGCTGCTGATCGATCAGGTCCAGCAAGCGCTCGGGGCCGGGGTGGAACGGCGAACCATCGTAGAGCACCACCGTGCTGCCCACGGCGAGGGCCGACACCAGCCAGTTCCACATCATCCAACCGCAGGTCGTGTAGTAGAACAGCCGATCCTCGGGCCCGAGGTCGACATGCAGGCCATGCTCCTTGACGTGTTGCAGCAGCACGCCACCGGTGCCATGGACGATGCACTTCGGCACGCCGGTGGTGCCGCTGGAATACAGGATGTACAGCGGGTGATCGAAGGGAACGCTGACGAACGCCGGTTCGCCACCGCTTTGATAAAAGTCGTTCCACAACGCGACTGCGGCCGCGGTCTTGAAGTCTTCGGCGCGGGCGTCAGGCTGGGCATAAGGCAGTACGATCAATTGCTGCAATGACGGCAATCGTTCAAGGATTTCGTTGACCTTGGCTCGCTGGTCGATGATTTTCCCGGCATAGCGATAACCCGCGCAGGTGATCAACACTTTGGGCTCGATCTGGCCGAACCGGTCGATGACGCCCTGGGTACCGAAGTCCGGTGACGAGCACGACCAGATAGCGCCCAGGCTGGTGGTGGCGAGCATGCCGACCAGGGTCTGCCAGGTGTTGGGCATGCAAGCGGCGACTCGATCGCCCTGGGTGACGCCGGCGGCTTTGAGGCTTGTTTGCAGGCCGGCGACATGGGCGGCGAGTTCGGCCCAGGTCAGTTGTTCCTGGCCGCCGTTTTCGTCGAGCGCCACCACCGCGACGGCGTCATCGCGGCGGCGCAGCAGGTGTTCGGCGAAGTTCAGCGTGGCGCCAGGGAACCACTGGGCGCTGGGCATTTGCGAACCTTCCACCAATACCGCGTCGGGCGCTTGGTGAAAGCGAATTTCGAAAAAATCGACAATGGCCTGCCAGAAGGCTTCGCGCTGGTCGATGCTCCAGGCGTGCAGGGCCGGGTAGTCGTGCAGTTGCAGGTGATGTCGCGCGTTGACGAACTGGCGAAAGGCGTTCATGCGCGACTGGGCGATGCGTTCGGGGCTGGGTTGCCAGAGGATGTCGGACATGGGGTGCCTCTTGTTCTTTTGTCGGGCCTGACGATCGTTCCTACGCTCTGCGTGGGAATGCCTCTGGGGACGCTCCGCGTTCCGTTCTTGGGACGCAGAGCGTCCCTGTCTGCATTCCCACGCAGAGCGTGGGAACGATCAGTATCCAGTAGAGAGGGTTATTGAGCCAACCACCCACCATCGATATTCCACGCCGCGCCGCGCACCTGGCTGCCGGCTTCGCTGCACAGGAACAGCACCAGTTCCCCCAGTTGCGGCGGGGTGACGAATTCCAGGGAGGGCTGTTTCTCGGCCAACAGATCGTGCTGTGCCTGTTGCGGATCGACGCCGGCGGCAATGCGATCATCGATCTGTTTTTGCACCAGCGGCGTCAGCACCCAGCCCGGGCAGATGGCGTTGCAGGTCACGTTGCTGGTGGCGGTTTCCAGGCCGACCACTTTGGTCAGGCCGATCACCCCATGCTTGGCCGCGACATACGCCGCCTTGCCCACCGAGCCGACCTGACCGTGCACCGAGGCGACGTTGATAATCCGCCCCCAGCCCTTGGCGCGCATGCCCGGCAGGCTCAGGCGGGTGGCATGGAACACCGAGGACAGGTTGATGGCGATGATCGAGTCCCAGCGCTCCACCGGGAAATCCTCCACGGCGGCCACGTGCTGGATCCCGGCGTTGTTCACCAGGATGTCCACGCCGCCGAACTCGCGTTCGGCGTAGGCGAGCATATCGGCGATCTGCGCCGGGTCGCTGACATCGGCTGGATGATGACCGACCTGGCCGCCGAACTGTTTCACCTCGGCGATCACCGCCGAGGCATCGCCAAAGCCGTTGAGGATCAGGTTGGCCCCGGCCTTGGCCAGGCTCAAGGCGATGCCCAGGCCGATGCCGCTGGTAGAACCGGTGACCAGGGCCGTCTTGCCCGAAAGAGTGGTTGTCATGGGAACCTCACACAATGCCAGTGGCGTAGAACACACCGATCACCACGAAGACCGCGAGGGTCTTGATCAGCGTAATGCAGAAAATGTCTTTGTAGGCTTCGCGGTGGGTCAGCCCGGTTACCGCCAGCAGGGTAATCACCGCGCCGTTGTGGGGCAGGGTGTCCATGCCGCCGCTGGCCATGGCGGCTACCCGGTGTAGCACTTCCAGGGGAATGTTGGCGGCGTGTGCGGCGCTGATAAAGGTTTCGGACATCGCCGCCAAAGCGATGCTCATGCCGCCCGAGGCGGAGCCGGTGATGCCCGCCAACAGCGTGACGGTCACCGCTTCGTTGACCAGTGGGTTGGGAATGCTCTTGAGCCAGTCGGCCAGTACCAGGAAGCCCGGCAAGGATGCGATGACCGCGCCGAAGCCGTATTCCGAAGCGGTGTTCATCGCCGCCAATAAGGCGCCGCCCACGGCGCTCTTGCTGCCTTCGGCGAGTTTGCTGCGAATGGCGCGGAAACCGAACAGCAAGACCATGATGATGCCCACCAGCAACGCCGCCTGCACCGCCCAGATCGCGGTGAGCTTGGCGATGTCGCTGGTCACTGGCGTCGCCATGCCCGGCAGCGCCAGGCTGTGGGTCTTGCCATACCACTGGGGAATCCACTGGGTGAACAACAGGTTCATGAGCCCTACCGCCAACAGTGGCGAAACGGCGATCCAGGGGTTCGGCAGCTTGATGTCTTCGGCGGTTTCCGGCTCGTTGCGCAACTCGGTGCCGTAGCCTTCACCCGTGCGCTGGGCCTTGTTACGCTGGCGTTGCAGGAACAGCATGCCGAGGCTGAACACGAAGAGCGTGCCGATCACGCCCAGCCACGGTGCGGCCCAGGCAGTGGTGTTGAAGAACGTGCTGGGGATGATGTTCTGGATCTGCGGCGTGCCGGGCAGGGCGTCCATGGTGAACGAGAACGCGCCGAGGGCGATGGTGGCCGGGATCAGGCGCTTGGGGATATTACTCTGGCGGAACATCTCGGCGGCGAATGGATACACCGCGAACACCACGACGAACAGCGACACGCCGCCATAGGTCAGCAAGGCACAGACCAGCACGATTACCAGCATGGCCTGGCGCGTCCCCAGCAAGCGAATCGCCGCGGCGACGATGGAGCGGGAGAACCCCGACAGTTCGATCAGCTTGCCGAACACCGCGCCGAGCAGGAACACCGGGAAATACAGTTTGATGAAGCCGACCATTTTTTCCATGAACACCCCGGTGAAGGCGGGAGCGACGGCGGACGGGTCGGTGAGCAGGACGGCGCCGAGGGCGGCAATGGGGGCAAAGAGGATAACGCTGTAGCCACGGTAGGCGGCGACCATCAGCAGCGTGAGGGCTGCCAAGGCAATGATCACACTCATGGTGTGTCTCCTGGATTGTTATTGTTGTGGTGAAGCTGTGGGGAGGGCTTTAGCGAGTTTTGTGCCAGGTGTGTAACTGGCTGAAATATAAGGAAATTGTTTGGGGTTGTAGGGCGGGAATGAGAGGTTTGTCTCTGTTTTGAGATTTGTGTGGGGTGTGCAGGCCTCATCGCGAGCAAGCTCGCTCCCACAGTTGGCCGCGTATTTCAGGAGAACCCAGTCCCCCTGTGGGAGCGAGCTTGCTCGCGATGAGCGCAAAGCGCTCCAAAACCATGAGTCTATATTTTGAGAATGAAGTCTCTTTATTGAGACTCCGCAATCCCCAACGCCACCATCTTCTTGTACAACGTCGACCTCCCCAGCCCCAACCGCTCGGCCGCTTCAACCACTTTGCCCCCGCATTGCGCGAGGGTGGTTTCGATCAACTGCCGGTCGAAGCGTGCCCGGGCCTGGCTGAAAGTTTCTTGCGGCAACGGTTCCAGGCTTGGGCTTGCCGTGTGGGTTACCGGTATGAACGTGCCGATGGCGGCGCGGATGTCCGCCGCCGTGAGCACCAGGTCATCGCTGAGCAGCGCGGCCCGTTCCAGCACGTTGCGCAGTTCGCGGATGTTGCCCGGCCAGGCGTGTTGCCGCAGCAGGTCGAGGGCGGCGGGGTTCAGTTCGTGCTGGCTGCGCAGTTCTTCAAGGATCGCTTCGCTCAGGGCCGGCAAATCATCCAGGCGTTCGCGCAACGGCGGGACCTGGATCGGCAGCACGTTGAGGCGGTAGTACAGGTCGGCGCGAAACTCTCCGCGCTTGATCGCCGCTTCCAGGTCCATGGACGTGGCGGCGATGATTCGCACGTCGCTTTGCAGTACCTCATTGGAGCCCACCGGTTCGTATTCCTTTTCCTGGAGCACTCGCAGCAGTTTGCTTTGCAGCGGCAACGGCATGTCGCCGATCTCGTCGAGGAACAGCGTACCGCCTTGGGCGATCTGCAGTTTGCCGGCGCGGCCCTTGCGGTCGGCCCCGGTAAACGCCCCTGGCGCGGTGCCGAAGAATTCGGCTTCCAGCAGCGATTCAGGAATCGCCGCGCTGTTGATGCTGACGAACGCCTTGTGTGCGCGCGGCGAAGCACTGTGGATGGCCTGGGCCAGCAGTTCCTTGCCGGTGCCCGTTTCGCCGAGCAGCAGCACTGGCGAATCGGCGCTGGCGCTGCGCCGGGCACGGCGCTTGACCTCAAGGCCGGCGTTGCTGGTGCCAATGAAATGGGCAAAGTTGTACTTGGTCTGCCGCGCCCGCAGCAGCGAGCGGGTGGAGGCCAGTTCTTCCTGCATGCTCAGGTAGCGCTTGAGCATCGGGGACAGGCTGCGTAACTCATCGAACAAGGCAAAGCCGATGGCGCCGATCACCGCGCCCGCGCTGTCGTGGATCGGCAGGCGCATCACCACCAAGGGCTCCTTGGGCGTGTCCTGCATGTCCAGCAGGATCGGGCGTCCGGTGCGCACCACTTCACGCAACAGGCTGCCGGGAATCACGCTCTCGCACGCCCGGCCAATCGCCTCCTGCGCCGAGTTCAGGCCGAAGCGGCGGGCGTAGCGTTCGTTCATCCAGACGATGTTCGCGTCACGGTCGACAATCACCGTGCCTTCGCTGGACTGCTCGATGATCTCGAACAACGAACGGATCGCCAGCGTGCGGACGCGCTTGTAATCCTTGAGGCTTTCGGTGGGGTTCATGGTCGGATCCGAATTGTGTGTTGCCTGTCAGGTCCTCATCGCGAGCAAGCTCGCTCCCACAGTTGATCTTCAGTGCGACGCAGACCACTGTGGGAGCGAGCTTGCTCGCGATGAGGGCGACACGAAGCTACGTCATGCGCCGCATTATGCCCACCCCGTATGCGCCGCCGCCAACAACTCCTTGGTATAAGGATGCTGGGGCGAGTCGAACACGTCATGGCTGGCGCCTTGCTCGACCACTTTGCCGTCCTTGATCACGATCATGTCATGGGCCAAGGCACGGATCACCGCCAGGTCGTGGCTGATGAACAGGTAGGTCAAGTCGTACTTCTCCTGGAGCTGACGAAGCAGGGCGACGACTTGTTTCTGCACGGTGCGGTCCAGTGCCGAGGTGGGTTCGTCCAGCAGAATCAACGCTGGCTTGAGCACCAGGGCCCGGGCAATGGCGATGCGCTGGCGCTGGCCGCCGGAGAACTCATGGGGGTAGCGATGACGGGTCGAAGGGTCGAGGCCGACCTCCTTGAGGGCCTGGATCACCCGGGCTTCACACTGTTCGGGGCTGGAAGGCTGGTGGACCTCCAGGCCCTCGCTGATGATCTGCTGCACCGACATGCGCGGGCTGAGGCTGCCGAACGGGTCCTGGAACACCACCTGCATCTGCTTGCGCCACGGCCGCAGTGCCTTGTGCGACAGCTGATCGAGGGCCTGGCCCTGGAAGTGGATGCTGCCTTCGGAGTCGATCAGCCGCAGGATCGCCTGGCCGAGCGTGGACTTGCCGGAACCGGATTCGCCGACGATGCCCAGGGTCTTGCCGCGCTGGATGCTCAGGCTGATACCGTCCACGGCGCGCAAGTATTCCTTGCGCCGGAACAACCCGCCGCCCAAGGGAAAACTCACGCGCAGGTCCTGCACCTGCAACACGTTTTCGCGCTCGTCCCGGGGCAGGGCTTCGCCTTCCGGTTCGGCATGCAGCAGCTCGCAGCTGTAGGGATGTTTCGGTGCGCTGAACAGGGTTTCGCAAGGCGCCTGTTCGACGATTTCCCCCGCCTTCATCACGCACACCCGTTGGGCGATGCTGCGCACCAGGTTGAGGTCGTGGCTGATCAGCAACAAGGACATGCCGAGCCGTTGCTGCAGCGATTTGAGCAGCAGCAGGATCTTGCGCTGCACGGTCACGTCCAGCGCGGTGGTCGGTTCGTCGGCAATCAACAGCTCCGGCTCGCAGGCCAGGGCCATGGCGATCATCACCCGTTGCCGCTGGCCGCCGGACAGTTGATGAGGATAGGCCTTGAGGCGTTCGGCGGGTTTCTGAATGCCCACCAGGGCCAGCAGCTCCAGGATGCGCTGGCGCGCCGCTTTGCCGCCCAGGCCCCGGTGCAGCATCAGGGTTTCACCGATCTGCTTCTCGACGCTGTGCAGCGGGTTCAGCGAGGTCATCGGCTCCTGGAAGATCATCGCGATCCGGTTGCCGCGCAGCTCCCGCAGGGCCGTGGTATCGGCGCTCACCAGTTCCTGGCCGCGATAGCGAATGCTGCCGGTGGTGCGGGCTTCTGTCTCGGGCAACAGTTGCAGGATCGAGTGGGCCGTCACTGACTTGCCGGAGCCGGACTCGCCCACCAGGGCCAGGCATTCGCCGGGGCGGATGTCCAGGCACAGGTTGCGCACCACCGTCTGGTCGTTGAAGGCCACGCTCAGGTCGCGGATTTCGATCAGGTTGTCGCTCATCTCAAGGTTCCGCTTCATGGCCGTTTCATGATCGTGGGTCGAACGCGTCTCGCAACGCTTCGCCGATAAACACCAGTAGAGAAAGAATCAGCGCCAGGGTGAAAAACGCCGTGAGCCCCAGCCACGGCGCTTGCAGGTTCTGCTTGCCCTGGGCAATCAATTCGCCCAGCGACGCGCTGCCGGCCGGCATGCCGAAACCGAGGAAGTCCAGGGCGGTGAGGGTGGAGATTGCCCCGGTGAGGATGAAGGGCAGGTAGCTCAGGGTGGCGTTCATCGCGTTGGGCAGGATATGCCGCACAATCACCTTGCGGTCCGACAAACCCAGGGCTCGGGCGGCCTTCACGTATTCCAGGTTGCGCCCGCGCAGGAACTCGGCGCGGACCACGTCCACCAGGGCCAGCCAGGAAAACAGCGCCATGATCCCCAGCAGCCACCAGAAGTTCGGCTCCACGAAGCCGGACAGGATGATCAGCAAGTAGAGCACCGGCAGCCCGGACCAGACTTCCAGCAAGCGTTGCCCGAGCAAATCCACCCAGCCACCGTAATAGCCCTGCAATGCACCGGCGGCGATGCCGATCAGCGCGCTGATGGCGGTCAGGGCCAGGGCGAACAGGATCGACACTCGCGCGCCGAAGATCACCCGGGCCAGCACGTCCCGGGACTGGTCATCGGTGCCCAGCCAGTTCACCGATGTGGGAGGGCTCGGGGCCGGCTGGTTGAGGTCGTAGTTGGGCGTGTCGTCGCTGAACGGAATCGGTGGAAACCACAGCCAGCCGCCGTCCTTGTGGATCAGGTTCTGCACGTAGCTGCTGCGGTAGTCGGCCTGGAACGGCAGTTGGCCACCGAATTCCTGTTCGGTATGGCGCTTGAACACCGGGAAATACAGCGAGCCCTGGTAACTGACCACCAGCGGCTTGTCATTGGCGATCAGCTCGCCGCCCAGGCTCAGGATGAACAGGCCGATGAACAGCCACAGCGACCACCAGCCCCGACGGTTTTTCTTGAAGCGTTCGAAGCGCCGACGGCCCAAGGGGGAAAACTTGAACATCAGGCGTTCCTCGCGGCGAAGTCGATGCGCGGGTCCACCAGGGTGTAGCAGAGGTCGCCGATGAGTTTGATCAGCAGACCGAACAACGTGAAGATGAACAGCGAACCGAACACCACCGGATAATCCCGGGACACCGCGGCCTCGTAGCTCATGCGTCCCAGGCCGTCGAGGGAAAAAATCACCTCGATCAGCAAGGAGCCGGCGAAGAACACGCTGATGAACGCCTGGGGAATACCCGATACCACCAGCAGCATCGCGTTGCGGAACACGTGGCCGTACAGCACCCGGCGTTCGCTCATGCCCTTGGCCCGCGCGGTGACCACGTACTGGCGGGTGATTTCATTGAGGAACGAGTTCTTGGTCAGGATCGTCAGGGTGGCGAAGCCGCCGATCACCAGCGACGTGACCGGCAGCACCAGGTGCCAGAAGTAATCGGCGATCTTGCCCAGCGTCGACAACGACTCGAAGTTGTCCGATACCAGCCCGCGCACCGGAAACCAGTTCAGCGAGGTGCCGCCGGCGAACACCACGATCAGGAACATCGCGAAGAGGAACGCCGGCATGGCATAGCCAATGATGATCGCCGTGCTGCTCCACACATCGAACGCGGAACCGTGACGCACGGCCTTGCGAATGCCCAGGGGAATCGACACCAGGTAGGTGAGCAGCGTCGCCCAGAGACCGAGGGAAATGGTCACCGGCATTTTTTCCAGGATCAGGTCGGTGACCGTGGCACCGCGGAAGAAGCTCTTGCCGAAGTCCAGGCGAGCGTAGCTGCTGAGCATCAGCCACAGGCGTTCGTGGGCCGGTTTGTCGAAGCCGTATTGTTTCTCGATGTCCTTGATCAACTGTGGATCGAGCCCCCGGCTGGCGCGGGAACTGCCGGTCATGGTGTTGCCCGAACTGCCGATGCTGGCGCCGCCGATGCCTTGCAGGTGAGCGATGGCCTGTTCCACCGGCCCGCCCGGCGCGGCCTGTACGATGACGAAGTTCACCAGCAAGATGATCACCAGGGTCGGAATGATCAGCAGCAGGCGTCTTGCGATATAAGCCCACATCAATGCCGCCCTCCGGGTGTGCCACGCCTGATGAGTTCGGCACGCATCTGCTCGTTGGTCAACGGTGTGCTGCTCACTTCCCACCAGCTCTCGATGGCTTCGTCATTGCTGGCCTGTACCTTCGGGATGCCGAAGCGGTTCCACCACACGGTCGAGCTGCCCGGCGGGTAATAGTTGGGGATCCAGTAGTAATTCCATTGCAGCACCCGGTCCAGTGCACGGGCGTGGTGGAGCATGTCGGCTTTGGTCGTGGCCTTGACCAGGCCGTCGATCAGGGCATCCACCGCCGGGTTCTGCAGGGCCATGTAGTTGTTGGCCCCCGGGTCGTTGGCCGCCGCCGAACCAAAGTAGTTGTAGAGTTCCAGACCCGGCGAGGTGCTGACCGGGTAGCCGGTGATGATCATGTCGTAGTCACGGCTCATCAGGCGATTGACGTATTGGGACGCGTCGATGCGCCGGATGCTCATGTCGATGCCAATCTGCGCCAGGGTGCGCTTGTAGGGCAGCAACAGGCGATCCATACCGTTCTGGCTGTTCAGGAACGTGAAGCTCAGCGGCTCGCCCTCGGCATTCACCAGGCGGTCGCCGTCCGGTTTCCAGCCGGCCTGTTCCAGCAACGCCAGGGCTTGCAGTTGTTTGTCGCGGATCACGCCACTGCCGTCGGTTTTCGGAGCCTGGAAGACTTGAGTGAAGACTTCGTCGGGAATCTGTCCGCGCAACGGCTCGAGGATCGCCCGTTCGCCGGCATCGGGCAGTTCTCGAGCGGCGAGTTCAGTGTTGGAAAAGTAACTCTGCTGACGCACATAGACATTGCGCATCATCTGGCGATTGCTCCATTCGAAATCCCAGAGCATCGCCAGGGCCAGGCGCACACGACGATCCTGGAACTGCGGTTTCTGCAGGTTGAAGACGAAACCCTGGGCGGTCTGGGGAGCCTCGGTGGCCAGGTGGGCCTTTTGCAGGCGACCGTCGTGCAGGGCCGGGCTGTCATAGCCGATGGCATAGCCGGTGGCGGAGAACTCGCGATTGTAGTCATAGGCGCCGCCGCGCAGCACCTGGCGGGCCACATCGGTGTCGCCAAAATACTCGATGCTGAAGTGGTCGAAGTTGTAGAGGCCGCGACTGACTGGCAGGTCCTTGCCCCACCAATCGGCATTGCGCTCGAAGGTAATGCTGCGCCCGGAATCGACCTTGCTCACCCTATATGGACCGCTGCCCAGTGGCGCCTCGTAGCCACCGCCGTTGGCGAAATCGCGGGTCTTCCACCAATGTTCGGGAAGGACCGGCAAGGTGGCGATGTCCAGGGGCAGGGTGCGGCTTTCATTGTTCTTGAAGTTGAAGCGCACGGTGCGCTCGTCCTCGACCACGACGTCCTTGACCGCCGCGAACTGGGTGCGATAGCGCAGGCTGCCCTGGGTCATCAACAGCTCGAAGCTGTAGCGCACGTCCTCGGCGGTGATGGGCTTGCCATCGGCGAAGCGCGCCTTGGGGTTCAGGTAGAAGCGCAGGGACAGGCCATCGTCGGCCCGCTCCATCTTCTGCGCTACCAGGCCATAGACGGTATAGGGTTCATCCAGCGAGCGCTGGGCCAGGGGCGAATACAGCATCCCGTCGATCTGGCTGACGCCGATGCCTTTGTCGATGTAGGGCAGGATGTGGTCGAAGTGGCCGATCTCGACGGCCGAGCGGCGCAGGGTCCCGCCTTTGGGGGCCTGGGGATTGGTGTAGGCGAAGTGGCCGAAGCCTTCGGCATATTTGGCCGGTTCGCCATAGACGGTCAGGGCATGTTGCGGTGCTGCATCGACGCCGACGGCGCCTGTCAGCAGGACCACGGCAGTCAATAGCAGGGAAGGGAACGCCAGTCGCATTGTCAGCCTTAAAGCCGGGTGATCGATGACACGATTTGTACGCGAGCGGCGCGTGGATCGCCAGTCCTTATGGCGAAGGGATTTATCTGTGGGGGCAAGGCCTGTGGGAGCAAGCCTTGCTCCCACAAGGAGCCATCAGTCCTGACGGCTGGTCACTTCCAGCAGGTGGTAACCGAACTGAGTCTTGACCGGACCCTGGACCACATTGATCGGGGCGCTGAACACCACGGTATCGAATTCCTTGACCATCTGGCCCGGGCCGAACGAACCCAGGTCGCCACCCTGACGGCTGGATGGGCAGGAGGAGTTGGCCTTGGCAACTTCGGCAAAATCGGCGCCGGCTTCGATCTGGGCCTTGAGTTCGTTGCACTTGTCTTCGGTGGAAACCAGGATGTGGCGGGCAGTGGCTTTGGCCATGGGGGAAATTCCTTTCGCTGTATTTAAAGGTGTTGAGCCTACCGGATTCATTGACGGGTTGTTGTCAAAATTGCGTCAAAACCTTGGGGCCGGCGATCAAAGGCCGGCTTTGCGCAGGCGCTCGGCGTGGCGCAGGTAAAGCTCTGTGGGGTCTGTACCCTTGCGTAATGTGCCGACTCCTGGATTGATGGCCTCCATGTGGTCCATTGGATAGTCGGAGCGAATGACCTTGCCCAGGTGCGAACTGAAGCGTCCGACCAGGCCGTCGTTCTGCTCGGCTTCGGTGATGAAGTAGTCGGAAAAGGCGCGGCAGAAACCCTGCAAAGGCTCCGATGCTTCCCCTGTAGCCTCGGGCAACGTACCGCTCCATGAGTAGTAGCGCACGCCATTGACTCGGTCCGGGCCGTTCCCACCCCAGTGCTTCGGCAGGCCCTGGGGGTATTTGTCGTTGAAGGCGCCCACGCCCTCAGTGGTCAACGTCGCCAGCGCGGCGACGGCGGTGGGCGATAGCTGCGCCTGCCCGTCAAGCAGCGAGATGAAATCGGCGAACAGCGTGGCGACGTCTCGTGCCACATGCCCTGGCAACCGTCCGGGGGTAAGGGCCTTGCGCAGGAAGTCGGCCAGTTCGGAACCATGGTTGGGGCCGCTGACCGACGTGACCGAGGCAACTTTGTCGGGTGCCAGCGCGGCAGCATATCGAACGGCCAGCGCACCCTGGCTGTGGCCGATCAGGTTGACCCGGGCCGCACCGGTGCCGGCCAGGACCCGATCGATTTGCGCCAGTAGTTGTTCGCCTCTGGCCTCGTTGCAATGGGTGGCCGACAGGTACGGGATGAACACCCGGGCACCGCCTGCGCGCAGGGCTTGTTTGATGCCATGGAAAAGTTCGAAACCGCCGATCCTGTCAAACCCGAACAACCCATGGACCAACAGGATGGGAAATTGAGTGGTTGCATTCCGTTGCATGTTCGTACCTTTTTCGAAGAGGTTCACGGTGAATTTGCGACCTCACTCTAATCCAGACCCGTAATGGACGGTGTAGGAAAAAACCGCGCTGAACCGGGGAAACCGGAATAGAAAAAGTGGGAAGAATGGGAAATCCCCCGACGGTGGCTACATGTGTAGGAGCTCTCCTATAACCCGAGTCGTTTGCAGCTACAGCTTTGAACGCCAGGGACCACCGCCGTTGTTGTCTTGTCTGGCTGTGGGTTTGCCGCGAGCAGGTTTTAATGGCCCCATCGAGCGCCGTTATGCAAACGGTGCCTTCATCCAAGGACTGGAGCCTGTACATGATCACTTACCCCTCTCTTCAACGATCCCGTTCAACTTCAGGGACAAGGCTGCCGCCACCGATCCTGGCAGCGGCCCGGGACGGGGTGATCGACCCCGCTTGGCGCAAGGCCGTCGTTACCATCAAACCTTATCCACTGATGACGTGCGGGGATGAGGTGCTGCTGCGTTGGCATGGGCTCAACAACGAGGGTGAGTCTTACCGACATGAAGTGGTCGGGTTCGTCACGGAGCGGCAAGTAGGGCGAGACGTCGTGTTCGTCGTGCGCGAACCGCATATTGCCGAGTTGGACGGTGGCTCGCTGGAGCTTTCCTACCAGGTGACGGGCAAACAGTTGCCGGCCACCCTGGTTTCGCAACACCTGCAACTGGATATCGGCGATGTATCACCGCAACTGCTGCCTGCCGTTGCCAACGACGCGGTCGGAGGCAGCCTTGATCCGAGTCGGGTGCCCGACGGAACGTGGCTGACCATTCGGCCCTACGCCAGGATGGCGGTTGGCGATCGGTTGATCTTGACGGCCAGCAAGGGTTCCAACGCGCTTTGGCGCGATGTGCTGGAAATAGAAACCCATGCGGTTGGTCGTGAGGTGTCGCTCTGGATCGATCATTCGCTGATCGCTCCCCATGTGGGACACAACCTGGCCTTGGCCTATGTCGTCAGGCGTGGACATTCGGTGCGCCGCGCCGAGCCCTTGTCATTGCGCATCGGTCCGCTACAGCGTCCTGCGTTGAAGGCGCCCAGGATTCGGGAGATGAACGACGGGTGGCTGAATGTCGACGATTTGCAAGAGGGGGTGACGATTGTCATCGATGATCCCGGGCTTGAGGCGGGCGAGCTGGTCTGGTTGCAGTGCAACGGGAACTCGTCTTATGTCCGTGAACGCGAAATCACCGAGGCCACGGCAGGCCAACCGCTCGTTTTTGTGATTCCTGCGGCGTATTGGCAGGATCAAGGCGACAGGTCGGTGGGCGTGTTCTATCAGGTTGAGCGCCTGGATGACGTCAGCCAGCGTTCCGAGTGGGTGACGGTCCAGGTTCGTTCCAGTGCGCCAGACTGAGCAAAGCCCAGCACAACCTCTGTGGGAGCGAGCTTGCTCGCGATGACAGTGTTTCAGGCAACATTAATGCTGGCTGAACTGACGCTATCGCGAGCAAGCTCGCTCCCACAAAGGGGCCCACGCCGCCCCCTGGTTCCAGGGGAAGGTGGGTTCGGGACCTCAGGCTGGCAATTGCAGCTTGCGGTGGGCGTCGCGCAACAACTGCTCGGTAGACTCCCAGCCCAGGCAACCATCGGTGACCGAGACGCCGTAGCGCATCGACGGGCCCAACGGCTGGCAGCCTTCGAACAGGTGGCTTTCGAGCATCATGCCGATCAGGGAGCGGTTTCCTTGCAGCCGTTGCTCCAGCACGTCATTGAACACCTGCGGTTGGCGCAGCGGGTCTTTGCCGCTGTTGGCGTGGCTGCAGTCCACCATGATCCGGGCCGGTATCTTGAGGCGGGTCAGGTCATGCTGTATCTGCGTGACGCTCTGCTGGTCGTAGTTCGGCCCGCGATGACCGCCGCGCAGCACCAGGTGGGTGTCGGGGTTGCCCGGCGTCTGGATGATCGCCGGATGCCCCTGGCTGTCCACGCCGAAATGCCGATGGGGGTGGGCGGCAGAGCGCATGGCGTCGCAGGCAATGCCGACCCCGCCGTCGGTGCCGTTCTTGAACCCCACGGGCATGCCCAGGCCGCTGGCCATTTCCCGGTGGATCTGCGATTCAGTGGTGCGCGCACCAATGGCCACCCAACTGAGCAGGTCGTCGAAGTAGCTGGCGGCCATGGGTTGCAGCAGTTCGGTGGCGACAGGCAAGCCAAGCTGCAATATCTCGCGCATCAGTTCCCGGGACAAGGTCAGGCCGGCGGCCATGTCGTCGCTGCCATCCAGGCCAGGATCGTAGGCCAGGCCTTTCCAGCCTACGGTCGTGCGGGGCTTTTCCACGTAGGCGCGCATGACCAGCAGCATGCTGTCGCGCACTTCATGAGCCACGCGAGCCAGGTTGGCGGCGTATTCGAGGGCGGATTTCGGGTCGTGGATCGAGCAGGGACCGACGATGACCAGCAGGCGGGAGTCCTCACCGTCGAGGATCGCGCGGATGGCCTGGCGATGAGCGCTCACTTGATGGCTCAACGCGGTGCTGAGCGGCAATTGGTGCTTGAGTTGCAACGAGCTCGGCAGACGCAGGGTCAGGGCTTCGTTGGCAGGGTTGAGCGTGGACAGCGGCAAAGCGGAGACGGACGAATTCATGATCTGGCTTCCTGGACGGGCAGCGGGTTCATTCCCGCGCGCCGGTCCTAGTGGGGTGTTCGACAATTGGCCGGATTGGCCCGCAATTGAGGCTTGCCACCGGTAGGTGACCGATCGGAGGCGGCAGGCTGTCCCGAGCGGTGGCTGGTAAATCGCCAGGCGGAAAAACTGTCGTAACGGTAATAAGTGGCGTAGTTCATGGCTCAATCCTCAAGTTGTCTGGTGTTGCAAATGTGTGGGGCCTGAAAAAACAAAACCCCCGGTCGGGAGGCCGACCGGGGGTTTGGAAAACTCTGGAAGGCGACCCGTTTAAAATGGGCGCCGGTTGGGTATCAGGCGCGCCAGTGGCTAAACCAATACCCAAAATAAAAGCTGACCGGAGTTTGCACGCTGTTCGCCCAGGCAGCCGCAACCAAGCGCGGGGCGCTGGCGGTTTGAAGCGGTGAGAGGGCGTTGAACATGGTCTGTCTCCGATGAATGGCCCTGAGCTTACTTGAGGACGGTGCGCCGGTTCAATCAGAAAATTCTATCGAGGGCATGCAATTGTTCGGCCTGGCTTGAGTCCGCTGGGCTTTGTGACAAACTTCAGGTTTGCAGCGCCTCCCAGGATGACCCATGACCGTTCCAGCCTTCGCCGCCGCCCAGTCGATCTCCATTGCGGGGGACGTTCGTGCCAACCTCGTGCGTCATCAGTATTTCATGCAGGCGGCCGCTGAACAGGGCGTGCAGTTGCTCGTGTTTCCTGAGCTGTCGCTCACCGGCTACGAACGTGGCTTGGCGGCGGATCTGGCCATCCGGCCGGAGGACGGCGTATTGCAACCGCTGCGCGACCTGGCCCGCGAGCTCGGCCTGACGGCGGTGGTAGGCATGCCGATTCGCCTGTCGACGGACGCCCCGGTGTTGATTGGTGCGTTGGTCCTCGGCGCTGACGGTTCCCTCGGGGTGTACAGCAAGCAGCATCTGCACCCTGGGGAAGAAGTCGCCTTCGCCCCGGGGCATGGCGGCTCGATACTGGCGATGGGGCAGGATTGCATCGCCCTGGCGGTATGCGCCGATTTTTGCCACGCCAGCCATGCTGCCGCGGCAGCCGGGCAGGGCGCTACGCTATATGCAGCGGGGGTGTTGATCACCGAGGGTGGCTACGCGCCCGATACGACATTGCTGCAAGGCTATGCCCGGCAGCATGCCATGACCGTGCTAATGGCCAATCATGGTGGCGCCACCGGAGGCTGGGAATCGGCTGGCCGCAGTGCTATCTGGGGCCCGGACGGTTCGCTGCTCGCGGCAGCGCCCGGCACGGGCGAGCTGTTGGTGATCGCCCGCCGCGATGGCAACGGTTGGGTAGGGCAAGTCGTGCCGGTGGCCGTGCTTGGATGAGGTGTTCATGAGTTTCGAGTGGCGTGCCGCAACGGCTGGGGACATCGACTTCGCCCGGCAGCTGACCTGCGACAACATGCTTGCCTATTACCTCAAGCATGATTTGCTCTGGCAGGACGAAGCGTTCGACTTGGCCTGGATTATTCGCCAGAACTGGATAATCAGTCGTGCCGGCCAGGCACTGGGCTTTGTCAGCCTCAGCCGCGACGCCCGGGCGTTGTACATCCGGGAACTGCAGGTAGATAAAGCGTTTCGTGGGCAGGGCGCCGGTACTTGGGCGATCGGACAGGTTTGGGACCTGGTGGGCCTGGAGCGTCGGCCGGCGCTGCGCCTGACGGTGTTCAAGGATAATCCGGCCAGGGCGTTGTACGAACGCATGGGCCTGCGCGTCGTGGGCGAGGATGAGTGTTTCCTGAGGATGCAGCGAGACGCCGGTGCTTGAAGCCTCGGACGTTATGCCAATAAAGATGCGTTGTAACTTTTATCTGTCCCTTTGCGCTAGGTCTGCCGGACGCTTTTTGCTAAGGTGTTGTGCAACCCAAATAAGACCAAATCGTGAGGTGTCTGCTTGATTAGGGTGTTAGTGGTCGATGACCATGATCTCGTCCGTACGGGCATTACACGAATGCTGGCTGACATCGACGGCCTGCAGGTGGTTGGCCAGGCTGAATCAGGGGAAGAATCCCTGATCAAGGCGCGCGAATTGAAGCCCGACGTGGTGTTGATGGACGTCAAGATGCCTGGCATCGGCGGCCTTGAGGCCACGCGCAAACTGCTGCGCAGTCACCCGGACATCAAGGTGGTCGCGGTGACCGTGTGTGAAGAGGATCCGTTTCCCACCCGGCTGTTGCAGGCGGGCGCGGCGGGTTACCTCACCAAGGGTGCTGGGTTGAACGAGATGGTCCAGGCCATTCGTCTGGTTTTTGCCGGGCAACGCTACATCAGCCCGCAAATCGCCCAGCAATTGGCGATCAAGTCGTTCCAGCCAACCAACGATTCTCCCTTCGATGCGCTGTCGGAGCGGGAAATCCAGATTGCGCTGATGATTGTCGGTTGCCAGAAGGTGCAGATCATCTCCGACAAGCTGTGTCTGTCGCCAAAGACCGTCAACACCTACCGCTACCGTATCTTCGAGAAGCTTTCGATCAGCAGTGACGTCGAATTGACACTGTTGGCGGTGCGCCACGGCATGGTCGATGCCAGCGCCTGAAAATGACTGAATTGTTTGATCCAAGTGCGTTCCTCTCCACTTGCAGCGGCCGCCCCGGCGTGTACCGCATGTTCGACGGCGACGCACGCCTGCTTTATGTCGGCAAGGCCAAGAACCTCAAGAAACGCCTGGCCAGTTACTTTCGCAAGACCGGCCTCGCCCCGAAGACTGCCGCCCTGGTGGGGCGCATCGCGCAAATCGAAACGACGATCACCGCCAATGAAACCGAGGCGCTGCTGCTCGAGCAGACGCTGATCAAGGAATGGCGCCCGCCGTACAACATCCTGCTGCGCGACGACAAATCCTACCCCTACGTGTTTCTGTCCGACGGGGCCTTTCCGCGCCTGAGCATTCATCGGGGCGCCAAAAAGGCCAAGGGTCGGTATTTCGGTCCTTACCCCAGCGCCGGGGCGATTCGTGAAAGCCTCAGCCTGCTGCAGAAGACCTTTTTCGTTCGCCAGTGTGAAGACAGCTACTACAAGAATCGCACCCGGCCCTGCCTGCAATACCAGATCAAGCGCTGCAAGGCGCCTTGCGTAGGGTTTGTCGAGCCGCAGGTCTACGCCGAGGACGTGCGTCACTCGGTGATGTTCCTGGAGGGCCGCAGCAATGCGCTGACCGATGAACTGTCGGCAGCCATGGAAGACGCGGCGGTCAACCTTGAGTTCGAACGGGCCGCCGAGCTGCGTGACCAGATTGGCCTGCTGCGCCGCGTTCAGGACCAGCAAAGCATGGAAGGTGGCAGCGGTGACGTCGATGTGATCGCCGCGTTCATCAACCCGGGCGGCGCTTGCGTGCATTTGATCAGCGTACGTGGCGGTCGCGTGCTGGGCAGCAAGAACTTCTTTCCCCAAGTGGGTATCGAGGAGGACGTGGCCGAGGTCATGGCGGCGTTTCTGGGCCAGTACTACGTCAGCAGCCCGGAACGCGACTTGCCTGCCGAGTTGATCGTCAACGTGGTCCACGAGGATTTCCCGGCCCTGATCGAAGCCATCGACAAGCTTCGCGGTCGTGAACTGACCATCAGCCACCGCGTTCGCGGTACCCGTGCCCGTTGGCAGCAGCTGGCCGTGACTAACGCCGAACAGGCCCTGGGCGCGCGCCTGGCCAACCGTCAGCACGTGGCGGCGCGATTCGATGCCCTGGCCGATGTCCTCAACCTGGACGAGCCGCCGCAGCGGCTGGAGTGCTACGACATCAGCCATTCCAGTGGCGAGGCAACCGTGGCGTCCTGCGTGGTGTTCGGCCCGGAAGGCCCGATCAAGTCCGATTATCGCCGGTACAACATCGAAGGCGTCACCCCGGGCGATGACTATGCGGCGATGCATCAGGCATTGATGCGCCGGTTCGGCAAGCTCAAGGACGGGGAGGGCAAGTTGCCGGACATCCTCCTGGTCGACGGCGGCAAGGGCCAGTTGTCCATGGCCCGCGATGTGCTCAATGAACTGATGGTGCCCGACCTGATCCTGCTGGGGGTGGCCAAGGGCGCGACGCGCAAGGCCGGTTTCGAAACCTTGTACCTGAACGACGCCGCCCATGAGTTCACCCTCAAGGGCGATTCGCCGGCGCTGCACCTGATCCAGCAGATCCGCGACGAAGCCCACCGCTTTGCCATCACCGGACACCGTGCCCGCCGTGGCAAGACGCGCCGGACGTCTACACTGGAAGGTGTGGCAGGCGTCGGCCCGACGCGCCGCCGCGACTTGTTGAAACATTTTGGTGGATTGCAGGAACTGTCTCGTGCCAGCATCGAGGAGATAGCCAAAGCACCCGGTATCAGTAAAAAGCTCGCTGAGTCGATTTATGCAAACCTGCACAGCGAGTAGAATGCCCGTCAACCTCGCAGCCAGTTGTGCCGATGAATATCCCAAACCTGATTACCGTTCTACGCGTCCTGCTCATTCCGATCTTCATTTTGCTGTTCTATTTGCCGTACCACTGGAGCTACATGGCCTCCGCCTCGGTCTTTGCCTTCGCCGCCGCGACGGACTGGCTGGATGGTTACCTGGCTCGACGCCTGGAGCAGAGCACGCCGTTCGGTGCCTTCCTCGACCCGGTGGCCGACAAGCTGATGGTCGCGGTGGCCTTGGTGCTGCTGGTACAGGAACACGGCAACCTCTGGCTGACTCTGCCGGCGGCGGTGATCATCGGCCGCGAAATCGTCGTCTCGGCGCTGCGTGAGTGGATGGCCGAGCTGGGCGCCCGCGCCCAGGTCGCCGTGTCGAACCTCGGCAAATGGAAAACCGCCGCGCAGATGCTCGCCCTGGTGATCCTGCTGGCCAACCCTTCGGACTTCAGTTTCTGGGTGCTGTTGGGCTATGCGCTGTTGCTGGTTTCCGCTGGGCTGACGCTGTGGTCGATGGTCCAATACCTGCGCGCCGCCTGGCCGCATCTGCGGACGGATGTAGAGCCGAAATAAAACTTTTTTGAATCAAGGGGTTGACGGCGTAATTTGAATCTATAGAATGCGCCACACCAAGACGCGGGAATAGCTCAGTTGGTAGAGCACGACCTTGCCAAGGTCGGGGTCGCGAGTTCGAGTCTCGTTTCCCGCTCCAAATATTGCGCTACAGAGTTCCACTGAATTCTGTAAGTGATTGAAATCAGGGCCTTTAGGCCCTTTTTTCGTTCCAGCGGGAACCACTGAAATCCAGCACTATCCGGTGCGTTTAAGTCCAGGATTAAGTCCAGAATCCTGACGCGTACTGAATCGGTTTGTTGCTGGAGCAGTTTACGCAGCGAGATGAGCATCTGGCCCTGACTCTGTTCAGGAGCTCGCGATGGCACTCTCAGAAATGACAGTTCGGCATGCCCGAATCACCGGTAATGACTACACCCTCGGTGACAGCGATGGTCTCACACTCAATGTGACGGCCAGCGGCGGAAAAGTCTGGCTTTTCCGTTACTACTGGACGGGCAAGCAGAAGCGCATGTCCCTCGGTAGTTATCCGCAAATTGGGCTTAAAGAAGCCCGTACCCGTCGTGATGAAGCCCGTGCCTTGGTTGCCCAGGGCATCAATCCCTATGAGCATCGTAAACAACAGCGACTTGCTTGTTGGCGCTGATTGAAAACTGACCCACCCTGCCGATTGAAAATTGACCCAGGGCGGATTGCTGTTTTTTGTCCCAGCAATTGTGAATAAGCTTAGCAGCAGTGTTCCGGTTGAACGGTCATCAAGCCCCACCGCATAAAGGCATGCGGCAGGGTGTTTATGGTGCAGATCAAAACGGTTCATCGTCCTCGATACCTTCTTCGTCCTTGCGCTTTCGTTCACGTGATTTGATCTTTGTCTGCGCGGCCAGAGTGCTGTGTTGCAGGCGGTAGGACTCGTTGCCCGTTTCGACGATGTGACAATGGTGTGTCAACCGATCCAGCAACGCTGTGGTCATCTTGGCGTCGCCGAACACACTCGACCATTCCGAGAAGCTGAGGTTGGTCGTGATCACAATGCTAGTGTGCTCGTATAGCTTGGACAGCAGGTGAAATAACAGAGCGCCGCCGCTCTGACTGAAGGGCAAATACCCCAGTTCATCGAGTATCACCAGGTCTGTCCGAAGCAGCCCTTGAGCGATTCGGCCACTCTTGCCGTCGTACTTTTCACGCTCCAGCAGATTGACCAGATCCACTGTGGAAAAGAAGCGCACGCGTTTGTTATGGGTCGTGATTCCGGACACGGCCAAGGCGCTGGCCAAATGTGTTTTACCGGTTCCTGGCCCGCCGATGAACACGACATTCTGCGCGGTCTCTGTGAACTCCAAGCTGGACAGATCTTTGACCAGACGGGCATCTGCGCTGGAAGCGCTGAAGTCGAAGCCTGCCAAGTCACGATGCATGGGCAGTTTGGCCATGTTCATCTGGTGGTTCACTGAGCGTACGGCGCGATCTGCTTGTTCTTGTTGGAGCAGATGTTCGAGCAGCCACTTCGACGACGTCGTCGAGGCTTCTCCTTGAGAAGCCAGTTCTTCCCAAGCGCTGGCCATGCCATGCAGACGCAGCTCTTTGAGTTCCGCCATTAGGTCACGCATTGCGATTCTCCTCATCGGTTGTACGGAGCCGGTCGTAGCGCGCCGTATTGGCGACAGGCGCTATCTTGAGTTGCAGGTTGGTTTCTACGGAAGGAGGTGGTGCAGTGGAGGTCAGTCGAGCTAGAACATTCAGGATGTGATCGGCGCTCAAGCTTCCCGACTCAAGCACCAGTTCTACCGCCACGAGCACCGGGTCGAGACCGGCGATGGGCACAGCAGCCAGTACCTGCGTCATGATTCGATCACCGTTGCTGTGACGTCTCAGGCCCCGCTTGAGAAGCTGCAACGGCTTAGGCAGATCGGCAAACGGCGCGCCATTGCGCAGCGCACCGGGTTTGCGTTCGATGAGTGGGATGTAATGCTGCCAGTCAAAACTGACCTGATCTCGATCAAACAGACGCTCGTGGCTGGCGATCATAGTTTCATCGGCGATGACCACGATCCGAGAAGGATACAGACGGCTGCTGACCCACTGGCCGACGCGCTCACAAGGCACCGAATATCGATTTCGCGCCACGCTGATCAGGCAGGTGCTGGAGACCCGTACGGTGCGCTCGACGTAGCCATCAAAAACCGTCGGCATCGGCATCATTTCGACCCGCTCCAGCTCCAAGACCTCTGCCACCGTCAGCCCGTTGTACTGCGGATGCACCAGCTCGCTCCAGAGTGCACGACAGCGTTGGCCGAGCCAGGCATTCAATTCTTCGAAGGTGTGAAACATGCAGTCTTGAGCGTCGAGCCAGATGCGTCGTCTGCTGTCTTGCACGTTCTTTTCAACGATGCCTTTTTCCCAGCCCGAGGCGACATTGCAGAAGTCCGGATCGAACAGGTAGTGCGCGCACATCACGGAAAACCGAGCATTGACCGTGCGTCCTTTGCCCTTGTTAACCTTGTCGACAGCCGTTTTCATGTTGTCGTAAATGCCGCGACGTGGCACCCCACCTAACGCACCGAACGAGCGCGTATGGGCATCGAACAGCATCTCGTGGCCTTGGCTGGGATACGCAACCAACCAGAACGCGCGACTGGCGCACAGCTTCATGTGGGAGACCTGGATGCGTCGGAACAGGCCGCCGATCAGCAGACCTTCTTCGCTCCAGTCAAATTGAAAAGCCTCACCGAGTGCAAACGTCAGCGGCACAAAGGCACGTAACGATTTGCCTTGCTCACCGCGCCACGAGCGGATGAAGGCTGTGAGCTGGCTGTAGCCGCCGTCATAACCCTGGGCTTTGATCTGCTCAAAGAGTGCTTTGGCGCTCCTGCGGTTGTGCTTTGCCCGAAACGAATCAGCCTTCAGCGCCTGCTCCAGCGTCTCGTGGAATGGGCTGAGTTTGTTGAAGGTTGCGCACCGCTGGTACGCCGGTTGAGTGGCTTCGGGCGCTCTGACCCATTTTCGGATGGTGTTTCTCGACAGCCCGGTACGCTTGGCGATCTGGTGTAGCGACAGCTTGTCGCGAAAGTACATCCTCCGAATTTTCCCCAACATTTCCATGCTGATCACCTGTGTTCTCCTGCTCGGAAAGTGAGCAGAAGTAATTGAACACCTGGGTCAGTTTTCAGTCGGCAGAACAGCCTTTACTGGGTCAGTTTTCGGTCAGCGGCAACACCTATCGCCTTGAGTTCCTCCAGAAGGGCCTCATGAGCGATCTCTATCGCCCTAAGCTTGACTTCGAGAGCATCTCTATCAGCTCGTAGCGTCAGGTAGGTATCAATACTTATTTTTGACTCATCAGGCGTCTTCCTTCCAAATAGAAAGGCGGGGAATTGGTCTGGATAATGGTGAATCATCCAATATTTGAGATCCGTATGCCTGACAGTTACGAGTCTGTAGTCGACGGGGCTACCTGGCCGAGTCGTCACACCGAAATAACCATAAGGGATCTCGTTGTTTCGTATGGCATCGAGAATTTTCCCCATGTTGATATGCAGACATGGCCATTGGGGAAATTGCTTCGACAGCAAGCCTGGACAATCCCAGGCGCTGTCTAGAATTCGAGCCTCGTGATCCATTAGCCCACACCAGCGTATGGCAGCATCAATCGGCCGGTAAAACGATTTTTCCCATGGATTGAAACTGTGAGCTGTGTACATGCTAGCGGCCTCATCCGGGGTGCAACCGCTAGGTACCTTTTTAGACGCCTGTACTGGCCTTTGCTTCCTTGCGGTGCCTGTCTCTTGGTTCAGATCGATCCCTTGATAACCTCCGTCCTGATGTTGGTCTGGGCCGGGGAGATCTAATGAAGAGCTTTTAGCTATTATTAACTTCTATTTGTTGGATAGCTCTATGATCCAGAACCGTCGTGTTATTTTCATATGTGGAAGAAAGTGGCTGAGAAGCCTAATTACGTGGCTCCTATGTAACGTTCTCACATTCTGAATGCGTCCAGACGAGCCTTTTGGATCATTAGTTGATGGTGAATAAGTGTTGCGCAACCTGGCTTCATGGTGGTTGTGGTTTCGCGCGGAAATAATAGCTGGGTGGGATTACTCTTAAAAGTTCGTAGGGCAGAATACTGCTATGCACGGAAAAGATAAATTGCCAATGTATGGGCCGTAGATCCTCGTAGCAATAATACGAACTACGTGTTGCGCAGACCTACGTGCAGACATGTGGTGCGCCCAACCTACTATCGCTGTAAGCCACCGTTTGCCCAGGCGCTGACGAATACGTTCGTTGTCGCTGCACGCAAGTGGAGAGTGGCAGGCACCTGCCATCTCCACCTCTACCGTTGGGCCTGAGAAGCAGACCCCCCGAGGCCTCTATGCGCTGTCCGGTAATCCAGCCGTTACCTTCCCAGGTCTTTCGACCTATGATGAAACCGTCTTCGCCCACGCTGGCGGCAATTCGCTCGTAATGGTTGCTAATCGTTCGCTCACTGTCTCCGTTGGGGAGAAATGTCCATCGGAAAGACACGAGGCGCCCATCCACGGAGCTGATCATGTCGCCTATGATTCGAGGGGGCGTAAACTATAAACACCATCAAGTGAATAAGCGGCCGATAGCCATCCTATTATTTTTTGCGCAAAACATACACTCGCCACATGGCGTAGAACGGTATGAAGTCCAGGGATTTCTGAACACGGAAACCGACTTGTTCAAACTCTGCCTCGACAGTAGTAGCCGGTAACACGAACCGATTTTGGTAACCTTCCTGTTCTCCTTTGTTGCGACGACGCACTTCGGTACGCTTGCGTTTCCAAGCCTTGAAGTTCCCGTCCACCCATAGTGAGATAATTACGCTGTCGCGAGTAACGCGTTGAAACTCACGCAGTATCGCGAGTCTGTGCTCAGGGGCGCCGATGTGGTGCATCAAGCGCATGCAGAATATGTTGTCAACCGCGTTGTCCGGTAAATCGATAGCAAAGGCAGAGGTCTGCAACGGGCGAACCCGTTTCACCACCTCCGCCGGTTGGGCGATGGTTGCGACCTTCAACATCGACTCAGAATTGTCTGCGCCGATGATCACGCGACCAGGCTTTTGCGCCAGTAACGGCCAGAAACGCCCGGCCCCACACGGCAAGTCCAGCACCAAGCCAGGCTCGCCAGCGGCGACCAACGCACTACGTGCCAATTGCTCGTCGCGTTTGTGGGATAAACGGCGGGCCAGATTGTCCTTATGCTTGAGTAAATAACTCTGCGCGTGCTTATCGTCGTACTTTTCGGAAAATTCAAGCTTGATCGGATCGGGCATCAATGGGGCTCCATTTGTTGCGGCGAATAATTCCAGAGGGTATGAACTGTAATCCTCATTCTGACTTGGTGCGGTCATGGCTCTGGCTGGGGGGGGTGCTTGACTATGGGAGCTTTCAGGTCAATCAAACAACCTTATGGCTTCTATCAGAATGGGCGTGGAGCCTATTGACGATGACGCAGGGGCTGCGTAACCGTGGCGTGATTTTACGACAGGGATGACGAAGAGCTAGCTGCGTGATCGCATATAACCATGAGCTGTATTGATGGCTGGGCGTCAATAACACCATCGCGTTGCTGGGGGTGACTGATAACTCTCATTTATAGCTTCAATCGCTGCGATGTACTTCAAGTTTTACTGTCAGCTGATACCTGCTTGCTGAGAATCAATTTTGGCGATGTCAGCTTTGAAAGAAAGGCGGCTTTTGACGTCGACAGACGGAGTAAGCAAGAGATCTGACGAATAAGGGGTTGGCAGTTGGGGCCGGTACACAGCTTTTAACCTTCGGGTTTTTCCCGCACGGAGCAGGCCTGGCCTTGGTCCTGACCGACCGAATGCCTTACGTTCCCCCACTTGATCAACTTGAGCATTAAACGACGCTACGACGTGGCGTGACCAGAGAGCACATGCTCACTGGGCTCTATGAGAAAATCTTGAGCGCCAAATGACTTTTGCCAATTCCTAGAGCGGTCAATGGCGAGATTATCTATGTATTCATTTGTCTGACTTCGCTTTAAAACTCTGGCTCGTGACACCGTCCGCAGGACGACGTTGATTCGCGCAGGGCAGCAACCCGCGGTGCTCCCAGAGCTTCAATATGGCGTCCATGCAGGCGCTACTTGCTCGCGCCAGCTGGCTCGGATCTTCAGCTTCCAATAATTCGCACATCAACCTGCGAATGTAACTGGCCAGCCACATGGCGAGAGGGTCATCCCGGCACTTCGATAGTTTGGTCGATAATTCCCGGCCTAGTTTCAAGCATTGAATTTCATTCTCCAACAGCATGGCAGTATCACTCCTTCCGGACCGAGGCTGTGTAGCGGCCTGGGACTGTCATTTCTTTCGGGATACGCTCAGCGTCCGATGGCGTCCAAAAACTGATACCAACCGGCGACCATTCGAACCACGGGTACTCGCAGCGAATAAAAAGGTATACGGCGTATTTTGTCCGCCCACATCAACCCCAATTCTGGCTTCCGCCCAACAATGACATCTGCGACATGCTTACCGATGTATGAGGACATGGCCACTCCCGTGCCGTTGTAACCCATGGCATAGACCACGCGGTCATCAATCCGTCCGACGTGCGGCACACTGTCAATTGTGAGCGCCACTAGCCCCGACCAACGATGGTTGATGGTCGCCCGGGCGAGTAGGGGAAACTGCTTGACCATCGCTTCGTGCAAGGCATTGAAAGCCGCCTCGGAGTCATCCGTGCCGAACGCACCGCGACCGCCGTACAACAGACGGTCCTCGGCCATCCGAAACCAGCGCATCATCCGCCGCGTTTCGGTGTAGCTGCGGCCGTGGCGCAACAACTCCAGCTGCGGGCCGGTGAGAGGCTCGGTGGCCAGCATCGCCGAACGAAAAGGCACGACCGATTTGCGCACAGGCGCAGTAGCTGGCGTTAGGCTCGAGTAACCGTTAGTAGCCAACACGACTTGCTTGGCACGGACAGTGCCAGTAGGTGTCTCCACCCTGACGCCCGTCCCCATCCGCCGAATGCCCATGACGGGCGCTCCCTCATGAATACTGACTCCCGCCGCGCTCACACCGTCGGCCAACCCCCGGACGAAGTTCAATGGGTGTAACAAGCCTCCACCTCTGTCGAGGACGCCGCCGACAAAATCGCCAGAGCCGGTTTCCTCCTGCATCTGACCGGCGCAAAGCACTTCGAAGGAGCTATCCCCCAAATGCTCATGCAACCACTGCGCCTCCCGCACACAGTAGTCCAGCGTGGCCTCGTTGTGCGCGCAATGCAGGCTGCCGCTACGCCGATATTGCGCCGCTTCCAGCGAATAAACCGCCACCAGCTCCTCAAGGTGTTCCACCGACTCAAGGGATAGACGACGCATAGTCTGAGCCATCTCCAGTCCGTATCGCGCCGCCACCTTGCTCAGCGAGATACGATACTTGGCCGACACCACGCCACCATTTCGACCGCTCGCCCCCCAGCCGATGCGACTGGCTTCCAGCACCACTGTTGCCAGCCCTTTTTTCGCCAAATAATGCGCCGTGGACAACCCGGTATAGCCTCCCCCCACCACGACCACGTCATAGCTTCGATCACCTTCCAGCGCTGGAAATGACGGAGCGTCAACGGCCGTGGATTGCCACAGTGAAGCAATATCGGCTGCAAAAGGACTGACGGCCATGGCTCGCTTCCTCAGGAATATTTCATGGCTGGGTTGCTCAACTCGGCTTCCACTGCGTCAGCCAGCTCTTTCATTGAGTGGAAGTGGAAGTCGGGTTGAGTGACCTTTTCAGGCACGGGCGTGGCGCCATAGCCCAGGATGTCGTGACGACGTTCGATCCAGCAAGTGGTATAGCCCGCCTCGTGCGCCACACCGATGTCGTGATACTGGCTCTGAGCGACATGCAAAATGTCACATTTCTGGAAACCTGAAGCTGACTGACGTCCTTGGTTGTAAGCGAAATACAGTGGGTCGGGCTTATGTACGCCGGTCTCTTCGCTGGTGAGCGAGTCATGGAACGGATAGCCCAGGGTGAATTGGTAAGCGGAGAAGGAAGTGCGATCGACGTTGGTCATGGCGACTAGACGGAAATGCTTGCGCAGGCGAGCCAGGGCATCCACGGAATCGGCAAAGGCTGGCCAGGAGACCACTGAAGCCTGAAAGCGATCACCGGCGGCCTTATCGCTGATCAGTCCCAATTCGGCTGCGAACTTTTGATAAATATCGCTCATGGTGTACATGAATCGATTGGGAGCACGCATGTCGCCGCGGTACACGTCATCTGCGGTTTTGTAAGCGTCGAAAATGGCGTCGTCAGAAACGTTATAGGCTTCAGGTCCGCCGATACTGCGTACGGCCGCCAAGATGCCGGCTTCGAAATTGATCAGGGTGCCTACTACGTCAAAGGTCAGGACTTTGAAATCAGTCAGTTTCATTGCGGTTCTCCAGGGTGTTTTATTAGTTAAATGGCAATTCAGCAAATGACGGGCACACATCGGCGCACAGGCGGGTTGCCGCATGCGGTGGATCAGGTTCAGGTAGTGGGATAAAACGCAGCGTTTGAAACTGGACGCAAATGTCAGGTCACTGGAACATGGCAGCGAAGCGTGTGCGGTTCTTCAAGTAGTAAGCGTTCACTACTTCATCGACCGAACTATCCTTGGCTTGCATCTGCATGGTTTCCAGATCGTTCAAAGGCAACGTGTAATGCTCGAGGAAGGTGGCGATCTTCGGCTCGTCCGCCTTGAAGCCCAGGCGGGAAACCACGTGGATATGCTCAGTACCGCCGAAAATGTTCTTCGAGTCGACGAGATAGCGCAATTTCCATTTAGCAAACATCCAGTGCGGGTTCCAGGCGTTGATGATCGACCATTTGTCACGGGACTGATCCCGCGCTAATTCCGAGAGCATGCCTGCTTCGGAGGAAGCAACCAGCTTGTAGTCTTTGAGGCCATATTCGGCGATGGCCTTTTCGGACAGTTTGTATTGCCCATTTCCCGCTCCTGCCGACAGGATTCGGTTGCCGAATTTCGCCGCAATGCCCGGCTTGTTCAGGTCTTCAATACTGGACACCTCACTGGCCGGAATGCTGTCTGGAATCGCCCAGCCAATCTTGCCGTCGTACACGGTCCCCAAGTCTTCAACTTGAGAGCTGTACTTGTCTCAGAAGGTTTTGTGCGCCCCTGGCAGCCAGACCATTGGAATGAAGTCGACGCTCTTGTTGGCTAATGCCTGGAATTGGATGCCCAGGTCGGCCATGACGAGTTTGACCGGATGGCCAGTCACGTCTTCGATCGCCTTGGCGGCCAGTTTTGCAGTGATTTCTGCATCTGCCCAGTTGATCCAGCCGATACGGATCGGTGCCTGCTCGGCGGAGACCGGCAGTACCTGCAAAAGGGAAAGCGCCAAGCCTCCCATCAGAACCTTGAATGTGTGCACCAAGCGCATTTGCGTCTCTCCTGAAATTACGATAAAGCTTAGGTAATGGAATAGAGGCAGATCAATACTGGTCATCGCAGACATGGACGGTCGTATACGCCGGCCTGGTTGCCATATGGCCATGATTCTGCGAGCAGAACAAACAACTAATTCACGACCTTTGGATAACTTTTTGTAATGGAAAAGCTTCGGCGGCGCCTTCCTCCTCTCAACGGTCTTGTGGTGTTCGAAGCCGCTGCGCGGCTGCTGAGTTTTACTGCGGCGGCCCATGAAATATGTATTACTCAGGCGGCCGTCAGCCGGCAAATTCGGCTCGTAGAAGAGTTTCTCGGTCACGAGCTATTCGTGCGTGAACACCGTCGGGTCAGCCTTACCCCTTCTGGGAGGCGTCTGTATGCAGCGGTGGATCAAGGAATGGAGCGCATTGCCCAGGCAGCCAGTGATATCCGCAGCGGCACGCAGGAGGCGTTGACGATCACGGCCACCATTGGCTTATCGACCTATTGGCTGATGCCCCACTTGGAGGCCTTTCAGGCCGAGCACCCTGAGGTGGCGATCCGGTTGCTGGCGCTGGACCGGGAGGTGGATTTACGCGAGGAACAAATTGACGTGGCCTTCACCTGCGGCGATGAGGGGCAGTCGCAGCATATTCGCATGACCCGCCTATTCGATGAAAATATGGTGCCGCTGTGTAGCCCTGGCTACCTCGCTGGGCGCCAGATCAAGAACTTGCAGCAACTGGTGGGGGAGCGTTTGTTGCACTTGGACCACGAACACTGGCGCGGCTTCAACTGGCCAGTGGTGGACTGGTCCACCTGGCTCAACCAGATGGGCTATGAAGGCCCGTTGCCGCCCTCGCGCATGGCCTACAATAACTACGCGCAGCAGATTCAGGCGACCCTGGATGGGCGCGGCATAGGGCTGGCATGCATCGGTATGCTCAAGACGTATCTGGACAGTGGCCAATTGGTGCAGCCCCTGGCATTGGAGCACAGAACCGCGCGTGGTTATTACATGGCGGTTAATCAGGCCAGCACTAACGAGGCGGCTTTGCAGGTATTTCTGGAGTGGTGGGAACGCTCAGTGGTGATCTGAACAAGCATTGGGCGAAACAGGTGGCCGCTTAGAAGCAACAGCCCTGGCAAAACGCTCTGGACGGCTGCCTGGCACGAACAGTGCGCTTCGAATGATTTTGGATTAAACGCCCCGTGCAGGGGGGGTAGTCGTCATCCGGGATCTAAAGTCCATCCAGTGCTTCTTGAGTCCCGCCTTCCTGACAAAATGGCGGTACGCAATGCGAACTTCAGCGCTGATGTTGCATGCGGTTTGACAGCAAATCCTCCACCTCTTCACGACTAGGCGCGTAAGCCCCGGCATGCGAGCAAGACACCGAGGCACAAGCAGCGGAGAACTCCAATCGTGCATGGGGCTCTTGGATGCCTAACAACGTCGAGGCCAGCCATCCGGCCATACTCGAATCGCCAGCACCCACCGTATCAGCGACCTCAACGGCGATCGCGGGCTGTTCAAACTTCACGTCGGCAGCATACAACGCCATACCTTTCGCTCCACGGGTGAAAAGAATCTGCGCACTAGCATTCATCGTCCGCAACGTGTGAAGCGCCTGTTCTTCGTTCAATCCAGGGTATATCTGGCGAAGATCTTCATCCGAGAGCTTGATGATGTCTGCAAGCTCCACCATGGCCGGGAAAGTCAGCTCGCGGTAGCGGGTGTCCATCAGGTTGCGCCAGTTCGGGTCATAGCTGATCAGCTTGTCTTCTTCCTTCACCCTCCTGGCCACCTCAACAAGCCTGTCCCCCAATGGCTGACGGGCAAGGCTGATACAGCTGAAGTGACAGAGTCGAGCGGCATCCAACCAACCTGCCGGGAGTTGGTCCACATCAAAAAGTAGATCGGCCTCGCCCGCAAAGAAATACCGGGGAGGGTGGCTGGAGGGCACGATAGCTACCAGAGGGTCAGCGTCAACTCTCTGGAGGAATCTCATGTCCAGGCCGGCAGACTTCGATTGCTGTGCGAGCTCATCGCCCAATGAGTCGGTACTGATCGAGCCGGCGAATGCAGTGGGCACGCCGAGGCGGCTCATTGCGCGGGCCACGTTCCAGGGCGCGCCACCTGGATAGCCCTGCCACCGTCCGGGCGAGTGTTGAACCACGTCGGTCAGTGCTTCTCCAAACACAACAACGCTCGGCAATTGCATATTCATTCTCTCTTGTATCGGGCTGGGGACACTATCGTGCGTTACATCGACAGGCGCGGTCTCACCGCACCTGCGTGATCGGTAGCGATGGGTGAAGACTGTCTCGGTTGAAGAGCTTCACGGCAGTAGTACGCCGGTAGTCGCTCGGGGTCTGATGCATTTCATGACGGAAGTGGCGATTGAAATTGGAGACGTTTTCGTAGCCTACCTCGAAGCAGATTTCGGCGACCGAGAGCTGTGTCTGGACGAGTAGCCGACATGCACGCTGGATGCGCAGCTTGCGCATCAGGTCCATGAATCCGTGGCCAGTGATTCGTTTGAAAAAGCGTGAAAAACCGGCCTCGCTCATCCCAACTCGCTCGGCGATGACAGATAGCCGGACGTCAGACGTGAGCTCATTGATCAAGTAGTCGAATGCCTGATTAATTCGCTCCGAGCTGCGCTCGTTCAACGAAGGCGAGTAGCAGGCGCTGGCCAATACCCGAATTTCGCGCTTTGGCGCCCTTGCGAGGGTGCCTATCAATTGCAGGAACATGATCAGGCGCTGAAGCCCCGTCGCCTCGCCGATTCTCTCAAGCAGCAAAGCGGCCTCGACGGCCGTCCCCCCAGTAAACTCGATCCCACGTTGTGCCAGCTCAAATAGCGTTTTCAGCTCTGATAGCTCAGGTAATGAACCTTGGAGGTCGAGCAGGGCAGCACCGTCAAACTGCAGAACCACGTCGCGGCCTACGAGCTGTTCCCCCGGCGCGATATCTCCCATCCAATCATGGGGAAGACCTGGGCCAATCAGTGCGACATGTCCTGCGGTGAAGGGCCCGATGTAATCCCCAGCCAAAAGCTTGCCACTTCCTTGTCGAATCAGGTGGATTTCATATTCCGGATGGTGGTTCCAGCGGGCGAGGGCGTATGGATAGTCGTGCTCGTACCATCGAAAGCTCTGATCGGGTTCAGGAAGGATGACTTCAAGGTCGGCTGGTCGGTGCTCGAACAAAGCAGCGCGGTTATCAGGCATCTCGTGCCCCTTTTTATAGTTATGCGGTGGATCGAATGCGCCAACCATACGCCGAATTCGTCCGGGGCTGCTAGCCCAACTATTGCAGCTTGTTGATACTTTTTTAACCCTCGTGGCCGCCGGTTGTCGCGATCAAAAAAGTATCGATTCGGCGTCCGCGATTCGTTTGAGGGCGGGGCGGGTAGGTGGTCTAATCAATTCGCCCACCACTGCAATGCGGTCTTGTTTTGCTCACAAGTGGTGAACAACAACAATAATAGCTCCGGTCATCTGGCTTGGAGTGGAGAGCCCCATGAAGATTACGAATGCGCTAATTCTTTCTACTGGTCTGTCATTCGCCCTTGCCAGCCATGCCGCTGAGACGCTGACCATCGCGACGGTCAACAACGGTGACATGATCCGAATGCAACGGCTATCCAAGGTCTTCGAGCAGCAGCATCCCGACATCAAACTGAACTGGGTCGTGCTCGAAGAGAACGTTCTGCGTCAGCGCCTGACCACTGACATTGCCACTCAAGGTGGTCAGTTCGACGTGTTGACGATTGGCACCTACGAGACCCCGATGTGGGGTGCTAAGAGCTGGCTAGAGCCGATGAAGGACCTCCCGGCCGGCTACGACGTCGACGATATCTTTCCTGCCGTGCGTCAGGGCCTTTCCGTTAACGATACGCTCTACGCACTGCCGTTCTACGGCGAAAGCACCATCACGTACTACCGCACCGACCTGTTCAAGGCTGCAGGGCTGACGATGCCGGGGCAGCCGACCTGGTCGCAACTGGGCGAGTTCGCTGCCAAGCTCAATGATCCTTCGAAGGATCAATATGGCATGTGCTTGCGGGGCAAAGCTGGCTGGGGCGAAAACATGGCCTTGCTTACCACGATGGCCAACGCCTTCGGGGCGCGCTGGTTCGATGAGAGATGGCAGCCTGAACTCAATGGTCCTGAGTGGAAGGCAGCAGCGACGTTTTATGTTGATACCCTGAAGAAATACGGCCCTCCGGGAGTATCCAGTAACGGGTTCAACGAAACACTGGCCCTTTTCAACAGTGGAAAATGCGCGATTTGGGTTGATGCAAGCGTGGCTGGATCTTTCACCACCGATAAGGAGCAGAGCCGGGTGGTGGACAGCGTAGGTTTCGCTCCTGCGCCTATTGAGGTTACCGACAAGGGGTCCTCATGGTTGTACGCCTGGTCATTGGCAATTCCTGCCACCTCCAAGCACAAAGAGGCCGCCAAATCGTTCGTCACCTGGGCCACCTCCAAAGAGTACATCCAGCTAGTTACCGATAAGGATGGCATCACGAACGTGCCACCCGGTACACGCATCTCGACCTACAGTGACGCTTACCTCAAGGCCGCGCCGTTTGCTCAGGTAACGTTGCAAATGATGAAGCACGCTGACCCGTCGCAGCCTTCAGCCAAACCTGTTCCGTACGTGGGCATTCAATACGTGGTGATCCCCGAGTTTCAGTCGATCGGTACATCGGTAGGCAAGCTTTTCTCCGCAGCATTGACAGGACAAATGTCGGTTGAGCAAGCGCTGGCTTCTGCCCAGTCCACAACCGAGCGCGAGATGAAGCGTGCGGGCTATCCCAAAAAATAAATAGCCCCTTACCTCCGCCGGCTTAGCGCCGGCGGTCACAGCCGCACAGGTAAATAATCATGAACACGTCCATTATTCGAGCCCAGCTTGCGGCCTCGGCGCCATCACGCGCACGCCGTTTGATCAATCCAGGATGGTTTCTGGTGTCGCCATCGGTTGCACTTTTGTTGCTCTGGATGATCGTGCCGCTGGCCATGACCGTTTATTTTTCGGTGATCCGGTACAACCTGCTCAATCCAGGGGAAAACGAGTTCGTTGGCCTGGAGAACTTTGCCTATTTCGTGACAGATTCGGGTTTTCTTCCCGGAGCGCTTAACACGTTGATATTGGTGGGCAGCGTGTTGCTGATCAGCGTGATTTTTGGTGTCTTGATTGCAGCCTTGCTTGAGGCAAGCGAGTTCTTTGGACGCGGCATAGTCAGGGTGCTGCTCATTTCGCCGTTTTTTATCATGCCGACCGTGGGTTCGCTGATCTTCAAGAACCTGATCTTCCACCCTGTCTCCGGGATCCTCGCGGCGGTATGGAAGTTCTTCGGGGCACAGCCCGTCGATTGGCTAGCTCATTACCCACTCTTCTCGATCATCGTCATTGTTTCCTGGCAGTGGCTGCCTTTTGCGATCTTGTTGCTGATGACAGCCATGCAGTCGCTCGATCAAGAGCAGAAAGAGGCCGCTCGATTGGATGGGGCGGGTGCCCTGGCCATCTTCTGGCATCTGACCCTGCCACATTTGGCCAGGCCCATCGCGGTGGTGGTGATGATCGAGACGATTTTCCTGCTGTCGGTATTTGCAGAAATCTTCACCACGACAAATGGCGGACCTGGGTTCGCTTCGACCAACCTCGCCTATCTGATCTACAACCAGGCGCTGGTGCAGTTCGATGTGGGCATGGCCTCGGCCGGTGGCCTGATTGCGGTGGTGATCGCTAACATCGCGGCGATTGTGCTGGTGCGCATGATTGGCAAGAACCTGACCGACAAAGCCTGAGGACAACGCCATGATGACGCTTAAACAATCCCGGTCTCTGCAAAGCGTACTGCTCGGCACCTTGGCCTGGGTCACCGCTTTGCTGTTGTTCTTTCCGATCTTTTGGATGGTGCTTACCAGTTTCAAGACCGAGATCGACGCTTTCGCTACGCCGCCACAGTTCATCTTCATGCCTACGCTGGAGAATTACTTGCACATCCAGGAGCGCAGTGACTACTTCCACTTTGCGTGGAACTCGGTGCTGATCTCCTTCTCCGCTACAGCGTTGTGCATGCTGATCGCGGTGCCGGCGGCCTACTCGATGGCGTTCTATGAGACCAAGCGCACTAAGCAGACGCTGCTTTGGATGCTATCGACCAAGATGCTTCCTCCAGTTGGGGTGCTCATGCCTATCTACCTTCTGGCGAAGGGGGCGGGGTTGCTGGACACCCGGATCGCGCTGATCGTGATCTACACCCTGATCAACCTGCCCATCGTGGTATGGATGATTTACACGTACTTCAAAGACATCCCCCGGGAGATTCTGGAGGCGGCCAGGCTGGACGGCGCGACCCTGGGGCAGGAGATGCTGCGCGTGCTGCTGCCCATCAGCAAGGGTGGGCTGGCCTCGACCATGCTGCTGTCGATGATCCTGTGCTGGAACGAGGCCTTCTGGTCGCTCAACCTGACGAGCTCCAGCGCCGCACCTCTGACCGCGCTGATCGCTTCCTACTCGAGCCCTGAGGGTCTGTTCTGGGCGAAGCTTTCCGCGGTTTCCACATTGGCCTGCGCACCTATCTTGATCTTCGGCTGGATCAGTCAGAAGCAATTGGTTCGTGGGCTGTCCTTTGGCGCCGTCAAATGACGACGCCGAGCATTCAATGATTTCGCGAAGGCTCCAATTTCATACAGGACTTTACGCATGGCCACTTTGAAAATAGAAAATCTCAAGAAAGGTTTCGAGGGACTGTCCATCATCAAGGGCATCGATCTCGAGGTTAAGGATAAGGAATTTGTGGTGTTCGTAGGGCCGTCGGGGTGTGGCAAGTCGACCCTGTTGCGCCTGATTGCAGGTTTGGAAGACGTCACGAGCGGCACGATCGAGCTCGACGGCCGAGACATCACTGAGGTGACTCCTGCCAAACGAGACCTGGCCATGGTATTCCAGACCTATGCTCTGTATCCGCACATGACGGTACGCAAGAATTTGTCATTTGCCTTGGATCTGGCAGGTGAGAAGAAGCCGGATGTGGAAAGGAAGGTCGCCGAGGCCGCAAGGATTCTCGAACTTGGTTCTCTGCTCGACCGCAAGCCTAAGCAGTTGTCAGGTGGTCAGCGCCAACGAGTCGCTATTGGGCGTGCGATTGTCCGAAACCCGAAAATTTTCCTTTTCGATGAGCCACTGTCGAACCTTGATGCTGCGCTGCGTGTACAAACGCGCTTGGAGCTGTCCCGACTGCATAAGGAGCTGCAGGCGACCATGATCTACGTGACCCATGACCAGGTCGAAGCCATGACGCTCGCCACCAAGGTCGTTGTGCTTAACGCTGGGCGGATCGAGCAGATTGGTTCGCCGCTCGAGCTCTACCATCACCCTGCCAACCTGTTCGTTGCCGGCTTCCTTGGGACACCAAAAATGGGATTCTTGCAGGCGACTGTGCATGCCGTGCATGCATCGGGGGTGGAGGTTAGATTCGCCTCTGGAACCACTTTGCTCATTCCACGCGACAGCAGTGCGTTGTCGGTCGGGCAATCTGTGACGATCGGGATACGGCCGGAGCATTTGACCCTGGGCGCTGAAGGCCAAGTGCCAGTCACGACGGATGTCACCGAGCGCCTGGGCAGCGATACCTTCTGCCACGTGAATGTCGATTCAGGAGAAAGCCTGACGGTACGTGTCCAGGGGGATTGCGAAGTGCCGTACGCCGCCCGGCGTTATCTCACCCTCGATGTCGCTCATTGCCATCTATTTGATGAGAGCGGTCTTTCGGTAAGCCCTGCGGCATCACGCGCGGCCTGACTTCCATCACGCGCGCTCTTTCGATGAAGCGCGCCACGAACCACAAAGGTAGATTCAATGAAACGTCTCGAAGGTAAAAGCGCTTTGATCACTGGTTCCGCGCGCGGTATTGGACGCTCGTTTGCCCAGGCCTATATCGGTGAAGGCGCTACGGTCGCTATCGCCGACATCAATTTGGAAAGAGCTCAAGCGACGGCCTCCGAGCTTGGGCCGCAAGCTTACGCGGTGGAGATGGACGTTACCCGCCAGGCGTCCATTGATGCAGCGATCGCCGAGGTCGTTGCCCACGCAGGAAAGCTGGACATCCTTGTGAACAATGCGGCGTTGTTCGATCTTGCACCGATCACCGAGATCACTCGGGAAAGCTACGACAAGCTTTTTGCAATCAATGTCAGCGGGACGCTGTTCACGCTTCAGGCAGCGGCGAAGCAGATGATCAGTCAGGGGCATGGCGGTAAGATCATCAACATGGCCAGCCAGGCGGGTCGCCGCGGTGAGGCGTTGGTAGGCGTCTACTGCGCCACCAAGGCGGCCGTCATCAGCCTTACACAGTCTGCTGGCCTTAACCTCATCAAGCACAAAATCAATGTCAATGCGATTGCCCCGGGGGTTGTCGATGGCGAACACTGGGACGGTGTCGACGCGCTCTTTGCCAAACACGAGAACCGACCCCTGGGTGAGAAAAAGCGGCTCGTCGGCCTTGAGGTTCCGTATGGAAGAATGGGGACGGCAGAGGATCTGGTAGGAATGGCAATTTTCCTGGCGGGCTCGGAGAGCGATTACATCGTTGCACAAACGTACAACGTTGATGGCGGGAACTGGATGAGCTGAGTGCAGGAGGGGGGGGGCGGGTGACAGGAGAGCGGCACATTTTCCGATCACCCGGCGGTTCGATTCAGCTTCCTCGCGATCACACTGCCCGACTCATGAGAGCCTGGCAGTTTGATCCACCGGCCGATTGTTGGGGTGGGAGCTAGCAGCAAGGTTTCTTGCTTATCTGCGCGGCCACCAGAACTCTGCACTACAGGCCGAGGAGGCGGCGCAGTTCCGGTGCGGTCAGATGGGCGCGGAAACCCGGCCTGCCCGGCTGGAACGAGGCGGAGGCAGCCAGGTTGCCCACGACGACTGGGTCGCAACCAGCATCGCGTACCAGGTCGGCGGCGACCCGCAAGGCCTCGGCGTCATCTCCTGCGACGGGCATGCCAATGCGCCCGCCCGCTCGTGAGGCAGACATTGCCACCACGGTGGCATCGACGGCACTGAATGCGCGCACCAGTCGCGCGCCGATCATGTACTTCGCGACGGTTTCAGCAACGCCCAGGTTGTGCGCTTCGCGGTATACATCGCTGCTGCTTGTGCCCCAAGGATTGGTGGAGTCCAGAACGATCTTGCCGCGGTAGGCACTGTGCAGGTCTCGCCCGACCTGGGGCAGCGCTTCAAACGGAATAGCCAACAGAAGCACGGTGCCGAATTCCGCTGCCGCCATCGGCAGGCCGACCGAAGCGCGTGGCCCTAACGCCTCAACCATGTCTTGCAATTGCTCTGGATGGCGGGAAGAGAACATGACCTCATGTCCAGCCTCGACCCACAGCCGACCTACCGTGCCGCCCAGCGATCCGCTACCGATCACGCCGATGCGTGTTGGCGCGACCGCAAAGGCGCGACTCGCGGGGATGAGCCAAGGCAGAGCGGCCAATACGCCAAGGGATTTCACTATGGAGCGGCGGGTAGACTTCATGTCCTGTCCTCAATCAATGATGGTGAGACCGTAGCATCGCGCTGTTCCTGCTTCAGGTGGGTTCGTCCCAACCAGACACTCAAGCCCAGCCAGATAGCTGAGAGGGGGACCGAGATCATGGGAATCTGCGCCAGGGTCAGGCCAAGGCCCATCAGGCTTGCGTATCCCCAACTGGCGATTTGGTCACCGCCACGATAAACGACCGTGTCGATGAAGTTTTTGGCTTTGTAGCGATCTTCACGTGTGCTGGAGGTAAACAGGATTTCCCTGGCGGGTCTGGCCAGTGCGAAGTTCGCTACCCGGCGGGCGACCTGCGCGGCCACGATGACTGCGACGCTAGGGCTGGCGGCCAAGGCAGCGAAGCCGAACAGGCTGACCAGCGGCAGGACACACAGCGTTGCCACGATGCCCGCGGTGGCGATCATCCTGCCGGTGATGAACAGCTGGAATAGCAGTGTGATCGCATTGACGATCAGGTCGATATTGGCAAAGAACGCCGTGCGGGCGGCACGATCAGGGAACGAGGACTCGGCGATGCTGGCCTGCTGAAAATACAAGAAAGTCGACGTGACCGAGTACAGCAGAATGAATAGTGCCAACCCGACCAAGTAGGGCGAACGCAACGTGTGGACCATGCCGGTAAAGATGCCGCCACCCAAGGGCTGGTCCGGGTTTTCCTTGAGCGTAGTGTGGCTGAACATCGGAGCAAGGCGAGATAAACGGCGTGATGCAAGTACCGCCACTTCCAGAAACAGGATGGCAATCACCATCAGCCAGGAGCGGTCCAACTGTTGGATCAGGCTGGAAGTGATAGCCGAGCCCAAGAGGCCGCCAATCGTTGCTCCTGCCGCGAGTAGCCCGAACAGCCGTTTGCCCTGCTCGCTGTCGAAGATATCCACCATGAAGGACCAGAACACCGAGACGACGAACAGGTTAAAGACCGAGACCCAGATGAAAAAGGCACGTCCCAGCCACACCTGCCACTGTGGATCGGCGAGATGCAGCAGCAGTGCAAACAACATCAGGTTGGCAGCGAAGAAGCGATAGGCCACGACGATGAACTGCTTGCGTGGCAGTTTGCGCACGGCCAGCGCGAACAGCGGGCTGGCTACCAGCATCGCCAACAACGTACCAGTGAATAGCCAGGGCAAGTTCTGGACCCCGCCGGCCACACCGAGTTCGTCGCGGATCGGTCGCAACAGGTAATACGCCAGAAATAGCGCGATGACGTAGAGCATCGACCACGGGACTGCGGGTGCTTCTTCGGGGCGCACCTTGGCCTGGCGCTGCAACAGCGATAAGGGAGATTGCACGACTTACTCCTCCCTGGCTCCAGCCGCGAGCTGAGGCGGAGTCTTCGCTGCGTCGTCTTCCCACCATGCCGTGAACGACTGCGCACGGCCGTCAAGGTAGACCGTGCGGCCGATTTCGGGCGTCCACAGCGCGAAGGTTTGCCCCTGACTGGCGACTTGCATGCGCTTGAACGGATCATCCCAATCGTGAGGGGCGATGGAGAAGCGGCCCACATGCGTCTGCATCAGCACTCGGGCGCGCAGGTCCTTGGCTGCCTGCGCGGCCTGTTCCGGATTCATGTGGACGTTCGCCCAGCGCGGATCGTACTGACCGGCATCAATGGCGACATAGTCGAACGGACCCAGCCGCTGGCCGATCTCGGCAAAGTGCGGGCCATAACCCGAGTCGCCACTGAAAAACAACCGCTGCTCAGGAGATACAAGTGCAAAGCCGACCCACAGCGACTGATCGCGGGTAAAGGTGCGTCCAGAGTAGTGTCGAGCTGTGGTGACGTGGACTCTGACGTTCGGTGTCAGCGCGATGACTTCGTTCCAGTCGGCTTCACGTACGACTCCCATGTCGTAGCCCCAGCGCTCGAAATGCGTGCCTACACCCAACCCCACGATAACCTTTCTGACTTTGGGCTGAAGCGCCTGAACGGTTGGATAGTCCAAGTGATCGTAATGATCGTGGCTGATCAACAAAGCGTCGATCTCGGGTATGTCATCGGCCGTGTAGAGACTGGTGCCCTCGAATGCCTTGTTCACTCCGGGGATCGGCGCGGCGTAAGTGCTGAACACCGGATCGATCAGGATGCGTTGTCCGCCCAGTTGCACGAAGTAGGAGGAATGGCCCAGCCAAACGACTATATCCTGTGTAGGGTCGAGTGCTTTGAGGTCGGTCTTGACGGCGGGAATCGGGCTTGGCGGTCGAGGCTGCCCCTCTTGCCCGAAAAGGGTCTGCATCCACATCGATATCTCGGATTGGTCCGTGGTCTTCATGGGCGTGTCGATCTGGTTGCGGAACACTCCGTCGGCATGATTGGGCGAATGTTCGATGCGCGTCAGCCGCTCGCCGCTGGGCAGCTCGCCGAAGACCGGCTGCTGTAAATAGGCGAAGGCGCCAACGATGCCTAGCAGAGCGATACCAACAACGGCCATGAGAAGACGACCCCAGATTAATTTCATGCAGTAGTTACCGTGGAGGTGGTCACGACAGGTTCGTGCCACTGGCGTGCGTGAGTTCAGCCAGCAGCAAGTCTTGGAATCGGGAGTCTTGGACCGCGGAATGCGGCTGTTCGCGCCGCTGATGGTGCCAATAGCCGCCGCTGGTGAGTGCCTCAGGGTCATTGCTGGTGGCAAGCCATTCCTGGGTCAGGTGTCCGAGGCGCAGGTCGTCAGGTGCGTTGCGACCTCCCATCTTCGTTGGGACCCAGCCCGGATCGACCGCATTACTGAGGACGTCGGGGTACAACCGCGCAACGGCTGCTGCGAGTGCGGTTACAAAGAGTTTGCTGTCCGAATAGCTGCCTGTGGGGGTGCTGCCCGACCAGTCCAATCCCGTCAGGCTGGCTCGTCCCCCCCTATGCATGCTGCTGCTCAGGTAGATCAGACGCTTGGGGCGCTGAATCAGGGCCGTGAGCATATAGGGGGCGACGACGTTGACGACTAGCAGTTGCGCCCCGCTGAGGATGCCAGCGTTGTGAACAATGGCATCCATCGCGCCGATGGCATTGACCTGACGGGCAAGGTCGCGAACCTGTTCAAGATCGCCCAAGTCGCCGACTGTCGCGATGGCGCCCTGGTCCACCAGTTCTTGCACGGCAGACAACCGGGCAGGGGAGCGCACATGCACGACAACCTCGTGGCCTTGGGCAAGGAGGGTCTTGGCGGTGGCATGGCCCAGTCCATCGGCCGAGCCGGTAATGAATACGCGGGCTTTGCCGCTTGCATTGTTGTCCCGTTGTGCGTTGGACGTGGGAGCCTCCCTTCGGGAATTGGTTGGGGTCTCTGCCCAGGATGCCGTTGCTTCCAGAAGTGAGCCTGCGATCAACGCCGAACCCAGTCCGGCGCCTCTGATGAGAAAGTCTCTACGATCCATGCACGTCCCCTCGGGTCACTTCGCGCCTCTCGTCCCAAGCGCCATGGCGATCGCTCGCGCTGAATACAACGAAGGGTTGGTTAAAAAGAGGTTGTTAATGTAACCGGCCCCCTTCGGCGCCACTAGCTAATCAGTCCTTAAAGGGGCTATAAGGCCTGCTAATTAATGATTTATGAGAGACTTGGGCGATGGTCAGACGTAACCTCAATGATCTCTTATCGTTCGTAACGATTGCCCGTGAAGGCAGCTTCACGCGGGCAGCTTCCGTACTGGGCGTGACTCAATCTGCCCTCAGCCAGGCAATGAGCGGGTTAGAGGCCAGGCTGGAGATTCGCTTGCTTACACGAACCACCCGTAGCGTATCGCCTACGGCAGCGGGCGAGCGTTTACTAAAAGCCATTGGTCATCGCTTTGACGAAATCGAGGCAGAACTCGACGAACTGACCGAGATGCGCGATAAACCCGCCGGCACCGTGCGCATCACCTGTGGTGAGCACATTCTTCGAGCACATTTGCTTCCCAAGCTCACGCCGCTTTTGCTCGATTATCCGGATATCAAGATAGAGTTCGATATCAATTATGGTTTTCGAGACATCGTCGCCGACCGTTTCGATGCAGGCGTGCGTATGGGCGATACCATCGACAAGGATATGGTTGCGGTACCCATCGGTCCTCAACTGCGCATGGCCGCTGCGGCTTCCCCGACGTATTTCGAAAGGCATCCAACACCCAAAAATCCACGAGACCTGCTAAAGCACAGTTGTATCAATCAGCGTATGCAAACAGCAGGGGGGCTGTACGTTTGGGAGTTTGAGCGTCGTGGCCAACCGTTGAATGTACGGGTGGATGGCCAGCTCGTGTTCAACACCTCTCCCAGCATGGTGGATGCAGCCTTGGCCGGCCTGGGCATCGCCTATCTTCCTGAAGAAGAATTCGCACCGCATCTGGAAAGTGGCCGCCTGGTTCGTGTGCTGGAAGATTGGTGTGCTCCCTTCCCCGGGTACCATTTGTATTACCCAAGTCGCAGGCAGCCGTCGCGGGCCTTCACGCTGGTTATGAATGCACTGCGTGTGTAACGACGATTGATAAATCTCATTCATGACTTCAATCGCTGCGAGGTATTTCAGTTTTTCTGTCAGCTGATACCTTCTGGCGGGAAAGCATTTTTGCTACCAGATCAATTCGTGGCGGGGGTAGGGCGTGCCCTGCACCCCATCGGAGCAAAGTGGAGCAACTATGAAAATACGCATCAATGTTTCAGGCGGTCCGGTTATGGCAACGCTCGACAACAACGATTCCTCCATAGATCTCGTTAAACAGCTGCCGATGAAACTGACGCTGGAAGACTACGCCTCGACCGAGAAGATCAGCGTACTGCCCGAGCCATTATCGACACAGGGCGCGCCTGCTGGGTTCACGCCTTCGGCGGGTGACATTGCCTTTTATGCGCCATGGGGAAATCTCGCCATTTTTCATAAAGGCTTCAAGTATTCGAGCGGCCTTATCAAACTCGGCAGGATTGATTCCGGCCTGGAAGTACTCGCGCGTCCTGGGGCCCTTGAAGCAACGATCACCTTGGTCGACGAGTGATCCCCCAAAACAGTCAAAACCACGCCGGCAAAAATTGTCTGTAGCACAGAGGGCGAGTGAAGTCCTTTCGTTCATACGTTTCACACCCATGGCAGAGAACTCATGCAGCTGACTCGTGCCAACTTTGGCGATTTTATCTACTTTTTAGCTGTCGCCCGCCATTCCAGCTTCAGTCGTGCGGGTGTTGAAGTAGGGATAAGTGCATCTGCGCTGAGCCATGCGATCAAGGGGCTGGAGGCGAGATTGGGGGTTCGTTTGCTCAATCGCACGACCCGCAGCGTCACCCTGACGGCAGCCGGTGAGGAACTGCTGGCATTGATAAGCGAACCTGTCGACAAAATCGACCAGGCCATCGAGCTGTTGAATAAGTTCCGTGATGAGCCCACGGGTCGTATACGGCTGAATGTTTTCAGTGACGCGGCGCTCCTTTTGTTGGCACCCGTTTTATCGACATTTGCTCATCGTTATCCCGATATCGAAGTGGAAGTCTCAACCACCAACAGTATGGTGGACATTGTTGAAGGAGGCTTCGACGCTGGGATCAGGTATGGCGCTACCGTACCTGAAGGCATGATTGCCCAAAGCCTTTCCCCCTCTGTTCGATGGGTCGTGGTAGGGACCCCCGATTACCTCGACCGATGTGGTATGCCGCTGCACCCAGAGGATTTGAAACAGCACAGTTGTTTAAGGTTTCGGCTAGGCAACGGCCGGATGTACAACTGGGAGTTTGAGAAGGAGGGTGAAAAATTAGAGATCCCAGTGTCCGGTAATGTCGTGCTGGATGAGACACGGATGATGCTCGCCATGGTCGCCCAGGGCGCCGGGCTGACTTATTGTGCCGAACCCATTGTCGCGCCGCTTATAGCAGAAGGAACGTTACAAGTGGTTTTGGAGGATTGGGTCAGTGTCGGTCCAGGCTTCCATATCTATTACTCAAGCTACCGGCAGGTGCCGATCACGCTACGTTTGCTGATCGACTTGATCAGAGAGTTGCGCCCGCTTGGATAGTTGGCGATCGACAGCGACTTCGCCGGATTCGCTTTGGGAGAGAGATCTGATATGTCCAGTTTGAACGCATTGCTCGATGCCATCCACGCCGAACAGAACGAGGGTCGAGAGTCTGTACTCGCCACCGTTGTGAAGGTCGAGGGTTCGGCGTATCGCCGTCCGGGGGCGCGCATGCTCGTTTCACAATATGGACGTCCGGAGGGCACCATCAGTGGTGGCTGTCTGGAGGCTGATGTGGTGCGAAAGGCCTGGTGGCTAAGTGAGTCGGGCCCGGTGATTCGTAGCTACAGCACGGCCGAGGCCACAGACGAAGAGGGCGGTGAAGAGTCCCTTGGTTTCGGGCTGGGCTGCAACGGCAAGGTGTATGTGTTGTTTGAGCGAATACCCGCTACAAAGCAATGCGCTGTGCTTGATGCGTTACGCAAAGTAAGAAACAACCAGAGACCCGTGGCGATCGCAACGGTAATAGCGAGCTCTCGCAATAGCCGTGCAGATGTTGGAGACCGTGTGTTCCTGGAATCTGGCGCGGCGCCCTTCGGAGGGCTCTACCATCCTGCACTGAACGAGCGAATTACCGCTGATCTGCGTCTCACATTGGACCAGCAAAAATCTACGCGGCAACGCTATACCGAAGGCTATGCAGAGGTAGAGGTTTTTCTGGAATACGTCGCGCCACCACCGCGTCTGATGATTTTTGGGGCGGGCCATGATGCGCAGCCGTTGGTACGGATCGCAAAAATCCTGGGGTGGCATGTCACCGTTGTTGACAGTCGCCCACATTTCGCCCGTCCGGAACGTTTTCCCGAAGCGGATCGGGTGTTGAGCGCCGATATAGGCGGGCCTTTCGAATTTCGAAAGTTCGTGGAGGGGGCGTGTGTGGCGGTAATGTCCCATAGCCTGAGCCAGGATGCGCATTGGTTGAAAGGCGCGTTGCAAGGTAATCCCCGTTATATCGGTCAGCTCGGGCCGCCTGATCGGACCGAGCGTCTGCTAGATGAAATAACGCGACAGACAAACAGCCTGCCTGCGCTGGACCGATTGCACTATCCAATGGGTTTGGATTTGGGTGGGGACACCCCGGAAAGTGTGGCGATGGCGGTGCTTGGGGAGATGCAGGCCGTCCTGAATGGGCGAGCGGGTGGAAGTCTGAAGTTGCGGACGTCAACGATCCACGAAACTTGTCAGCTTGAACCCAGATTTTCCCGTGAGTTATCCATGGCAGAGTCGTAGAAGACTTGAGTTGGAAGCTCCTGCAGGATATGAGCCTCGCCGATGCGCTGCACGCATTAGAGGCCAAAGCTGATCAAAACTCACTAATCGAAATGCTGTCCTGCGTTAATCGCTGGATATAGAGCGTTGCGAGTAATCTGCAAAATTCTGAAACCATTTTATTGCTGAATATCACTCATTGGTGATTTCAGTAAAGTCGGGCTAATCCTCAGGCCCCTCGATTGTTAGCATGCCTACATAACAATCCAATGCGCAGCGCATTGGCTCGTCGGGTTTTATTTGACCCGGTCAATAAGCTTGATCTTCGCACCGCGCCTCTTGCGCGTACTTGCCGAACTCTTTCTCCCCATTGCCGTCAGCCGCTGTTTCAGCCTGTGCTGCGGCAGTTTGCAAACTCATGCGCGCATTTTTCAGCGCGATGTTCGAGGACTTTATGCCATTCAAGCCTATCTTTCCTGCCTTGGTGACCGCCATTGCTTTTGCCACGATGCTCAGTGGATGCAACAAGGAGCAGGCTGCTGCTACCCCGGCGCAAGCCCCTCAAGTCAGTGTGGTGACCCTGAAACCTCAGGCGGTGACCTTGTTCAACGACCTGCCCGGGCGTACCAGTGCCTACCGCCTTGCTGAGGTTCGGCCGCAGGTGGATGGCATCGTCCTGAAACGCTTGTTCAAGGAAGGCGCAGATATCAAGGCTGGTCAGCAGCTTTATCAGATCGATCCATCAACTTACGAGGTGACGCTCGCCAGTGCGCAGGCCAGTTTGGAGCAATCTCGCTCGCTGACCACCCGGTATCGCCAACTGATCGATGAGCAGGCGGTGAGCAAGCAGGAGTATGACACTGCTCGATCTCAGCAGATGCAGGCAGAGGCACAAGTCAAGGGCGCCCAGATCAATCTGAGATATACCAAAATGTTCGCGCCCATCAGCGGGCGAATTGGACGTTCGGCTGTGACCGAGGGTGCGCTAGTTTCTAATGGCCAAGCAGCGCCCCTTGCGATTATCCAGCAACTCGACCCCATTTATGTCGATGTCACTCAGCCTTATGGCGAGGTGCTCAAACTGCGTCGGGCTCTTGAAAGCGGGCAGTTGCAGAAAACTGCTGACAGGGCTGCGAAAGTCAGCCTGACACTTCAGGACGGTAGCCAGTATCCGCTGCAGGGTTCGCTGGAATTTTCAGAAGTCTCGGTCGACGAAGCAACCGGTTCGGTCACCCTGCGCGCCGTGTTCCCCAACCCCGATCACTTGCTGCTGCCCGGGATTTTTGTGCATGCGCGGTTGCAGGAGGGAGTCGCCGAGCAGGCCATTCTTGCTCCACAGATTGGTGTGACCCGGGATCTCAAGGGCACCCCGACCGCCATGGTCGTTACCGCCGATAACAAAGTCGAGCAACGCCAGCTCAAGGTTGGCCGCACCGTCGGTGCGAATGTGCTGGTGGAAAGCGGTTTGAGCGCCGGAGACAAAGTCATCGTCGAAGGGCTTCAGTTCATTAAGCCGGGGAGCTCCGTGGTCGCTCAGGAAGCGATGACAGATGAGGCGAACAGAGCCCCTGTAGCGGTAAACACCAGCGCTAAGTCGGAGTAGATGATGTCGAAGTATTTTATTGATAGACCGATCTTCGCGTGGGTGCTTGCGCTGATCATCATGCTCGTTGGGGCATTGTCGATCCTCAATTTGCCGATCAATCAATATCCTGACATCGCACCACCCGCTGTCGCGATTCAGGTTTCTTACCCCGGTGCTTCCGCGCAGACAGTGCAAGATACCGTTGTGCAAGTAATCGAGCAGCAGATGAACGGCATCGACAATCTGCGCTACATCTCTTCGGAGAGTAATGCCGATGGCAGCATGCGAATCATCGTGACCTTCAACCAGGGTACCAACCCGGATATTGCCCAGGTTCAGGTGCAGAACAAGCTGAACCTGGCCACGCCACTGTTGCCGCGTGAAGTGCAGCAGCAAGGCCTTCGCGTCACAAAATTCCAACAGAATTTCATGATGTTCATCGGTCTGGTTTCCACCGATGGAAAACACACCAAGGAGGATCTATCCAACTACATCGTCTCAAACATCCAGGACCCGATTTCGAGGACTTCAGGTGTCGGTGACTTTCAGATTTGGGGCACGCAATACGCCATGCGAGTCTGGCTGGACCCGGCCAAACTGAACCAGTTCCAGTTGACACCAGTCGACGTGACCGAGGCGATTGAGGCGCAGAACGTACAGGTAGCTTCGGGCACGATCGGTGGTCTTCCTGCGCGCAAAGGTACGGTGTTTACCGCAACTATCATCGGTAAGACGCGACTGCAGACCTCCGAGCAATTTGGTGACATTTTGCTTAAGGTCAATAGCGACGGCTCCCAGGTGCGCCTGAGTGATGTGGCTGATATCAGTTTGGGCGGTGAAAACTACAGCATCAACGCCCAAGCCAATGGCAAGCCTGCCTCGGGTATCGCCATCCGCTTGGCCACAGGCGCCAACGCCCTTGATACCGCCAAGGCGATTCGCGCCACGGTCGACCGACTGAAACCATTCTTCCCGGCCGGAATTGAAGCGGTGTACCCGTATGACACGACGCCGGTGGTCACCGAATCCATCAGCGGAGTGATGCATACACTGGGCGAGGCGGTGGTTCTGGTCTTTCTGGTCATGCTGCTGTTTTTGCAAAATCTGCGCGCCACCATCATTACGACTTTGACAGTGCCCGTTGTGTTGTTAGGTACCTTCGGCGTCCTTGCCGCGGCCGGCTTCTCTATCAATACCTTGACCATGTTCGGCATGATCCTGGCGATTGGATTACTCGTCGACGATGCGATTGTGGTGGTTGAAAACGTCGAACGGGTGATGGCGGAGGAGCACCTGTCACCCAGGGAGGCCACGCGCAAATCGATGGGGCAGATCCAGGGAGCGCTTGTGGGTATTGCCTTGGTGCTTTCGGCGGTGCTGTTGCCCATGGCTTTCTTTGGTGGCTCCACTGGCGTGATCTACCGGCAGTTCTCGATCACTATCGTATCGGCCATGGCGCTTTCGGTATTTGTTGCTTTGGTATTCACCCCGGCGCTTTGCGCCACGCTGCTCAAGCCAATCGATCCGACAAAGCACGGTCAGCCCAAGCGCGGTTTTTTTGGATGGTTCAACAGACGGTTCGATGCCTGCGTCAACGGATATGAGCAGGGCGTAGGCCAGATCATCCGGCATAGGGTGCCGGGCTTTATGGTTTACCTGGTAATCGTCGCCGGCACGATCTGGATGTTCGCCCGGATACCGACCTCGTTCCTGCCCGATGAAGATCAGGGTTTGATTTTCACGCAGGTGCAGACGCCGGCCAACAGCTCGGCTGAGAGCACGCAAAAAGTGCTTGATCGCATGACTCAATACCTGCTGGACAAAGAGCACGGAGAAGGTAAAGCCGTTGCTACAGTTTTCACCGTTAACGGCTTCAACTTTGCGGGCCGCGGGCAGAATTCAGGGATTGCGTTCGTCAACCTGAAGCCATGGGATGAACGAGACAGTGACAATACTGTGTTCAAAATTGCCCAGCGTGCCCAGCAAGAGTTCCTGAAGTACCGAGACGCCCTGGTATATGCGGTGGTTCCGCCATCGGTACTGGAGTTGGGTAACGCCACCGGCTTCGATTTCTACCTGCAGGACCAGGATAGCGTGGGCCATCAAAAACTCATGGAGGCACGCGGCAAGTTTCTTGAGCTGGCTGCCCAGAGCCCGGTCCTCGCTGGCGTTCGCCCAAACGGCTTGGCCGACGAGCCACAATACCACCTGACCATCGACGACGAGCGTGCGCGGGCGATGGGCATTTCTCTGGCCGATATCAACACCACGCTGTCAGTGGCATACGGCAGTAGTTATGTGAACGATTTCGTTGATCGCGGCCGAGTTAAGCGGGTTTACGTACAGGGTCAACCTGACTCGCGCAGCACCGCAGAGGATCTGAGTAAATGGTTCGTGCGTAACAACCAAGGTCAGATGGTCCCGTTCTCGGCATTTGCGAGTGCCGAGTGGATCTTCGGATCACCAAAACTGTCGCGCTACAACGGCGTTCCTGCCGAGCAAATTCTCGGGACTCCCGCCCCGGGTTACAGCTCTGGCCAGGCGATGGCGGAGGTCGAGCGAATTGCAGAACAACTGCCGCCCGGCGTAGGCATCTCTTTTACTGGGTTGTCCTATGAAGAGCGTCTTTCTGGTTCACAAGCGCCGGCTCTGTACGCGCTATCGATTCTCGTCGTGTTTCTATGTCTGGCGGCACTCTATGAAAGCTGGTCGATACCGATTGCGGTCATCTTGGTCGTGCCTCTTGGGGTCATCGGCGCGCTAATGGCCACGGCATTGCGGGGACTGTCGAACGACGTGTTCTTCCAAGTGGGTCTGTTGGTGACGGTGGGGTTGGCGGCGAAGAATGCGATCCTGATCGTCGAGTTTGCCAAGGAATTGAATGAAAAAGGTACACCGTTGCTGGAAGCAACGGTCGAGGCTTGTCGTATGCGTCTGCGTCCGATCGTGATGACGTCCTTGGCATTCATTCTCGGCGTGCTACCTCTGACCATTTCCAGCGGAGCCGGCTCTGGCAGTCAACACGCCATCGGCACGGGGGTGATCGGCGGCATGATAACGGCCACCGTTCTGGCGATTTTTTGGGTTCCCCTGTTCTTCGTTTCCGTTTCAACCTTGTTTAAAGGCAGCCGCAAGAAGCAGGACGAAACTGCTATGTGTGAGGAGGCAGGCCAATGACTCGCTCTTTAATCGGTCTCGCGATCAGCGCCGCTATTCTGAGTGGTTGCTCACTGATCCCGGAGTATCAGCGACCGCAGGCTCCAGTTGCTGCGCAGTATCCGCAGGGTCCTGCCTATCAGGCAACCAACGCTGCCGACCAGGCCGCTGTGGAGCAGGGGTGGCGCGAGTTTTTCCACGATCCGGCATTGCAGCGATTGATCCAGATCGCCTTGGTCAATAATCGTGACCTGAAGGTCGCGGCACTGAACGTTGAGGCGTACCGGGCGCAGTACCGAATCCAGAGAGCTGACCTGTTTCCGGCGATTGGCGCCAACGCCAGCGGAACACGACAGCGACTGCCGAGCGCTCAGGCGCAGTCCGGTCAGGCCAGTATTTCCAGCCAATATGACGTCAACCTGGGAATCAGTTCGTACGAGTTGGATCTGTTTGGTCGCATCGCCGGTCTAAGCCAGCAGGCTCTGGAAACTTATCTGTCTACCGCCCAGGCCCGACGCTCGACCCAGATCAGCATCGTTTCGAGCGTGGCCAATGCGTATCTCACCTGGCAAGCCGACCGTGAATTGCTCAAGCTCACCGAGAACACGCTGGACGCCTACGAGGAGAGCTTACGTCTGACCACCCGCAGTAATCAGGTGGGTGTGGCTTCGGCGCTTGATCTCGCACAGGCGCGTACTTCGGTGCAAGGTGCGCGGGCGAGCCTGGCAAACTACCGGCGCCGAGTGGCCGAAGATGAGAATGCGTTGGTGCTTCTTCTTGGCACAGGACTGCCCGCCGATTTGCCGGAGCCGCAGTCCTTGGATGGCGATCTGCTCGCCAACGTACCGGCCGGTCTGCCCAGTCATTTACTCACCCGTCGCCCCGATATCCTTGCCGCCGAGCATTCGCTATTGGCCGCTAACGCTAACATCGGCGCGGCGCGGGCGGCGTTTTTCCCTAGCATCAGCCTTACGGCAAATGCCGGCACCTCGAGCGCGAATCTGGATGGGTTATTCAAGAGCGGCTCAGGCAGTTGGGCGTTTACCCCTACCATCAGCTTGCCGATTTTCAACGCAGGCGCGTTACGCGCCAGCCTGAATTACTCGGAGATTCAGAAAGATATTGGCGTGGCCAACTACGAGAAAGCTATCCAGACCGCCTTCCAGGAAGTCTCCGACGGATTGACCGCACGTAAAACCTACGTCGATCAGTTGCAGGCACAGAATGACCTCGTCAACGCCAGCCAGGATTACTATCGGCTTGCCGAGCGTCGTTATCGAATCGGCGTGGACAGCAACCTGACCTTTTTGGACGCGCAGCGCTCGCTGTTTAGCAACCAACAAAGGCTGATCAACGATCGCCTTGCGCAGTTGCAGGCTGAAGTGAACTTGTATCGTGCACTGGGTGGCGGATGGGACGAGCGGGGCGTGCACAAACTCTGAGGACGACGACTAAACAAAAACGCCCGGCGATAGGCCGGGCGTTTTGTATTAGCAGTGAATGACACTATCATGATATTACGTGCTGAGTGGTGACGCCGCGCTGTCATTTACACGGCGGTTAATTACAAGCAGGGCATCTTGTCAGTTTGAGCCAAGGTATTACCTTTACTGTCCATAAGTTCAATTTTTACCTCTTTCCCCGCACTACTTTCCATCAGGGTGTAACGTTCATTCGGTAAAAAATTGTCATAGGACAGGGTGGCAACACAGCGGTGTTGGCTTTCCTGGTAGCCCTTGGTAACTACCCCAACTTCCATCGTGTGCGCCCCTGGCGATACTTTGAAATAAGTCAGGTTCTCTGCGCGTTGTGTATCCAGGCGTCTGGCCAGCATTTCATCACCGATCTGCTCGTGAAGGTTGACAATGGATTCGCCATCCTTAAGCGTCGGAAGTTCAGTCGCACAGCCAGCCAGGCCGGTGATTAAAATGATGGAAGCTGTTAGTTTTGCAAGGTTCATAAATGTCCTGAATTCTTTGGGGGTCCGAGAATAGCTATAAGCTTGTTCTGAACCGTTAAATAGGTAAGGTTTTAAATAAGCTGTTTCAGCCTAATAACGCATTGGCTTGGGAGCGTGCAGATGACGCAAGATGATCGAGGACGGCAAGGACTAAGATGCCTACTCGATATCTGGAATGATTTTGTTGTCGGTATGGGGATATTCTACAGGCTATTTTTTAATTGATTAGCCTGTGAGCTATTGATGCAGTGCTGAGCTTTACTCACCAATGATGCGCCATCTGCGACGCCGAGAACTTGAATCCCTCAGGTGTCGCACGTGGTATTTGCTGCGTGTCGGACGTTACCGTTCGAATCGATCGTCGATCAGTCAGTCATTTCTGTCGCTGAGACGATCAGCCCTTAACGATGAGGCGCGAGTTTCGTTCATTGCGAAAGGCCAATTGTTCGATGGTTTGCGTGGCGTGCTCGGCGTCTTCACGCGCCTTGAGAATCACCCCGTGATGTTCGGACTTGCTGCACACCGGGTCGGCGTTGCTGGCGTCGCCCGTGAGCATGAACGCCTGGCAGCGGCAGCCTCCGAAGTCCTTTTCTTTTTCATCGCAGGAGCGGCACGGTTCGCGCATCCAGTCATAACCGCGGAAGCGGTTGAAGCCGAACGAGTCGTACCAGATGTGCTGCATGCTGTGGTCGCGCACGTTGGGAAATTGCACCGGCAGCTGGCGGGCACCGTGACAGGGCAATGCCGTGCCGTCCGGCGTGACGGTGAGGAAAATGCTGCCCCAGCCGTTCATGCAGCCCTTGGGGCGTTCTTCGTAGTAGTCCGGCGTGACGAAGATCAGCTTGCACGGATTGCCTTGCGCTTCCAGCTTGGCGCGGTATTCGTTGGTGACACGCTCGGCGCGTACCAGTTGCTCCCGGGTGGGCAGCAGGCCGACGCGGTTGAGCTGCGCCCAGCCATAGAACTGGCACGTGGCGAGCTCGACGAAGTCGGCTTCCAGGGCGATGCACAGCTCGATGATGCGATCGATCTTGTCGATGTTGTGCCGATGGGTCACGAAGTTCAGCACCATCGGATAACCGTGGGCCTTTACCGCCCGGGCCATTTCCAGTTTTTGCGCGAAGGCTTTCTTCGAACCGGCCAGGAGGTTGTTCACCTGCTCGTCGCTGGCCTGGAAACTGATCTGGATATGGTCGAGGCCGGCCTTCTTGAAGTCGCTGATTTTCTGCTCGGTCAAGCCGATGCCGGAGGTGATCAGGTTGGTATAGAAACCCAGCCGGCGTGCCTCGTCGATCAACTCGGCCAGGTCCTGGCGCACCAACGGCTCGCCGCCGGAAAAGCCCAGCTGCGCGGCGCCCATCTCGCGGGCTTCGCGAAAGACCTTGAACCATTGCTCGGTGCTCAGCTCCTTGCCTTGCTCGGCAAAGTCCAGCGGGTTGGAGCAGTACGGGCATTGCAGCGGGCAACGATAGGTCAGCTCCGCCAGCAACCACAGCGGCAAGCCGACTTCAGGCTTGGGCGGCAGACCCGTGTTCTCAGGCAAGTTCGATCCAGTGCTGTGCACGGGCGACCTCCATGAATTGCTCGATGTCGTCGCCGAGTTCCGGCACGCCGGGAAACTGCTTCGCCAACTCACCGATGATGGCCGCGACATCCCGTTCACCGTCGATCAGGCCGCCGATCAAAGAAGCGCTGTCGTTCAGCTTGATCATGCCTTCAGGATAGAGCAGCACGTGGCCTTTCTGGGCCGGTTCGTACTGGAAGCGATAGCCGGGGCGCCAGCGCGGGGTTTTGCTGCGGTCGAAACTCATAAGGTGATCCCTTTGTGCCACACCCGTTTCCCGGTCACGCTGTGGTAGGGCGGGCGGTTCAATTCATAGGCCATGCTCATGGCGTCGAGCATGCTCCAGAGGATGTCCAGTTTAAACTGGAGAATCTCCAGCATGCGTTCCTGCCCTGCGCGGGTGGTGTAGTGCTGCAAGGTGATCGCCAGGCCATGTTCCACGTCACGTCGGGCCTGGCCCAGGCGGGTGCGGAAGTACTCATAGCCGGTCGGGTCGATCCATGGGTAGTGCTGGGGCCAACTGTCCAGGCGCGACTGGTGGATCTGCGGGGCGAACAGTTCGGTCAGCGAGCTGCTGGCGGCTTCCTGCCAGCAGGCCCGGCGGGCGAAGTTGACATAGGCATCCACGGCGAAACGCACCCCGGGCAGCACCAGCTCCTGGGAGCGCAGTTGATCGGGGTCCAGGCCCACCGCCTGGCCCAGCCGCAACCAGGCTTCGATGCCGCCGTCTTCGCCGGGAGCGCCGTCATGGTCGAGCAGGCGCTGAATCCACTCGCGGCGGATCTCCCGGTCCTGGCAGTTGGCCAGGATCGCGGCATCCTTGAGCGGGATATTCACCTGGTAGTAAAAACGGTTCGCGACCCAGCCCTGGATCTGCTCGCGAGTCGCGCGGCCTTCATACATCGCCACGTGATACGGGTGATGGATGTGGTAATACGCGCCCTTGGCGCGCAAGGCTGCTTCAAACTCTGCGGTGGTCAATGGTGTGTCAGTCATTTCGGGCGCTCCTACAGTTCGATACTCATGCCGTCGTAAGCGACTTCGACATTGCGTCGCACCAACTCGGCCCGCTCGGGGGAGTCTTCATCGAGGATTGGGTTGGTGTTGTTGATGTGGATCAGCACCTTGCGCTGCTGCTTCGGCAAATGCTCCAGCACTTCGAGCATGCCGCCCGGACCATTCTGGGCCAGGTGACCCATTTCCCGGCCAGTGCGGGTGCCGACGCCACGGCGTTGCATTTCATCGTCGTCCCACACCGTGCCGTCCACCAGCAGACAATCGCTGCCGGCCATGATCTCCAGCAACGACTCGTCGATCTTGCCCAGGCCCGGGGCATAGAACAGCTTGCCACCCGTGCTCAGGTCTTCGACGATCAACCCGATGTTGTCGCCCGGGTGCGGGTCGAAGCGATGCGGTGAATAGGGCGGTGCGGCGCTGCGTAATGGTAACGGGGTGAAGCGCAGGTTCGGGCAGGCCGGGATGGTGAAAAACTGGTCGAGTTCGATACGGTTCCAGCTCAGCCCGCCGTTCCAGTGGGTCAGCATGTTGAACAGCGGGAAACCGGTGCTCAGGTCTTCATGGACCATGTCGGTGCACCAGACCTGATGCGGGCAGCCTTCGCGCAGGCTGAGCAGGCCGGTGGTGTGGTCGATCTGGCTGTCCATCAGGATGATCGCGCCAATGCCGGTGTCGCGCAGGGCCCGGCCCGGCTGCATCGAGGCAAACGCCTGGAGCTGGGCGCGAATGTCCGGAGAGGCGTTGCACAGCACCCAGTTCACACCGTCATCGGACAGGGCGATGGACGATTGGGTGCGCGCCTGGGCCCGCAGGCTGCCGTCGCGAAAACCTGCGCAGTTGGCGCAGTTGCAGTTCCACTGGGGGAAACCGCCACCGGCGGCAGAACCTAGAATCTGGACGAACATGGTTGCTCCATCATTCTGGAACCGAAAATAAAACGCCTCGGCAGACCGAGGCGCTGTCCATCAGGTACAAACTTAACGGTTTGCGAAGTACATGGTGACTTCAAAACCGATACGCAGGTCGGTGTAAGCAGGTTTGGACCAAGACATGAAAGTACTCCTATCAAGTGATGAGACGTTTGTCAGGTACATATTTCTGAGTTTGGTTGGGATCATTTTGCAGCGTTCCAAGGCGCGCCCAACCCACGACGCCGTGTTTCGGTTGTCATACCTCGTCTTTTGCTGCCGTACGGTCGGATAATAGGACGGCTTCAGGAAACTGCTCCAAGTACGAGAACGAGTGACTCGACAATTTAGCAACCAGGGCAGCGAAGCACTTCGCGAACGATTGAACTCGATTCTGCAGGGCACAAAATGTCATTGTCGTGCTCTCCCATGTTTGTACGAAAATAAAGTGCATTGGGAGAACCCCCTTACAGGCTGGTCTCGAATTTCAAACCGGCCACCCACGCATCCCTGACCTCGCTGACTCCGCCAGGATTGCCTACAAATTGCAGGTTGGGGCGCACGGTCAGCCACTTGGTCACGCCAAAGCCATAGTAAATTTCCATGTTGGTTTCTGAGCTTTGTGTCGGTGTGTAGCGGGGGTCGTCATAATCGCTGACACCCGCCCGGTCATTCAGTTGCTGCTGATGATCTGTGAAGCGGTTATTCACATGGAGACTGGCGATGGCGATGCCGATTTCGTCATTCGGGCGAGATTTGAAGGGGGCCGTGTAGTAAGCGCCTACTTGCGCATAACGATCGATCATATTGGTGGCTTTGTCATGCACGGTGGCATAGGCAAACACCGTCAGCCCGCGAGCGGCGAAGTCCGGATCTTTCCAGACTTGTTGTTGCCCGGCAATCCATGCGCCGTATTTACTGTCGCGGGATTTGGCTATGCCGTTTTCTTCTGTGTTGACGTCATTTGCGTCACGGCTGCTGTAATACGCGCCTAGGCGATATTCCCCTGGCAGCCGTCCGGCTCCCAGCGATGTGGTATGGACCAGCTCGACAGGTACCAAGGTACCCTCATTGCCGCTGCCGCTGAGTTTGAAGCCGTTACCTATTTCCAGGTAGGACGGGTTCTGCTCGTACGCACCAATCTGCGCATAAGTGTTATCGCTCAACGCGACCTTTACGCGGCCCGCCCATTGGGTGATTGGCCAGTTATAAATGATATCGCCGGCCCAGTTACCCGGCTGCGCGCCGCAGAACGCCAAGTTCTGGAATTTGCAGGGAAAGCTGCCGAAGTCCTCGCCAAAATTCATGCGGCCCAGTTTGATATCCAGCCCGCCGTCAAAGAACTTCTGACGATACCAGAGTTGCGTAAGCCGCCAGGTCTGGCCGCGCCCGTATACCTCTTGAACCTGACTGATGCCGCCCACCCGAGGATCGGTGATGACATCATTGGTGAGATTGCGCCCGTTACGATCCGATATCGTGAATTGAAAATCAGCGCCTTCCCAACCGAGTATTTTCTCAAGGTCAAAATTGCTCATCAGTGCAAGTTGGTCGGTATACCGCGCCGTGGTGTGCGAGTCGTAGCCACCGGCCAGATTCGTCGCGGCGTCGCCCGTGTAGAGCACATTAAAGGTATAACCTTTTTCCAGCAATTCTGTGCGTAGGCCGCCCCAGTCTCCCAACATCCAAGGGGACTCAGGACTGAAGGCTTCTTGTGCATGACTGTTGGCCGCTCCGCAAAGCAGCAGCAATGCGACGGAAGTATTAAGCGTGTTGCAGTTCAAATGAGTGGTCATGATAATCTCTGCTTTTGTTTTTATTAGTCAGATAATCGAACACATCTTCAGGTTGATCTTCCGCCCGGAAGAGCATTAAAGAATGTCTGCAACGGGTTGATCCCAGCGAAGAGCGACTGGAGTCTGGGTTTGTAAAGACGTCGAGCTTGACGTGACACACGGTAAGTTGATGAGAAGACGGGACCTAACTCATGCCTCGTCTGTTCTTGCGAATCAGCTCGGTAATTTATTTGAGCATCGGTAATGCTCTCCTTGTGATTGCTATGAAGGTTGCTTTCAACTTAGCGGCGCCGATGATGCCGTCGGCACGCTCTTGAAAATACCGGTCATTCGCCGGCCGCACTGATCGGGTTGGGTTGGCGTTTTTCAATGGTGTATTTCAGCAACGCAGCGCTGCGGAATATGCCGTGGGCGAATTTGCTATAGGGCATGGTCAGGAAGAACGCCATGACCAGACCCAGGTGGATGGCCAGCAACAAGCCCAACGCACTGGTTTCGCGCCCGGCAAGCAATGCCAGGCCACTGGCGCTGACCAGGAACAGAAGCGCGATGAAGCCACGATCCATCGGTTTCTGATTCTCGTCCCCTTGCTGCGGGTTACGCCGCAGATTCATCCAGAGCAAACCTGCAGGGCCGATCAGCAGACCTACGCCACCGAAGATGCCGAGCAGCACTGGCAGGCTTAAAACCGGGTAGGGCGCCGACCAATCCAGCAAAAAATGATAAAGAGTGGCAACGCCTGTGGCTGCGAAGCACAGCATGAACCCATAGAAGGTGAGGTGGTGAAAGCGGCGGCGCCATAGGGTGAATGCGTCGTCGGCGTTGTTGCAGCCTTCTCCATGTCCGCCGTCCAGGTACTTGAGTTGTGCGACGTTGGCGCCGGCCTCCAGTGCTGCACTGGCTTTCAACGGCAGAGGTGCCTCGGCGGGTGAGATTTCGCGCCAGAATCGACGCACGCCGATGCCCAGGGCCAACACGGCAAAACCGAACACCGCGCTGAACATCAGTGCCAACGTGTTGTGTGGGAAAATCCCGTAGAAGTTACCGCCTGGCATGGCAACGAACAGGTTGCCCATGATCATCAAGGTAAGCGACAGGAACAGCGCCAACCCAGCGCCTGAAGCCAGCCCCAAGGTAAGGCCGTTGCGTTGGTACAATTTACCCAGTGGCTGCGGCCAGGCGTAATTGGTGTAGGTTTCCAGCCGTACCTTGGCCATGGCTTTGGGTACGTTGACTGCAAATTCGTGCGGGGCAGCGTATTGGCAGGCCGACAGGCACGCGCCGCAGTTGTGGCAAAGGTTCGCCAAGTAATGAATGTCGGCCTGGCCGAATTCCAGATGCCGGGTCATTGCGGGGAATACGGCACAGAAACCTTCGCAATAGCGGCAGGCATTGCAAATGGTCATCTGCCGTTCGACTTCGGTTTCCTGCAGGTTGAGGACCGGGATCAGTTGGCTGGATACCTGGGGATCAAACAGCTGCATGTTGAAGCTCCGAGTTCACAGGAGAAAGACCAAACCCCGCACAAAGCGCGGCCTGTACGCCGGCGATTCGTCCGAAGGCGGTACCGATGGCCATGCCAATACCCGCGGTATAACCCTTGCCCAGTACGTTGCCAGCCATCATTTCTCCGGCGACAAACAGGTTCGGGCTGGCCTTGCCATCAAAGTGCACGGCTGCCGTTTCGTCGGTCGCCAAGCCGAGATAGGTAAAGGTGACACCTGGCTTGAGGGGGTAGGCGTAGTAGGGTGGTTTGGTGAGCGGCCTTGCCCAGTGCGTCTTGGCGGGAGTAAGTCCTTCGGTATGGCAGTCATCGAGCGTGGTGTGGTCGAACGTGCCGACATGGCAAGCGTTGTTGTAGTCTTCGATGGTTTTAACGAACTGCGTTTGCGGCAAGTTCAACAGGCGAGCAAGTTCTGGCAACGTCCGGGCTGTGGTTCCAGGGAACACCGGCGGCATGAAGCGGCCAAGCGCCTGTTGGTCGATAATCGAGTAGGCCTGCTGGTTGGGTTGTCCCGCAACCAGACGGCCCCAAATCGCATAACGCTTGGGCCAGAAATCCTCACCCTCATCGTAAAACCGTTCGCCATCGCGGTTGACAACCACGCCCAGGGACACGCAGTCGATGCGGGTACAGATACCGCCGTCGTAAAGCGGAGCCCGGGCGTCGATGGCAACCATATGTGCCTGGGTCGGGTCGCCGACTGCATCGGCGCCAAGATCGAGCATCCGTCGCAACAACACACCGGTATTGAAGCGGGTGCCGCGAATAAGGAAATTGTCCGATGGCCATTCACCGCGCTCGTTTTGCCCCCAAGCCTCCCGTAACCATTCGCGATTGGATTCAAACCCGCCAGCCGCCAGGACGCAGGCGCGTGCTTCGATACGCTCCGCTGGCAATCGTTGTCCATCTACCTCGCGTTCGGCCAGATGAGCTGCGACGAAAGCACCGTTTTCCAGTTCTATGTCAGTGACCTGAGCGTCATAACGGATCTTCACGCCCAGGCGTTCGGCGCTGCGAAAGTAGGCATTGACCAGTGCCTTTCCGCCGCCCATGAAAAACGCGTTGGTGCGAGCCACATGAAGAGCACCCGACAAGGGCGGCTGAAAGTGCACGCCATGTGAACGCATCCAATCACGGCAAGATGACGAGGCACGAATGGCGATGCGCGCCAGTTTCTCGTTGGTAAGGCCACCGGTGACTTTAAGCAGATCCTGCCAATATTCTTCTTCGGGATAGGCATCGACCAGCACATCCTGAGGCGCATCGTGCATGCAGCGCAGGTTGCGCGTGTGCTGCGAATTTCCGCCGCGCCATACTTTCGGCGAGCCTTCCAGCAGCGTTACGCTGGCGCCTGCCTCTCGTGCCATCAATGCGGCACATAACGCAGCGTTGCCGCCACCTATCACCAGAACGTCGACCATCGTATCTCCTCGATTCACTGGCAGGGCGAAGTGACTGCCGCCAGTGGATTAACCATAGGGATGGGCTCATCGCGGCGAAAGGCGGATTTAGAGGTGAGGGCTTCAGTTTTAGTGAAGGGTGATGTTTCTGTGCAGAGGGGTATGTGGCAGGAATTACCACGCTCCCAGAAATACAAAGCGCCCGATGCAAGTGCATCGGGCGCTTTGATATTGAAATGGATATAGCCCATTTCAGAGACAGGCAGATTTGCCCAATCCAAGACTTTGGAGACAGGTCACGATGGACTGACTCCTTAGTCGATCAGCTATTGTCAGCAGCGATCACTTGCTGTCTGGAATTGCAAAGGCAACCAGCTTCGAACCAGGCTTCGTACGATAATGCGGACGCCCACCCTCGGCGACCACCACAAATTGCCTTCCGCTGACCGGACTGCGGTAGGTCATGGGCGTGGCATTGGCGCTGGTGGCCAGGCGACTGCTCCACAGCTCCCGGCCGGTGGCTGCATCCAGGGCACGGAACGTATGCTCTGCTGCACCGCCGATAAATACCAGGCCGCCACGGGTCGTCACGGCGCCACCGGCGGTCGGTGTACCGATCGGGATGGAAACCAGGGTCGGCAGACCGAACGGACCAATGTCACGCGGTGAGCCGAATGGCTTGGACCAGATGAGCTTGCCACTGACAAGATCAACAGCGCCAATCAGGCCCCAAGGTGGCGCATTGCAAGGAATGCCAAGCTGCGAAAGGAAGTTGACCCGATAAGCGCCGTATGGCGTGTCAAGCATAGGCTGCTCTGCTTGTCCCCCTGCGTCCAGACCAGGTGCAATCTTGAAATTGCGTTGCGTTGCTTCTTCGCGTGTTACCAATTCGATTCGGTCAGGGACCTGAGTCCAGTTGACGATCATCAGCCCGCGATCAACGTCCAGCGAGATGCCATTCCAGTTCACACCACCCATTGAACCGGGATCGATCAAGACATTCTTGTCGAGCGTGATGGGCGTGAATTGGCCCTCGTAGCGCGATTGTTTGAACATGATCCGGCAAACCATTTGGTCGATCGGCGTCGCACCCCACATGTCTTTTTCGCGCAGTTGAGGCCCCCTGAAAGCAGGGAGCTCGACAGAGGCAGGTTGGGTAGGGGACAGCCATTCGCCTTTGGCAATGTCACGCTGAGGCACAGGCTGTTCTTCCACCGCCTTGATCGGTTCGCCAGTCTCGCGGTCGAGCACGAAAATTTCGCCGCGCTTGGTCGGTTGGATCAGCGCTGGCCGCATGCCCTTTGCGGTAGGCCAATTCAACAGAGTGGGCTGAGAAGCGACGTCATAATCCCAGATGTCGTGGTGCGTGGCCTGGAATTTCCAGCGCAGTCGACCCGTCTCCGCGTCGAGAGCGATCACCGCACTGGAGATATCCTCGTCATAGGGACGGCGCTGCCCACCGTAAGCATCAGGTGTCGCGTTGCCCACTGGCAAATAGACGAGACCGAGCTTCTCATCCGCGCTGATGGGGGCCCAGCTGTTGGGCGTGGAAGGCGTGTAATACTGCCCTTCAGGTGGCAGGCCGAGACGATTCGGCGCGCCGGCATCAAAGGCCCAGGCGAGTTCGCCTGTCACCGCATCAAACGCCCTGATGACGCCGGACGGACCACCCCAATATTGCCCGTCGGGAATGCCACCACCGACGACAATCTTGCCGCGGATAACTTGCGGTGCCGAGCTGACGTAGAACAAGCCATGTGGGTAAGGTGCGACGCCCTTTGTCAGATCGACCGCGCCGTTGTTACCAAACCCTGGGCAATATTCACCGGTTTTCGCATCCAGTGCCACCAGCGTGGGGTTGTGGCTGGGGGCGTAGATGCGCTCTGAGCAAAAACCATTGGCGTCGGGCACTTTGTAGTACGCCACACCCCGACAAGGTTTGCCCGACTGCGGTACGCCGTTGGAAATGTCGCGGCGCCACAATTCTTTGCCGGTTTCCGCATCGAATGCATGGATACCGTTATTGCCATCACACGCGTACAGGGAACTACCCATCATGATGGGGGTGCCTTCGATGGCGTTGAGATCGCCGTTCACCGGTGCCATGTCGGCTTCCCAGACTTTGACCAGCTTCGAGACGTTGGTTGTGTCAATGTCTGCTAGCGGACTGAAGCGGGTTCCACCTTGGTCGTTGCCGTAGGCTTGCCAGTCGGTACGTTCGTTGTTGGCCATTGGTTCAGGCAGTTTCGCTGGCGCCTGCGATTGCAAGCCGCGTCTCAACATCGGAAAGTCCGGTGCGTCAGGTCCGAAAGCGTGACTGACGCTCCCCAAGGCGATTGCAGCGACCAGGCCGCCGGCAAACGATGGCCAGCCGCGCGGAAGCTTCCGGGTGTTCGGCGCAGGCGTGAGTCGGGTGAAATGCGGTAGCAGAAGAACTGCGCCGAGAACGAACGGACCAATGAGCCGGGGCGCCAGTTGCCAACCGTTAAAACCCACCTCCCACAAACTCCAGGCCGTGGTCCAGACCAGCATTGCGGCATAGACCCAAACCCCTCGCGCATCACCGCGCCAGAGAAATACACCGCTTGTGATGAAGGCCAGCCCGGTGATCAGGTAGTACGCAGAACCTGCGTCCGCAACCAAGATGACACCGCCAATGGAAAGGGCCAGGCCGAGTATCAGTAATACAATGGCAAAGATACGACATACCCATCGCGAAGCTTTTGTCGTATCGCGCTTGGCATTCAAAGAGTCAGGCTCTGCGCCAATAGGGGTCATAAGGGTTTCTCCATGTGATCAATAGGACACACGTGTTGGGAACAAGCATTGAGGCGGCTCATTTGAATGACGCCGGAGGCAAGCCATGGGTGAACACCTTGGCACTGAATATTGTCGCTCCTTGCCCCTTATCTCCATCACTGGTGACGGAGTACAAGGTGTTCGTATTGGGATCAATGGCGAGGCTAGTCGATAGCAGGTTGTGCCCTTGTTCGCGCCCCGGCAGCAGCACCTGACCAATCGGGATACCGATCTGGTTAAAGACCATTACACGACCTTGCCCATAGATCGCCACATAGACATTGCCATCGGCGTCGACCCGCATCGAATCGGGGGAGGGCCCCGTGAAACGGTAGGGGATGGACGAACTGATGGTGGCGATGGTAGTAGCGTTGGCCAGGTCGATGCGATGCAGAAGGTTGCGGCCAAATTCGGTTGCCCACAGCGTTTTTCCGTCTGGACTTAGCGTAACGCCGTTGGCCATCGAGAGATGCGGCAAGACGACAACGGGAGGCGAAAGATCGGGAGAAACGTAATAGATCCCGCCCTTTGGCTCGGTCGAGATACCTTTGAAATCACTGAAGTAGAAACCGCCCTGTTTGTTGAACGCCAAGTCATTGGGCATGAATCCGGCGTCTTGCGCGATGATGGTTTGCATTCCCGTGCCATCGGGTTTGACCGCGAAAATCGCGCCGAGGTTGCGGTTCAGATCGAGAGCCGCGATGAACAGACGTCCGTCGGGATGAAATGCCAGTCCGCCAGGGGAGAGGTTCTCTATCGTGGCTACGATTGAAAGCTGTTTGGTCGGCGAGAGGCGAAGTACGCGTTTACCCGAAACATCACAGAAAAGCAGGTTGCCCTCGCGGTCAAATATGGCGCCTTCCAGTATCCGTCCTTCGTTGGATGCTTTGAACCAGGTTTGAGCAGTAACCGTTGGAAGGCCTCGTTCCGATACCGGGATGGGTACTGGGCCTTGGGTCTGCTTGTCGTAGGCCAATGCTGAAGAGGGGGGGAGTGGCCCGGCGTATGCGCCTGTAGCGACGCTGGCGGCGCCAATGGCCAGACAGGCCAGCAGGCTGCGGAGCTGGAGTTTTTTGAGCGCTCCATGAACACTGGTGCTTTTTCTATCCGAATGTTTCCTACAGACATGGATGCTTGTCGTGTTTATCGCTGTGTGCGGTGCAGGCATGTCGAGTTGTGTCAGCGTGGGTAAAGCGGTCGTAGCGAATAGCCGGCTGGGGGGCGCGCCGGATATCGGCACGACCAGCCCTTTGAAATTGAACGTTACGCCAATGCTCATAACGAACTCCATTGTGCAAAGCCTTTTACTCCCCCTCAGGGGCGTAGACTTGTTTATTGTTTGATAGGGTGAAGCTGTATTTCTTACGCGTTAACGTTGGGCACACGACCAGCGAATGTCAGTCCGCCGGAGGGGCCCCTACTTCAAATCTCTTCCCGGGGGTACTGGAGCACGAGGACCTCGGCACCTTGGTCGCCTGCTTGGATCTCGAACTTTTCCTCAGTTGATTCCACGACGATCATGGACCAGAGAGGAAGCTCCTCTTCGCCATGCAGTACGCTGCCGTTTCCGACGAAAACGTAATAACCCGATGCAATACCAGGGGGCGGACCGTCCACCTTCATACCAGCGCCCAATCGTAATACCTGAGCGCGCAGGCCATCTGCCTCATCTTCAAAAAGCAGTTCCCAACTCGCTTCTTCGCGGGCCTGCATCACAGGGGCAATGGAGAACTTGATGGGCTCGGACGTCAGGTGCCGGCGTTTGCTGGGACGCAGTTGTTCCCGGTAGCCAGGTTCACTCAAATAGACCGGTTGGGAGTTTCCGGTGTACATCCGCATGGCGACGAAGGACAGCCCTTGCGGGCCCGCCACGATCGGACCGTAAGCCGTGTGATGGTCTTTGAACTGGACGGTGAGCGGTTCCAGCACCTGACCGCGATTACCCAGTGTGCCACTGCCAGCGATGAACAACTGAAACATCGACACCCCGTGGAAATGGGGCACTACTGCTTCGTGTGCTCTGAGTTCAGACATTGTCGCCTGAGGGCCTGGGGCCCGCCCTTGAGAGCTCCGCGGGCCAAAGAAGGTCGTTCCCCAATGCTGGTTTCCGGTACCGGGCGAAACGATAACGCTCCGATTTGCAAGGGCGTCTGCCCCACTGCGCGTGTAAATCATCACCAATGCTCCTATTGAATCTGCATGTATGCAGGACAAATCAACCGTCCATACGAGGCCGTAGCGTGCCCTCGGTCGACGCAAAATCATACTAGCATGTGTTTTGATAATTAGCACAAGTTTCAATAGGTGGAACTTGTGAGCGGCAGATTCGTGCTGAGTTAGCGCCGGTGCAAGCTTGTGTAAGATGGTGTTTGTGGTTTCATTCATTGAAACCTATTCCAAAAATAATTGACTTTCGTCCGGCTGCGGACGACAGTGCACCGTGGCAGCTCTGCTTTTGGGGAGAGCAGAGAAACGACTGCATCTCTTTACCTCGTCTCCCGATTTTCGATAGCGATCAAGGGCTTCAGTACCGATATGAATAATTACAAAAACTTGCTTGAACCACGTTCGATTGCGGTTGTAGGCGTGTCGGAGGATGCGGGACGTCCCGGCTCTCAGGCCGTAAGAGCTCTGATGAGCAATGGATACACCGGCGCGATCTATCCGGTGAATCCCAAATACGAAACCTTTGAAGGTTTGAAGTGCTATGGGTCCGTTGCCGATATCGAAGGCGACGTCGACCTCGTGGTGGTTGGCGTTCCTGCGCAGGGCGTTTTAGCCGTGCTGGAATCGAGTGCGCAGAAGAAGGTTCCTTTTGCGGTGGTTCTGAGCGGTGGCTTTCGAGAGAGCGGTCCGGAAGGGATTCTCCGTGAGGAGAAAATGCTCGCGATTGCCCGGGCGGCGGGCATGCGTATTATCGGGCCCAACTGCCTCGGTTTTGCCAACATCCATTCTCGTGTCTACGCCGCATTCGGCAGCATTACGCGTGAACCGAAACTCGAGAAAGGGTCGGTATCGCTGGTGACGCAGAGCGGGGGATTCGGCTACAGCATCGCCCTTGCATGTGCCGAAGCCGGTATTGGTTTCCGGCATGTCATCGCGACGGGCAACGAAAGCGATGTCAACACGGTACAGCTCATTGAGGCGCTGCTTGATGATGACGAGACACACACCATCGTCGCCTATATCGAGGGAACCAATGACGGTCGTGCGCTGTTGGAAATCGGCCGCAAGGCTACGGCGCGCGGCAAGCCGATCCTGCTGTGGAAGGGGGGCGTCACCGAGCAGGGCGCACTAGCGGCCGCATCGCATACCGCCAGCATGACGGGTGTCTATGATTTCTATCGTGCCCTGTTCAAGCAAACGGGGATCGTCGAGATCAGAGAGATCCATGAAGCAGTGGATTTCCTCAAGGCATTGGAAAGCAAAAAATACCCGGACAATGGGGGTGTCGCGGTGATGGGGGTATCGGGCGGGTCTGCGATCGTATTCGCAGATGCGGGTGAGCCTGAAGGTCTGACCTTGTGTGAACTTGGTAACGATACCCAGCAAAAGCTGCTGGCGGTCGTACCTAACATCGGGGCCGTCCATAATCCAATCGACCTTACCGCAGGGTATTTTTCAGCGGCCAATGCGCAGAAGTTGGAAGCCGCTGTAAGCGCGACGCTTGAAGACCCTGCCGTAGGATCGCTTTGCATTAACCTGGCAACCACAGGCGCCTCTGGCAGCCTGGCGGCAGCCCAGGTATTGGCCCGAATTGCCGCGTCGGCATCGAAGCCGATCCTGGTTTTTTCCTCAGCCCCCAGCGTTCAGGTTGCAGAGGCGCTGCGTGTATTCGCTGATGCGGGAATTCCGGTGTTGCCTTCGCCGTCGCGAGCCGCCAAAGCTATCGCAATGCTGATGCGATTCAAGCGGACTCAATCGCGCATTTTGCAGATGCAAGAGGATGAGGGGCTCAAAGTAGAGCGAGCTTCTGTACCGCTTAGCACCGCCGTTGGCAGTCGGGCATCGTTGTCCGAGGTCGAGTCCAAGGAAATGCTGCGTTCCATCGGTATCCCCGTCACAACCGACCTGATCGTGAAGGGTTTTGACGCTGCGCTGTTCGACAAAGTCAAAGCGCCACTAGTCGTCAAGATTGTCTCTGCGGACATTGCGCACAAAACCGAAATAGGCGGCGTAAAGGTCGGCATTCGGACCGCCCAGGAGCTTGAGTCAGCGATCGAGCAGGTGTTGGCCAATGCGCAGCGGCATGTGCCTGCCGCCCACATTGAAGGTGTCCTCGTTTCCGAGATGGTGACAGGTGGCTTCGAACTGATTGCCGGGGTGGTCAAGGATCCTTCATTTGGCCCAGTGGTGGTAGTCGGCGCAGGTGGGATTTATGCGGAAGTACTGAAGGATTCCGCGTGTCGAATCGCTCCTTTCGGCCTGCCAACCGCTATGGAAATGCTCGATGAACTGCAATGCAGCGTGATCATGCGCGGGGTTCGGGGCGCGCTTCCCCTTGACGTCGATGCTGTTGCCCGCGCGTTGGTGGCGTTATCGCAGTTTGCCTGGGAGCAGCGCGGCGATATAGCCGAAATCGACATCAATCCAATGTTTGTATTGCCCCACGGTGTGATTGCCGCGGACGCCTTGATTGTGCGCGGTTAATGAACCGCCCCCAAGCTTGTCGCGAGAAAGAGCAATGTACAAAACATTCTGTAAAGGGGTGAATCGCTATGAATGACAGCCTGTCCGCCACATTGACGCATCGGGTCAATGTGAAGCCTATCGACCGCACGTTCGAGGTGCAGCAAGACGATACGATACTTGCTGCCGCCCTCAAAAGCGGGTGTCAACTGCCCTACAGTTGTCAAAATGGCATCTGCGGAACCTGTCGGGCCAAAGTACTCGACGGGGTGGTCGATCATGCGGGGTCCAGCATGGCGATACTTTCCAACGAGGACCGGCAGCAGGGCTACGCGCTCCTGTGCCAGGCAAAGGCTTTAACCGCATTGACGATCGCCTGCGAGGTGGTGGAAGCAACACAAGACATCCCTATTCGACGGCTTGTTTCCCGTGTCGATCGTCTCGAGCGCCTGGCCGAGGATGTGATGAGAATTCGCCTGCGCCTCCCTGCCAAGGAGTCTTTCAGGTTTTTGCCTGGGCAATATATCAACGTCGTGATGCCAGGCGGTATTCGTCGCAGTTTGTCGCTGGCAAATGTGCCCGACGACAACGTGTTGGAATTGCATCTCAGGAATTACGGTGGCCCGTTTAGCCAACACGTTTTCAATGTCATGAAAGAAAACGACCTGGTGCGCCTTGAAGGCCCACTAGGTACTTTTTTTGTGCGTGAAGACAGTAGCAAACCAATGGTCTTCGTTGCCAGCGGCACAGGGTTCGCACCGATCAAAGCCATGATTGAGCGTGAACTTGAAAAAGCATCGAGTCGTGAAATAACTCTCTATTGGGGCGGGCGAAGGGCTTCGGATCTGTATTTGAGTTCCGTTGCCGAGGCTTGGACGAAAAGTCACAACGTCACGTTCATACCTGTCCTGTCAGAAGCGCACCCCGACGACCTATGGGAAGGTCGGGTCGGCTTTGTTCACCGTGCAGTCATGGAAGATTACGAGGATCTTTCCCAACATCAGGTCTATGCCTGTGGAGCGCCCGTCGTCGTGCAATCGGCAAGGCAGGATTTTGTGACATTACGCAACCTCCCCGAGGAAGAGTTTTTCGCGGACATGTTTGTGTCGGGACAAAAGACTCCCCAGTAGAACTCGTGTCGTGTGTCTCGATGAAATAACAACAAGCACGTAGAGGAAGATGTCCGTGGATGAACTAGCCAGCGAGTTGACGGTTGAGCGACATGAGTCGCTCCTGTGGATCACTCTTAATCGTGTCGCCAAGGCGAATGCGATGACGGTAGATATGATGGAGCGTGTGACGGCTGCACTGCAGGCGGCCACTGATGACCCGCGGATAAACGCGGTGATGTTGACCGGGTCTGGTGAGCGCGTGTTCTGCGCAGGGGTCGATATTCGTGAACAACCGGCGGACGGTGATACGGCACGCCAGCGTGAACGAAGGTCGTTAGCGTTGGCGGCGCTGCAGGACGCCGTGATGGACTGTCCCAAGCCAGTTGTCACAGTGCTCAATGGTACCGCGACGGGAGGTGGCGCGATGCTTGCGCTCTTGGCGGATGCCTGTGTCGCGGTCGATACCGCGAAACTGTCGCTGCCCGAAATTGATTTGGGTATCGCCACCTTCTCGGGTGCGAACATTTTAGAGGTCATCGGCGGACGCGCTTTGGCGCTTGATCTGATTCAGAGCGGCAGGGCGATGAAGGCTACCGAAGCATTGGCGAGAGGGCTGGTCCGCGAGGTAGCCCTGCGAGACGAACTCCATTTGAAAGCTTCGGCGCTGGGGCAGGCGTTGGGGGCAAAGAACCCGCGCACGTTTGCCGAAAACAAGCGGTGGCTCAATCGTTCGCTGAGAGCTGCATTGTTGCAGGCTCGGGACGAGCATGCACGACACCGTGCACTGGCTCAGGCCGAGCAATAGCGCAGCGGGCAACGAGTGTGGTTTTGCACGGGCGGCGTGTCCATATCGAACTGAGGGAATATGATGTCTGATCTAGAAGTCAGTACCGTTGGCCGGGTCATGGTAGCCAAGCTAAACCGGCCCGAAAAAAAGAACGCCTTGAGCGAGAGCATGCTGGATTCACTTCGCACTGCATTGCTGGCTGCCGATGAAAATGATGACATCGGTTGTTTCGTCATCACCGGTGCCGGTGATGCATTCTGCTCCGGAGGCGACCTGGGCCGTCGGGCCGCCGAAAGCGCAGAGGGGGATCCAACGCCGCTCGAGCGTAAAATCAGATTGCAAAAAGTCACCCACCAGGTGGCATTAGCGATCGAGAGCTTTGAAAAGCCACTCATTGCGGCGGTAAACGGCGCGGCGGTGGGGGCGGGCATGGATCTTTCGTTGCAGTGCGATATGCGTTTCGCATCAGAGTCGGCTCGATTTGCTGAGGCTTATATTCGTGTTGGCCTGATCCCTGGAAATGGCGGTTGCTATTTGCTGCCGCGCATAGTCGGTACCGCGAAAGCCCTGGAATTATTATGGACGGGCGATTTCGTCAGTGCTGAGGAGGCGTTGGCATTGGGCATCGTCAACCGAGTATTCAGTGATGACGAGCTCATGCAGCAAACGCTGGATTTTGCTACACGCCTGGCGGATGGCCCTCCCATCCAGCAACGCAGCATAAAGAAGCTGCTATACCAATCGCTGCGGACCGATTTACGGACGAGCTTGGAGTCGGTGGCTGCGCAGATGGCCGTGGTGCAATCCACGGATGATTACAAGGAGGCCATCAAAGCTTACAAGGAAAAAAGGAAACCGCGTTTTATCGGCAAATAGCGTGTCGTGCCTGGACCGACCGGTCCAGGCATCGTTGTGATAGTGGAGGTGTCCGATGGAACTGCGTCAACTGCGCTACTTTGTCCGGGTAGTTGAGTGTGGAAGCATGGGGCGAGCAGCGCTTGAACTCGATGTTGTCACCTCGGCCCTCAGTCAACAAATCAGTCGACTGGAGAATGAACTGTCCGTTCGGTTGCTGCTAAGAAAGAAGAGCGGCGTGCAGCCCACCAGCGCCGGATTGGCATTCTGGCATCGAGCACAACTGGTGTTGCGCAACGCAGAGGATGCGGCCCACGCGGCCAGGACTGGACGGTTCGCCGGGCATGTCACGGTGGGATTGGCTCCATCCACCTCAGGCGTCGTTGCACTGCCGTTCATGGAGGCGATGCGAGAGCGATACCCGGATATTTCCCTTCGTATTGTCGAGGCGTTATCGGGCAACCTGGAGCGGATGCTGAGTGCTAGACAGATCGATCTTGCGATATTGTTTGGCGCTGATCATGGGCGCAGATTCAGCACTCAACCGCTGGTAAATGAACGTCTTTTCGCTATTTCCGCAGCTGACTTTTCCCTGGTCCGCAAGAGTGAATCGCTTTCAATCAGTGAGCTTTCCAACGTCCCCCTTATATTGCCCGGCAGTACGCACGGCCTCAGGGCGCTGATAAACAATGCTTTTGAAAGAGAAGGCTGCACTATGAACGTCATCGCGGAAATCGACGGGCTTGCGATACTCATGGACGCGGTGGGGGCGGGCTTGGGGATGACGGTGCAACCTAGCGCGGCACTTGCAAGGCATGATAAAGACCGTTTCGATACGGTACCCATTTCCGAGTTCAATTTTACCCGCTTGAATCAAGTCGCCAGTTTGTCGGACGATGAGTTGTCGCCGGCGGGTTTGGCAGCACGTGTTGTTTTGGCTGACGTCGTTCGCACGTTGGTTTCGGATAAACGTTGGCTGGGCACGCAACTGGTAACGGTGCCCGACTGAACAAGGCGCGGTCGCCAGCCGTCTCGATGTGCCTCCGTTCTCGAGTTCGGTGGGTGGAACTGAAGTTGGCGAGTGAAATAGCGTCATGCTAGTATGTTATTTTGAGACTGATTCTCGTTTGTTGGCGAATGAAGCATTTCGTGTCGAGGAGGATCGTTACGATCAACGATTTTGATGGGGTTTTTCAAGAATGATGCGCTCTGTGCAACGTATCTTGGCAGTTTTCGAAAGCTTTAGTTCAGACCGCAGCAGCCTTACGCTTCAAGACATTGCAGACCGTATCGAGCTACCGAAGTCGACGACGTTTCGTATTGTCCAGAGTCTTGAAAAGGCTGGCTACCTGGTACGTCTTGAGCAGCAATATTGCTTGTCCTTCCGGTTCACGCGCTTGGCTGGCCTGGTAAAAAGTACCCTGGGTATTCGTGAGATCGCTCGACCTGTATTGCAAGAGCTCGCTGAGCAGACTGAAGAAACAGTCTCCATCCATGCGGTGAGTGATCGCAATCGAGTCTGTCTCGACTCGGTCACGACCAGCTCGGCACCGTTGCGCGCGGTGGTCCAGGCGGGTGAACAGATTCCCTTGTTGGTAGGGTCTGCTTCAAAGGTCTTGATGGCCTATATGCCCAAAGCCCAGCTCACCCCGTTAGTCAAAAATGTTGCCAAAGCGACGAAGCGCACCAATGGCGCGGTGCTTGAAGAGTTCGCCATGATCCGGGAGCAGGGTTATGCCGTTTCCCATGGCGAACGGCTGTTAGGCATCTCGGCGATCTCGGTACCCATCAAGGACGTCAATCAAGAAGTGCACTATTGCTTGTCGGTGGGGGCACCGACTGTCCGAATGAACATGAATGAAAAGGAGTTTATCGAGTTGGCAGTCAAAGGTGCCGAAGTCATATCGCGACAATTCGGTGGAGAGGTGGCCTTGCCCGCCCCTACATCCGACTGATGATGTGCGCCTGACCTCAAGCCTGGATGTCTTGACATTGGCTCATCGCGAGAACGAAACGCTCCGCTGGTCACTTCCATGCGAATGGACCAGTTGGGACTTCCAGGCGAACGACGACGGTTCACGATTTGAAGCGTCCCACCAGACCGTTCAGTTCATCTGACAGACTCGACAACTTGCCGGAGTCATCCTGTGCAGAGTTGGCCAAGCTCTCCACCAGCCGAGCCTCGTCATAAATCTGCTGGATATGCCGATTGATCTCTTCGGCCACGCTATGCTGCTCTTCAGCGGCGGCGGATATCTGCAGGTTTTGATCCCTTATTTCATTGACCGACAATTGGATGCCTTCAAAGCTGTCCCGGGTGCTTTCGATGGACGACACACTGGCTCGCGAAAGCTCAAGGCAACTTCCCATTTTGCCCATCACCTCCTGGGTCTTGCTGCCTAGGGCGCCGAGCAGTTGCTCGATTTCGCCGGTCGAATCGGATGTGCGTTTGGCCAGTGCTCTGACTTCATCTGCCACCACTGCAAATCCTCGACCTTGATCACCCGCCCTGGCGGCTTCGATGGCTGCATTCAGGGCCAGCAGATTGGTTTGCTCGGCAATGGCGCGAATGGTGCCAAGGATCTGGTTGATGCTGCGGCTGCCGGCTTCGAGCTCTGTCATGGACTGCGACGACTCGGTCAGACGGCGTCCCAGGCGATTCACGTTGTCCGTGGTGATCTCGATCTGCTGCTTGCCCTCCGCCACACGGCGATGTCCGTTCTCGGCGGACTCTGCTGCGCCGCTGCATGAGCGGGCCACCTCATTGGCGGTTGCGACCATCTCGTTGAACGCGGTCGACACTAATTCCACCGCTTCGCGCTGTCTTCCGGCGGCCTCGTTCATGTTGTTGGCAACCTCGCTGTTAACCCTCGAGGCATTTTGCAGATTGCTCGATGCGGCGCCGATGTGTTGGATCAACTGACGTATGGCGGTGAGAAACTTATTGAACCAGCCTGCCAGCTCAGCGGTTTCGTCGTTACCCTGAAACTCTAGTTCGCGACGCAGATCTCCCTCGCCCTGTGCGATCGATTGCAGTCCGGTGCTGACCTGGCTGATGGGTTTGACGATGGACTTGGAAAATGCCACGGCGACCAGGGCAAAAATGACTGTCAATCCTCCCACGATGAGGGCGGTGAGGTAGGTCATGCGAGTGGCCGCGCTCATGACTTCACTGCGCTCGATCAAGCCGATATAGCGCCAGCCAAGATCAGGCGACGTCCAGACGTTGGCCATGTAAGGGATCCCATTGAGTTCAACCTCGGTTGATCCCTGCGGGATGGCGGCCAACTTTGCATAGGCCTCGCCCAGGTCCTTGAGCGGCTTGAAGCTATGCGTCGTGTTGCGGGGGTCTACCAGGACGATTCCGTCCTCGATCAACATCACGTAGCCGCTTTCGCCAAGCTTGATGCTTTTGACCAGCTCGGTGAGGTTTTTCAAAGACACGTTCACGGCTAACACACCTTTGACGATGCCATCGCTCGTGATCATTGCCCTGGCTGTCCCCACCAGTGCTGCATCTTCCTTACCGTAATCATAGGCTGGATAAAAAGCGGGTGTTCGTACGGTTTTTCCAGGGCTCGCCATCGCCGCTTTATACCAAGGGCGTGAACGCGGATCGTAGTTGGCCAGCTGAGGATCATCTGGCCATTTGGCATAGGAGCCGTCCTCCAGGCCGATGGAGAGAATCGCCGCGGACGGGTGGGCCGCACCGTAATGCGCAAACCTTTCGATCAGTTGCTGGGCCGCAGGAGGCAATGGCCGGCTGGCGGCATCGCCGGTCTGGTAGTTCTTCAGCGCGCCAACCGATACATAAACTGGATCGGTTGCCATTTGATCCACATTTTGCTGGCTGGCGTCGAAAAACTGGCGAATGTTGCCATCGATCTGACGTATTTCCCGCGTACTGCCATCCATAAACTGATCAACTGCCAGCGTTCGTGTGTTAGTCACCGAAATCACTGCGACCAAGCTCACGGGTATAAACGCGACCAATACGAACGTCAGCACAAGCTTGTTTTTTATTTTCATTGTTAAGCCCATAAACAGGGAGGACGGGCAAACGGCCAATTTGGAGCGGTAGTCGCCTTTACACCCGATCCTGTTCGGGTGCGATATGTTCGGCGGCTCAGCCGATGAGGCGGACTGTTTTCAGTCCGCGCACATCTTGAGCCGCTCAGCGATCAGTTGACTGCAAAAAAGGGTTATGTAGAAAGCTCTTGCCGCATTGCTTTCTGGGGCTGCGGCAATTCACTCGCCTTGTTGCTTGTCTTGTTGCCCACCGAGGTGCGCAGGTTTATTCCACGAGTCTCAGGAACAAACTGAGTTGTGATCAGACAGAGCACGGCAATCAACGTGACGTAAAAGGCCGGCGCCAGCGGGGAGCCAAACGCCTGGGACAGGTACGCAGCGATCAATGGGCACGTTCCGCCGAACATCGCGACACTTGTCTGATAGGAAATGGCGTGTCCGGTTGCACGGAACGATGTCGGGAAAAATTCCGCTGCGGCCACAAAGCTGGCTGCCCCATAAATCCCCAATCCGGCAGCGAGGAGTGTTTGCCCGGCCACAGCGCTAGCGAAGGAACCCGAGGCAGCCAAGTACATGGCCGGATATGCCGAGAGTGCTATCCATGCCGCACCAAATGTCAGTACTCGCTTGCGGCCAAACCGATCGCTCAATAAACCTCCTAACGGAAGTAGGGCTGAAAGTACGATGACGGCGATGGCGTTTGAGATCAAAGCCGAGGTGGAATCCAGCTTCCCGACCTCAATTAGAAAGGTGTACATAAAGCCGAGCAATAGGTAAGCCCCTACCGAAAAAACCGGTTGGACCATGAACACGTGCAACATACCCCTCAATCCACCGCAGCGAATGGCCGCTATCAGCGGATTTTTTTTGATTTTGCTGGCTTTACTGGCCTGGCGGGCTTGCTTGTACTCTTCAGGCTCATCGATGTTGCGGCGCAACCAGAACCCGACAACTCCGATAATGCCTCCAAGAAGGAAAGGGATGCGCCACGCCCAGTCTGAATACGCTTGATCCCCCGCTCCAAGCTGGAGTGCGACGACCAAACCAGCCACGACGGCGTTGGGCAGGTGAGAGAAAATCAGCGTGAAGCCAAGCCAGTATCCTCTGCGGTTTTCCGGTGCCGACTCGACGATGTAGCTGGTCGAGCCGGTCGTTTCGCCACCCAGTGCCAAGCCTTGTGCGATTCGACAGAGCAACAGCAGTAACGGTGCGGCGATCCCGATGGTTGCATAGGTCGGAAGCAGCCCGATGATCGCGGTGCCTAGTGCCATGAGCCAAACGGTCATCGCCATGACCCTGATACGGCCAAGGCGGTCCGCCAGATAGCCAAACATCAAGCCACCCAGGGGGCGGGCTACGAAGGCCACTGCATAGACTGCGAACGTGCTCAGAAGCGCGGCAGTTCGATCTGAGCCGGGAAAAAAATGAACGGATAAAATGGGAATTGAGAACCCGAATACAGCGAAATCGTAGATCTCACCGAAGTTCCCGATAGCGCCAGCGGCTAGCGATCGCCGAGAGCTGGTCGTTTTCGTCTTCGTCATGCGTCTTCTCCTGTGACAGGATGGTTTTTATTAGTTGATGCAAAGCTGATGCATCAAGACTGCAGGATGAAACAGTGTTGCTTCGCCATCAGGCCTTAGAGATGTTCGAGGCGTGGATCAATGTTGCATTTTCGCCAGATGAATCTTGGTGGTCAGCGAGCGTAATGTTTGTGAAAAGCGTTTCTGCGATGACGCAATCCGCTAACGAAGGTTATGTTAGAAAGACGCGTGTTGCTGGGGTTTAAAAGCAATACGCGTTCACTATTTGTTAATAGGTTGGCGAGGTTTGCCGGACCAGGCAGGTAGCCGAGCGTGGGCTTGTTTCCTGCAGAAGGTGCCGCTGGCTTACCGCCGCATCGGGACAGATTTTGGTTTTCATATAGACCTCGATCGATTCCACGCTCACTATTCGTGAGCCGCCAATCAATTGCAGTTGGAGGAGGGCTTGAACTGAACCGCGGAAATAGAGCTGTAGAACGTGCTCAAGTCTTTTATCGGGACTGGATCGCTGATCTGATGATCCGCTTGCTCGAAGAGGCTTCGTGCAGCATTGGCGATCAACATGGGAGCTCCAAGATCATTGCCGCGCAAACAGGCCGCTTTGAGGATGGTTTTTTCGCTCGAGAGTGCCGTGTTGTCCAGGGGGTGACTGGATAACAATTGGGTATAAATAGAGCGAGAGGATTCACTCCATCCCGATGTCTTTTCCAGGACCTGTGCCATGTCTTCCAATGCCAGCCCATATCGCAGGCCTGCCGCCGTGCATTCATAAGTAATCGCGCTGCATAGCGATGCGATCGCACCTGTGACCAACTCGATGGCGTCACCTTCAGGGCATGCTTGAGGGGCGCCATCCGTGGTCAGCTTCACGGCGTCGCCGTCGTACAGTTTTGTCGCCGCCATGCTTTCGATGAGCCCGACCATGTCTTCGAGCTGCGCAGTTGGCCCCAGGGTGTTGGTTCCGATTTGCAACAATGCCCTGACCAGAGCGGTTAGCGGCATCGGGACATCCCTGGACATTCCCAGCGCGACGGCTTGATCGACGTCTTTGAGCATCAATGCGAGGGCGAAATTGGTGGAGGGTTTTCCCTGGGCAAGCGCGGGTAGCATTCTGTCTGTGGTTTGATTTCGCGCTTTGTTGCGGTTCAACACGTCCGCCATCAGGGGCAGTGACAGGCCGGCTTTTTTGCCCATGGCCACGACCTCAAGGGTCCCGAGTCGACAGCCAGCATTCATGGCGTTGTTGACCATTTTCATGGCTTGGCCGTCGCCGACCCTGTCGCCACAACGATAAATCGTTTGGGTAATAACTTGTAAAACGGGGAGGGCACGCTCGTAAACCGTATCCGAGCCCGCAACCATCAGCGTGGCTTTGCCTTCGGCAACGACCAGAGGACTTGCAGACACCGCAGCATCCATCATGTCGATACCGCGTTCGGTCAGTTCTTCGGCCATACGTCTGGTCTCGCCCGGGATGCCACTTGTTTGATCAATGATCAGCGTCCCCGGCACCAATCCGGCCGCGAGGCCGTTTGGACCGAACAGCGCAGACCTGACGTCCGAGCTGCGTGGCAGGCACAGGAAGATGACGTCACACCGGCGAGCCAGGTCGGCCGCCGTGGGCGCGACGTCAGCGCCCAGTTTCTTGAACGTGTCGACGGCGGCCGTGTTGATATCCCACACGCATAACGAGTGAGACAGGAATCGACGAGCGAGTTGACTGCCGAGGGCACCGAGCCCGATGTATCCGATTTTCATTGCCTGTCGCCTCTCTTGTGACCATTCAACCGACGCATGCGACGTATAGGGGGAATGGTGCAGATACTTTTATTGTTCTTGGGGTGTGATGAGAGCGTATTGCCTGATTGCTAAAGCAATGAACCGATCATGCCGCCATCAACGCTGATGCTCGATCCAGTGATGAAACCCGCCTGTGTGGATGCGAGAAACGCGACCACGCCACAAACCTCGTCTTGTTCCCCCATGCGGCCGAGCGGCGTAAGCTTGCGGCGTGCTTCTGCCTGCTCCGGGGTGTACGCGGCGGTGCCGGTGCGGTGCGATGTGTCGATCAATGCTGGCGCTACACAATTGACAGTGATGCCGCAAGAGCCCACCTCGTTGGCGAGATGTTTCATGTACGCGGTGACGCCTGCGCGAAAAACGGTTGAAAGGCTATGGTGCGGCATGGGTTGCTTCACCGATGCCGAGGTAATGGCGATGACGCGACCCCATTGCTTCTTGAGCATCTGAGGAACCATTTCCTTGGCGACCTGGATGGTCCCCCAGAGTTGATTTTGATAGGCCTCTTGCCACCGTTCCTCTTCAGTTTCGTCGAGCGTCGCCCGCAGCGGATTGGGTGCTCGTCCCGTGTTCAGGACGAGGATGTCGGTGCCGTTGAATGTAGCGTTCACCGTGTCGGCGAGGCGCTTTACATCAGCGGCGACGCGCATGTCGCCGGCAATGGCGACTGCACGCACGCCATGCTTTGCCGTTATTTCCTGGGCGAGGGCGGCCAGTTTGTCCGCTGAACGTGCAAACAGCACCACATGAACGCCCTCGGCTGCCAGTGCGTGGGCAATGTTCTTGCCTAAACCTGCGCTGGCGGCGGTGATGACAGCCACTTTTCCGTTGATCTTCAGGTCCATGATTTACTCCGACACGATGATTTCATTGCCTTCGACGCTAAATCGATGGGGCATGTCTTCGGAGGCCCATTCCAAGTAGGAAAGTACTTCCTGGAATCGAGGATCGTCGTGATTCAGCACTTCAGGCCGATACCGTGCGTCCATGGCCATCGGAAGGAACGAAACCTTTTGTATACCGTTTTTGGTCGCCACTGCTTTGGCGAGCAAGCTCAACGTACAGGCCTTGCCGTAGGGCATGAAAGGATATTCGGGATCGAGGTCCGCGTGATTGCGAACCGCACCGTGAGACCAGGCGGGCTCGCTCCATGAAGGCGCGGGAAACGACTTGGTCATTGCGAACACGCCGAGACTGTAGAAGACGGCTTTGCCCTTATACATCTCGATCGCTTTGGGAATATGCGGTGCGTGGCACACCACCATATCTGCACCTGCATCAATGGCAGCATGGGCTACGGTCACCTGGTAATCGGAGATCACGCGCGGCAGCCGGATGACGCCGGAATGAAAAGCCAGGATAACGACGTCTACCTCACCTTTCAGCTTCTTGATGTCCTCGACCAGGTTCGCCAGGTCGCTGGAGTCAGGTTCCGTGCGAATGCGAACGGGCTGGTGGGGACCTCGTGTTTCATAGGAGGTATCGACCTTGATACTGGTCACGCCAGGTTTTTGCAGTCCTGCCTCGCTGCCGGCAGGACCGAGCGAGGTATAGCCCAAGTAACCGACCTTGATGCCGTCGTGTTCAATGATGGCTGGACGTCGTGCTTCTTCCAGATCCCGACCTGCGCCTGTCACCTGGATGCCGCGCGAGACAAAAAAGTCCCGGGTATCCACGAGGGCATCCGGGCCGCTGTCGTAGCTGTGATTGTTTGCCAGAGTCACCGCGTCGAACCTGCCATTGGTGAAAATAGCAGCCATTTCAACGGGCTGACCGACTTGAGGGGCATGGTCTGCGCGCACGGTGCGATCCGAGTAGGTGCGCATGCAGTTGATGAAACGCATATCGGCCGAGGCAAGAGTCGGCAGGACGAGTTCTGTGTACCCCTCCACCGGGAAGCCGTCTTTCGCTCCATGCGTGGGGCCGCAGTCCCCGCCGATCAGTATGGTGGCGTTCGATGTCATTTTTCCCTCCTATTATTCTTGTGGGAAATTTATGGTTTCGATCAATGAAACAGATGCTGCTAGATAGAACTAATAATAGCACCGCGAAAACGGCATGACCACGATTTGTACAGGCATCATGTCGTTGGATAAAGAGTCAGTCTGGATTTTCGTGGTTCTGATGATTGGAACAGGTATCGATAATAAGAACATGTGATAGTATCGATTTTGACATCCGTCCGGGCGCAGGCGTTACCTACCTGACCGTCTCTATGGCAGGTCGAGGGTCGACACCTGTTCAGGAAAACGACGTTGGTGCCAGTCTACTATTTGAAATTATCAGTTAGTTCAATCGCTTACATGAAAATAAGAGAGGGCGGAAATGGCAAGCTCACTGGATCAAACGCAGGGGCACACACCGGCAGGGCGGCTTGCCGGGAAAGTTGCTGTTGTTATTGGTGCTGGACAAAGCCCGGGCGAAGGCATGGGTAACGGTCGAGCGGCGGCCATTCGATTTGCGCGTGAAGGGGCGCACGTCCTGGCCGTTGATCGGCAAATCGAGTCCGCTGAGGAAACTGCGGCGATGATCATTCAGGAGGGCGGTTCCGCTGCAGCATTTTCTGCGGATGTGACCCGGGAACACGAGTTGGCCCTTGCCATGCAGATGGCAAAAAAACGTTGGGGGTCCCTGGATGTCCTGCACAACAATGTGGGGGTCAGCCTCGCCGGTGGTGACGGCGACTTGATGGACATCACCGAAGATCAGTTCGATAACATTTGCCGTATCAATCTTCGCGGTACCGTCTTTGCTTGTAAGCACGCAGTAGCAATCATGCGTGAACAAGGGGGCGGGGTTATCGTCAATGTGTCATCCGCGGCGGCATTGGGTAAGTATCCCTACGTAACGTACAAGGCTACAAAAGCGGGTGTCATTGCTTTCACCGAGCAGTTGGCGCTTCAAAATGCCCCTTATGGGATCAGGGCGAACTGCATCCTGCCAGGCTTGATCTCGACGCCGATGGCGGTCGAGGCGCGTATTCAAGCGTGGAACCAGACGCGTGAGCAGGTCAGCGCGGAGCGCAACGCCAAGGTGCCGCTCGGCCGCCAGGGAACCGCTTGGGATGTTGCGAACGCGGCCCTGTTTCTTGCGTCCGATGAAGCCAATTTCATCACGGGTATCTCGTTGGCGGTGGACGGCGGCCGGTTGCTCAATCGTATTTAATCGTAGTCCCCCACTGCTGGCAGTGGGGGACCATCGGCGCATTACCGCTCAATCAACGTAGCCCGACAATACCCATCCAGTACTGAAGTTGATTTCCTGACGTCTCGACATCAACGCTTCGAGCGTACTTGAGATGCCCGTCATCACCTATCCGGAATATCGACAGTGTCGCGGGCGTTACAGTCAGCCCTTTTTCATCATCGTATGCGGCCAAGGCCTTGATACTCGCCGTGACGAGCAAGCGGCCACTGGGATCACAGGCAAATGTTCGGACGTGAAAGGAACGAGTGTCCACATGCTGAACAAGTGTGGGCTCGCCTGTTTCAGGGTTGATAGCGTAGACGGCTATGTTGTTTTCACCTCCGGAGAACACTGGGTGCCCCTGGTGGGAGTGCGTCGCATCTGCGCGATTTACCAGGTAAACAAACTTCCCGTTTGGATGAACATGGATTGCACCGGCGAGTTGTCGCGGGCTCACCTGCTCAGGGGTTCGCAGCGTTCCCCGCGTGAAGGCTGGCTCTGCCTCGATCCGGTCACCGTCATGTCGGAACATGTAGAGACGGTTGGTTCGCTCGTCGGCTGCGTAAAGCCACGGATGCGTCGGATGAAAGTCGACATGCCGCGGGCCGAAGTCATGGCCATGATTCGGCGCAACCACATCGCTCATTTGGAGATGCTCTTCAGTTAGCCGAAATGAACGGAGTGCCCCGGGATCTTCCAGCTTGTCTGTCGTTGCGTTATTGCCGCGGTCAACTATCAGGACTTGTTTGGCGGATGGATAAAACATGACCTGGTGCGGATAGACCCCAAAGTCGGTGTTCGGATCCTGAGGCAGGCAGCTGCCAATTGTGCAGTCTGCGTTGATGCGGTGCACAGTCAATGAGCCGCGCTTGAAATTGTGGGCATTTACGATAAATCGTCCCAGGGGGTCGATACACAAATGTACCGCTCGGTAGGGAAGTCGCGCAGGTAAGCCGTGAGTGTTGAGTTGCCCGTCAGGTCCCAACGAGTAAGCGCTGACGTGATTGTGATGGGACTCCACCCTCGGGCCGCCGTCGCTTGTTGAGACATACAGGAAGCCGCCGGATGGATGAGGCCATGCGTATTGCACCTTTGAGGCCACAGTGATGCTTTCCATCCTGTGGAGCGTTGCGCTGTCTACGTCAATCATATAGCGCGTGATGACATCACCTACGGCGCTGTAGAGTACGGCGCGGCTGCTCATTCAAGCCTCCGAACGGTCAATGGTGAACATGGGAACGGACATGCCGCTTTCTGATTCTTTAAACGCGACCCTGACCCGCTGCCCGATGCGAACACTGTCCAGATCAACATCGACAATGTTCGTAAGCATCATCAGTCCCTCGTCGAGGCGCACATAGGCAATGCAGTACGGTGCTGATGCGCCACGTCGTGTGATGCTGAAGGTGTAGATCGCCCCAGTCCCGCTTGCGGTGATCCATTCGACATCGGTGCTCCAGCAAAACGGGCACAACGCACGAGGATAATGATGCGGTTGATGGCAGGCATTGCAGCTCTTCAAGAGCAGACGCCCCTCGGCCGCCGCGTCGAAATAGGGTTCATCACCGGGGTTCAGGATGGGGTCGCTGATGGGGCGTTCTGTGTAGGGGGTCGACATGTTTTTACTCCCTTTCCATGATGACGGTGGCTGCACCGTGCCGATGACCTATCGCGCCGCCGATGCCGGTGGCGAGGGCTAGCGAACAGTTGGGAACTTGCACCTTTGGATGAGCCTCGCCTCGAAGCTGTCGTACGGCTTCGATTATTTTTGTGATCCCGCCGCGATTGGCGGGATGGTTGTTGCACAGGCCGCCGCCATCGGTGTTGAACGGCAACTTGCCGATGCCCGAAATAAGGTTGCCGTCCGACACGAATTTTCCGCCTTCGCCTTTTTTGCAGAATCCCAGGTCTTCAAGTTGCAGGATGACGGTGATGGTGAAGCTGTCATAGATGGAGGCGTACTGGATGTCGGCCGGCGTCACACCTGCCTCTTCGAAAGCTCGAGGGCCGGTCCACGCGGCGCCGGTATAGCTCAAGTCGAGGCGTCCACCCATCTGGTGTTTAGTGGATTCACCGCAGCCAAGTATCCGTACCCGTGGTCTGTTGAGGGCCTTCGCAATTTCCGGGCGGGCAACGATAACTGCGCCGCCGCCGTCGCTCACGACGCAGGAATCGAGACGCCGCAGCGGGTCAGAAATCATCGGCGATGCCAATACATCTTCGACCGAGACCACTTTGCGCAACATCGCCAGAGGGTTGTGTTGCGCATGATGAGAGGCAGCGACCTTGACCCAGGCCAGTTGCTCGCTGGTTGTGCCGTACTCATGCATGTGGCGCATCGCACACATGGCATAGAGGTTCAACGTGACTGGGTTATAGGGCATCTCGAATGGCGCGTCCGGTAGATTGACGCCTCGTACGCGCGCCTGTATCCCAGAGATACCTTCAGAGTTGGGGCGACCGGCCAGCGTAATCAGCGCCACGTTGCATCTGCCCGCTGCTATTGATTCTGCAGCGTGGGCGATATGGGCGAGATAAGAGCATCCTCCCATATCGGTCGAATCGACATGCCTCAGCTTGTCCAGATTCAGGTAGTTGGCCATCGACCATACATTCCCGCCGGGTGCATCGCCCGCGCAGAAATATCCGTCGATGTCATCTTTGCTTAATCCCGCGTCTTCAATTGCTCCTTTCGCCGCCTCCGCATGTAGCTGCGCCACCGAATGGTGGGGGGCCTTGCGTAGGGGGTGCTCATACGCTCCGACGATGTATGCCCTGCCTTTTATTGTCATCTCTAGGGTTTCCTCAGTGCATGAAGATGAAGCTCGAATGTGCTTTCCGGTACCTCTGTTCAGGGGGATCGGCCCAGCGTCAAAGACAAAAGTAGTATGGCGTAAAGTTCCGATCAGTGAAATCTGTGCTGATTATCAAAACTCATGCTACCATCGATTCAACGTTGTTTGGAGCGCAGGATGGCACTGCACTCAAATTTCCGGGCCAAACCAGGATGCTCATTGGATGCGAGCGGTCGCGGGGTAGGGGCAGGCCTTATTTTTTTTTGACAGGAAGATGAGATGAGCGAAAGCCTGATGGTCAGTTACGAAGTCGAAGGCGTTGTGGCCGTAATCACAGTCAACAATCCGCCCGTCAACGCCCTGACTCCCGAGATGAGAGGGAGCATCATTGACGCCGTTGCCCATGCGAACGCCGACCCGGCTGTCGCGGCGATCGTGTTGATGGGGGGCGGTCAGAATTTCATCGCGGGTGCTGATATTCGACAGTTTGGCAAGGCGAGAACTATCACTACCCGCATGAGCGCCGCGGCACTTGACGCCAGCGCCAAGCCGACTGTCGCGGCTATTCATGGATATGCGCTGGGAGGCGGTCTCGAGCACGCCCTCGCTTGCCATTACCGGATTGCATTGCCCGCAGCCAAGCTCGGATTGCCCGAGGTCGCTCTCGGGTTGATACCGGGAGGCGGCGGTACGCAGCGCTTGCCGAGGCTGGTCGGGGCTGCCGTAGCCACCGATTTGCTCGTCTCAAGCCGCCATGTCCATGCCGTCGAAGCATTGAAGATCGGGCTTATCTCCCAGATTGTTCCAGGAACACAAAGCCAAGAGCTTCGTGATGCCGCCGTAAGCTATGCAAAGGCCGTGGCGCAGGCTCAACCGCAGCGCGTACGCGATTTGGTGCTCGAACCGATGGATGCGACAACCATGGATGTGCTGCAAGCGGCACGCCGCGAAGCAGCCAAAAAGTCTCCTCACAACAAAGCGCCACAGTACGCGATCGACTGTATCGAAGCAGCTTTCAGCCTGTCGTTTGATGAGGCTCTAGAGGTTGAGAGCCGCTTGTTTTCTGAGCTGGAGGGGTCTGATGTTGCCAAGGCACTTCGCTATGCATTTTTTGCCGAGCGTGAGGCTGCCAAGGTTCCGGATGCGCCCCCGGGTTTCAAGCCTGCTGGTGTGACGTCCGCTGCTGTGATTGGCGCGGGAACGATGGGCGCCGGTATTGCCATTTGCTTCGCTGATGCAGGCATTGTGGTGAAACTCCTGGAAGCGAGTGCCGAAGCACTGGATAGGGGCCTGCAGCGCATACGTGACATCTACGCCGTAAAGGTCAAGCGCGGACGCATGACCGTGGAAGAGATGGATGCGTGCCTTCAGTTTGTCCAGCCTGTCTCCCACTATGAAGAGATCGGCGACTGCGATGTTGTGGTTGAAGCGGTGTTTGAACGGATAGATCTGAAGAAGGACGTATTCACCAAACTCGATGCCGTGATGAAACCTGGCGCGCTGTTGCTGACGAATTCGTCCGCGATTGACATCAACGTCATGGCCAACATGACAAGCCGACCGCAGTACGTCGCCGGCGCTCATTTCTTCGCTCCCGCGAACGCGATGAAACTGTGCGAAATCGTGAAGGGCGATCAAACCTCGATCGAGACAGTCGTGCGGGCCATGAAGATGGGCCGTGATCTTAAAAAAGTCTGTGCGGTCTCCGGGACGTGCGATGGTTTCGCGGCAAATCGCAGTCGCGCGCCGCTGGTCACGGAGATGATGCTACTGCTTGAGGAGGGAGCACGCCCTGAGCAGATCGACAGGGTCATGGTTGAATTTGGCTATCCGATGGGACCGTTCGCGGTGAGCGATCTGTCCGGTCTGGATGTCAGCTATGACACGCGCAAGCGCCGCGCGGCAGCTGACCCTCAATACAGGAAGCTCCACGTCCCGGATCGGATGGTCGAGATGGGCCGCAAGGGCCAGAAAAATGGTGCCGGGTGGTATCGCTATGAAGAAGGTGACCGCACACCTCGTCACGATGAAGAAGTGATGCGGATCATCGCGACCGTTGCCCATGAACTTGGTACGCCCCAGCGTACCTTTACCGACAGTGAAATCCTTCAGCGTCTGTTGTTCGCCTCGATCAACGAGGCCTGCAAGATCCTGGATGAAGGCAAGGCATATCGAGCCAGTGACATTGATGTCATGTGGCTGTACGGCTTTGGATTTCCTCGCCATCGAGGAGGGCTGCTGTACTGGGCTGACACGATCGGGGCCAAGGAAATCCATCTGCAAGTACAGCAATGGCATGAGCAATACGGCAGGCGTTGGACTCCTAGTCCGCTGCTGTCGAAAGCGGCCAATGAAGGGCTGTCCCTGAGAGAGCTGAAATCAGTCATATGAAAAGCACGGCAACGATGGCCGTGTGCGGCCGGTAACGGTTGTTCTTTTAATGAAAGCAACGCCCTGGTTGCTGTCCCCCAAGGGTTACGAAACGCTTCCCATGGTCGGCAAAGGGGCCAAAAAGTAGAAACGAAACGGAAGAAAAATCATGAGCAGTGACACGTCCACACAAGCCTTGTCCGAGGGCGAATTCAAAATTTGGCAATGCATTTTATGCGGTTTCATGTATGACGAAGCCGAAGGTATTCCGGAAGAGGGCATACCTGCTGGAACTCGGTGGGAAGATGTTCCCCTGGATTGGATTTGCCCTGAGTGTTCGGCGACGAAGCTGGACTTCGAGATGGTCGAGATTTGATTAATAGCCTTTCCGGCACAGTGTTTTTTTTGGTGATTGAGGGCGATATCAACCGTGCCCCTTGGCGCCAAATGTAGAGGGAATTCAGATGTCCATTGAAACCAATAATAATGTCATCGCCGATGCTGATCATCCGCGCGTCGGCCTCTTCATCGACGGTGAATGGATTTTCGACCGCCCCTCTTGCTTTGAAGTGTTGGACCCCAGCACCGAAGCATCGCTCACCAGCGTTCCCGGGGCCACGACCGCTGACTTGAAACGCGTGTTGGCCGCCGCTGAGCGGGGGTTCAAAATCTGGCGGGACACACCACCGGCTGAGCGGAATATCATCATCAGTCGTGCCATCGCAGGCGTGCGTTCACGTTCCGAAGAAATCGCGCAGATCATCACCCGAGAGAACGGCAAATTAATTGCAGATGCGCGTGCGGAGGTGGAGCGTTCGGCGAGCTTCTTCGATTGGGACATGGCACAGGCCCTGCGAGCCTACGGGACCATCGTTCCGGGCGAAGCCCAAATGCAGAAATCGATTCTTCGTCAGCCAATTGGTCCAGTCGCAGCGTTCACGCCATGGAATGTGCCGCTAAGCGCACCGTCGCGAAAAATCAGCGGTGCACTGTGCGCCGGGTGCTCCATAATTTTGAAAGCCCCAGAAGAAACCCCTGGCGCGGCAGTAGCAATGGTTCAGTGCTTCGAGCGAGCCGGTTTGCCTAAGGGCGTATTGAATCTGGTGTTTGGCAACCCGGCGCTAGTGTCTTCGACCCTGATCGAGTCGCCAGTGACCCGCATGGTGACCTTGACGGGGTCGGTGGCAGTCGGCAAGCACTTGAGCCAACTGGCGGGTGCGGCCATGAAGCCGGTGCTGATGGAGCTCGGCGGCCATGCCCCGGTCATCGTTTGCGAAGGGGTCAATGCCGCGGAAATCGGCAAGATGGCACTCAAGAGCAAAATTCGGATCAACGCTCAGTGGTGCGCTGCGCCAGGTCGCTTCCTGGTACACGAGAGTATCTACGACGAATTCGTAGCGGCGTTTGTGGCAACCGCCGATCAGGTACGTGTGGCCGACGGCATGGATACGAAGGCAGACATCGGGCCGGTCACCAGTGTCCGGCGCCTCGCCGCGATGCAGCATTTTGTCGATGACGCATTGGCGCGTGGCGGCAAGGTTGCCGTGGGTGGGCATCGTGTAGGTGAGCGTGGTTATTATTTTGCGCCGACTCTGCTGGTCGACACTCCACTGGATTGCGCCATCATGACCGATGAGCCTTTTGGTCCGGTCGCTGTCGCGGTTCGTTTCTCGACCCTTGATGAGGCCATCGAGATTTCCAACAGTCTATCCGTGGGTTTGGCTGCTTTTGCGTTCACCAATTCACTGGAACAGGCTGAACGATTGAGTCGTGAGCTGGATGTTGGAGTCCTGTCGATTAACCATTTCGGTGCGCCGGATCCTGACACTCCGTTTGGCGGTGTGAAGGACAGTGGTATTGGTAGAGAGGGGGGGCCGTGGAGCCTGGACTCGTACATGGTCAGCAAGACCGTGCTACAGAAAACTGCTCGCGTCTGACTCAGTGCCCCCAGTTTCCGTGACGGGCGTTGGGGGCTTTGGCTTTATTCGATGATCAAGGCCAATCCAGTGACCACTTGGATTCATAGGAGCATTCACTGAGGCAGGCATTTCCTGAAGCTGCTTCCTGCTAACGTCGGAGTTTTTTTGATGCGCAAGGCATCAATGCGCTTCGCAAGAACGCATCCGACTAAGGAGTCTGCCCATGAGTGCCAATAATGGTCGCCTGCCTATGATCGGGCTACTTGCCCTGTCCACTACAGCGTTTCTCACCATTCTGACCGAGACGATGCCGGCAGCGGTTCTGCCTGCGATGTCGGAGAGCCTTGAACAGCCCCCCGCTGGTATCGGTTTATTGGTTTCCATCTATGCATTGGCCTCCGCTGCAGCCGCAATTCCCGTTGTGGCGCTCACTCGAAGTCTGCCTCGCAAATCGTTGTACATCATGCTCGTGCTGAGCTTTGCAATGGCTAACGGTATTACCGCCATCTCGACGTCTTATGCGCTGACGGTCGCGTCACGGGTGGTGGCTGGCCTGGCCGCAGGAGTTGTCTGGCCGGTCATCTGTGGTTATGCCATCCGCTTGGTCGATCGCAAAGACATGGGACGGGCTGTCGCGATTACCCTGGCGGGGAGTACCGTGGCCATGGTCGCCGGTTTGCCCTTGGGTAGCATGCTGGGTTCATTGCTTGGATGGCGTTTCAGCTATGGATTGCTTTCGCTGCTCGCGCTACTTGTCATCGTTTGGGTTTTGCTAGTCGTGCCGCCCATGCCGGGAGAGGGGCGCAAGGAAGGCACTTCGATTCATGACGTCATTCGCACCCCGGGGTTGAGAGTGATCTTGCTGTCGGCTTTTTGCGCGATCCTGGCTCATTACACGCTGTACACCTACATGGCGCCGCTCGCGGAAAAAACCAGGCTGTCAGGCGGGACCGCTCAGGGTCTGTTTCTGTTCGGTACGGGTGCCATCCTGGGCGTACTGATCGCCGGACGTTTCGTCGATACAAGGCTGCGGCTCATAGCGACCACCGCGTTGACGTGCACGGCTGTGACGATGGTTGTGCTGATAGCGGCTCCGTATCAAATGATCGCTTCGGCTGCGATATTTGTGTGGGGGGCTTCGTTCGGCGGCATGCCTACTGTTTTTCAATCAGCGACGGGGCGGGTGGCAGAAGATAATGCGGAGCTGGCAACGGCGATATTGACGACCATCTACAACTTGGGGATTTTTGGCGGAGGTGCCGTAGGTGGTTTGCTCCTAAGCTACTTCGGGATAGTAAGTCTCTCGGGGTTTGCGCTGCTCATCGTTAGCGCTTCCCTCGTGGTGGTCATGGGAGGGAGCTGTCACGCCTTTCCACAGCAGTAAATTATTGCGGGATATATCTCCCTGGAAGAGCGCGCGGCGTAGATGCAATCCTCACGACCGCGTTTCATGGCTGCCAAAAGCTCAGTCGGCATTCACCGGATCGCGACCCGACGATGTTCAAGTGATGCCATTCTGTTTATCGCGATAGCTCTTAACTCGTTGTTTTCATAGGTGCCTTCTTGATTCGGCGATATCTGTCTTTGCAGGACGTGCCGCTCATGGCTTAGCCACCGTTGTTCAACGGGACTCGTGGTGGCGCAGTTCAAGCACGAGCACTGTTGAGAAAAGCTCATTAGCGTATCAACCAGGTGCCGTATAGCCATGGGGCCATTGCCGGGGCTAGGTTTGTCTCGCTGGTGCAGCAGAAATGCTTTCGTTGGATGCGGGACTTGATCGCGCGCAACACAGGCATTGCACGCAGTTGTCATTTAATTTTATTACCCAAGCAAAGCAGGGCTGGATATGAATATCGCCGCAGTTAATACCTTGGAGATTCGGGTGATCGAAGAGGTTGACCAACACTTTGAACAGCGTTTGAAGGCGTACGCGGAGACCTTTGAAAAAGTACACGGATGCCTGGGGTATAGCGTGATGCGCAGCTCCCGCGATCCTGGTTTGTGGGTCTTCAGTGGCTACTGGAGCGCTGCATCGATGATGACTGAGCACTTTGAAAGTGAGTCGATGACGGCGTTGGTCAATCATTTGGTAACGTCATGTTCCAACCTGACGTTTGCCAGTTTCACGCCCCTAATCGGAAGGGGGCCGCACGATGAAGCTTGATGAAGCGCTATTTACGGCGATCGATCTCAATGCCTTGTTCATTCTCTTGGTGGTCTATCGCGAGCGAGGCGTGACGCGGGCAGCCGAACGACTAAACGTAAAGCAGCCAGCGGTGAGCAATACGCTGGCGAAGCTGCGCGTTCACTTTAAAGACCCCTTGTTCATCCGACGTTCCAGGACGCTGGTGCCCACGGCCAAGGCCAACGAAATCGTACGGGGGTTGGCGCCGGCATTGATGAGGATCCAGGACGTTATACGCCCCTTGGAAGGATGATCGGCAACGCTAGTCTGAACCTGGTGTGGAGCAATCGACGATTAGGTCTGCATTATTCTGTTACATTGATGGTTGGGCGCAGTGGGGAGTCGAGGCTTTTTCGTCGTTGATTAACGGAGCAATTTAATGAGCGTCCCGTTCTCCGTGGGTATGCTCTGAGCTGTAGCTAAGAAAATTATCAGCGCACCAGCTCTTAGCCTCAAATAATCCAGCAGCTATTAATTACTTTTGTGCATGGCTCCATTCAATTGGATGTGGTGTTTTCTAGGTCGCGCCTCGAATACATTGACCTCGACGAATTGATCCTTTGTGGGCTTAGACGTAATGCCATGAAGGGTAGTGCCCGGCGTCAAAGCCCAATGCTCCGTTCAGCGCAGTTGGCCAGCTAGATTTGATTCCACTGGCGTTCATCGAGCCTGGGCCTAGCCGCAGTCGTTCTGGATGTCCACACATCGGTTCTTAATTAGGAACAACACCATGAAGAAATTATTTTTTACGCTGGCCCTGCTGGCTAGTTCGTTTACCGCGGTGGCAGCCGATATGTCCAACGGCGCGAACAACTTTTTCAAGAGTGATAAGGTGACTGAGCAGAAGGTATCCTTCAATAATCAGTACCGAATGAAAGTCGTCGGGAACCTGTATGTCCCGAAAAATTTGAATAAGGCCAACAAAAGCCCTGCGATTGTCATTGGCCACCCGATGGGGGCGGTCAAAGAGCAAAGCTCAAATCTTTACGCTCAGAAACTCGCTGAACAAGGCTTTGTGACCCTTGCGATCGATCAATCGTTCTGGGGCGAAAGCGAGGGGCAACCGCGTAACGCCGTGGCGCCGGATATTTACTCCGAAGCGTTCAGCGCAGCGGTAGATTACCTTGGAACCCAGTCGTATATCGATCGCAACCGCATCGGCGTTCTCGGTATCTGTGGCAGCGGCAGTTTTGTCATCAGTGCGGCAAAAATCGACCCTCGGATGAAGGCGATTGCCACCGTCAGTATGTATGACATGGGCGCAGCCAACCGCGATGCGCTCAAGCACTCGCAAACACTTGAACAGCGCAAGCAGATCATCGCAGAGGCGGCTGAGCAGCGTTATGTAGAATTCACGGGTGGAGAAACCAAGTACACCGGCGGTACCGTGCATAAACTGGACGCGAACACCCATCCCATCCAGCGCGAATTCTTCGATTTCTATCGCACGCCTCGTGGTGAGTTCACCCCGGCCGGGTCTTCGCCTGAAGTGACGACGCATCCAACGCTGACCAGCAACGTGAAGTTCATGAACTTCTATCCGTTCAACGATATTGCGTCGATTTCGCCTCGTCCTATGCTGTTCATCGCAGGCTCTGAAGCACACTCGCTGGAGTTCAGCCAAGAAGCCTTCAAGCTGGCGGGTGAGCCTAAGGAATTGTTCATCGTGCCAGGCGCGGGTCACGTGGACTTGTATGATCGGGTGAACCTGATTCCGTTCGACAAGCTGACTTCTTTCTTCCGAACCAACCTGAAGTAACCCATCTTTGAAGCCGCAACTGCCCGGTTTGCATAGGATGTTGTGGCTTCAAGTCTGAACGTAGGTCGTAGTGCGCATCGCTCGACTTGCCCTTGGTGGAACGTTCATCCCTTGAGTCTTCATGGCTCTTTCAGGCCCTGCACGCTGTGCAGGGCCTTTTTTTTCTGTCATGACTCGTGGCGCAACGCGGCGATTAATAACGCCATAGCCCCGGAGGGTTGTCGACGGCTTGGGTAATAGAGATGAAGTCCTGTCCACAGCGGGCACCAGTCTTTCAGTACCGGAATCAGGTGGCCGGCCTTGACATAGGGCTCAGCGATGTCTTCAGGTACATAGGCGATACCCAAGCCTGCAATGGCTGCATCAAGGCAATCATAAATACTGTTGTAAATCAGCTGACCATCAACCCGCATGTTCAACTGCCGGCCATCTTCCCCGAACTCCCAAGGCCACAATCCACCATGGGTAGGAAGACGCAGGTTTATGCAATTGTGCTGCATCAAGTCTTCGGGCGTCTCTGGTTCAGGGCTGCTGGCGAAGTAGCGCCTGGTCGCTACTGCGGTGAATCGCATGTCAGGACCGATGCGTACGGCGATCATGTCCTGGGCTATCGCCTCACCCAATCGGACGCCCGCATCGAAACGATCTGCTGCGATGTCGATAAGCCCATTGTCCGCGAACAGCTCGACTTTTATCCCAGGGTACTTCGGCAGGAATTTCTTCAACTTTGGAGAGATGATCGATCGGATGGCATGATCCGATGCGGTGATGCGTACGGTCCCGGTTGGGCTTTCGCCCAGCTCTGACAACGCCAGTAATTCAGCGTCGATCTCTTCGAAGCGGGGACCGACAGTTGCCAGTAACCGTTCACCTGCTTCCGTTGGCGAGACTGAGCGGGAGTTGCGCGCAAGCAAGCGCGTGCCCAGATTTCGCTCCAGTGAGCTGACGGCATGGCTGACCGCGGATTGAGACAGGCCCAGATGCGCTGCTGCTCGAGTAAAACTCTTTTCCCGGGCGACGGCAATAAAGGCCATCAACCCACCAAAGGATTGCTTAAGGATGTCATCTTGCATGGCTTGAATGATCTTCGTGGGTGCGCATGAACAATAACATTCCGGTGCGTGGTGCGTAGAGTTTACGGAGGAGTTTGCTAGCGATGGTGAGCGACAGGGAAGTGTTGCCGAGTAGGGGAAACCAGCCCTCGGGCATGCGGACATTTGCGGTGTGGCTTAAGCCTATGACGTTATCTGACGGTGCTCAGACAAACGAATGATCAGCCGCGCCACAAAAGCCCCTGTCAGGATGACCGCAAACAACCGCAGGGTCTGCATTGCCAGCACCAGTCCCACGTCGGAATGCGTGTCCACCGCGATGATCGCCATCGTGTCGAGTCCACCCGGGCTGGTGGCCAGGTAAATCGAGAGGAAGTCCCTGTCCGATATTGAGGCCAATAGCCAGGCAGATAGTGCGCACAGCGCGATCAAAAGCGTCGCCCCCATTATCATCGCCGGCAGGCGCCGCCAGACGTACCCAATCGTTGGGCGGTCAAAGCGCAAGCCGACGTAGCAACCCAGCGCGCCATAAGCAGTAGCGAGGAGCCAGTCGGGCAGCGCGATGTGCAACAGGCCGCTGATTTGCAAGGCGCCACCCAGCAGCAACGGCATCAGCAGCGCCCCGGCGGGCACTCGATTGCCCAGTGCAACACCAGCAAGCAGCGTGGCGATGGTCAGGCCTAGATTCAGTAGTCCGAAGCTTTGCGGCTCGACGTTTGTCACGTGCGTTTCGTCGCCTGTCGGTGCCCCGACCCAGTGGCTCACCAGTGCGCCGATCATCACCACGCACACGACTCGCACGTATTGCATGGTGGCGACCACTCGCGAATCGGCACCGTACTCATCCGCCATCGAGACCATCGCCGAGGCAGCGCCTGGAGCCGTTCCCCATGCGGCGGTGCTGGCCGGAATGCCTGCCCATACCAAGGCGAGCCCCACCAGAGCACTGAGGCAAACCGTTGCGGCGGTTGCCAGCAGCATCATCGGCCAGGACTGGGCCATCGAGAGAAGCACTGCCAGCGTCATGGAATGGGCCGCCAGAATGCCTACACAACCTTGGCCCAGCTTGAAGGCGTAGGGATGGAGCTGTATGTCCGCACCGAACGTTCCAAATACGATGGCGACCATCATCGGCCCCAGGAACTGGCCGGCTGGCACCCCTAGAAACTTCAGCAACTGACCGACTGCTCCAGCCACTAGCGCAAGCGCCAACCATTTGAATGGCGCGGGGTAGGCATGTAGAGAAAATCTGGCAGAAGAAGACAAGAGTCGTGCTCCAATCGCTGGTCGCCTTGAGGGCGTGGCATCGCTATCGATGTGCTGATAATTATTGATAGCGTGTTTGATAAAGTCTATTTTCTAATATCGATTGATTGATAACTTTGGTTGATAGATATGGATCTGCGTGACCTTGCCTATTTTGAAGTCATCGCCGAGCTGGGCCATCTGGGCAGGGCTGCACAAAAGCTCAACCGCAGTCAGCCGGCGCTGACTAAAAGCATCCAACGACTTGAGGAGTCGCTAGGTGCCCGGCTGTTCGAACGCGACGGGCGTCGGATCAAGCTGACGGCAGTGGGGGAGTTGCTGAAGGTGCGTGGCAAACAGCTGCAGCAGAGCGTTGCCGAAACCCAGCGAGAGATACGTGATGTTGCCAACGGGGTGATGGGCAATATTCGCCTGGGCTGCGCTGCTTCCATGGCTGATCACCTACTCCCGCACCTGACCGCGACTCTGCTTTCACGTGCGCCGCAGATCACCTTGAACCTGGTGATTGGGCAGGACGATTTACTGCGCGAATCACTTTTTTCCGGGCGGCTGGACATGGTGATCTGCCCGCAGTACGAAGCAGATCCTTTGTTGGAATTTCATGCGTTGTTTGACGATGAGGCGGTAGTGGTCGCCAGCCGCAACCACCCGCTGTTTAGCGCAGGTTATGAGTTGCGCGATTTGTGCCAGTACCGTTGGGTGCTGCCGGCCACCGCCGTGCCGGCCCGACGCTGGATAGACAATGCGTTTCAGTCCAGAGACCTGCCTTTGCCTCAAGTACAGATCGAAACGACTTCGATCTCCTTGCTGCCACGCCTGATTGGTGAAACGAACCTGCTCAGTTTTCTGGCCCGGGAGACTCTCGAAGACGTAAAGGGTGTGACGCACCTTCGGGAGATCAAGCTCAAGGAAACAACAATGAAACGCACGATTGTCGTTTTCGTGCGAACCGGCGCCTATTTGTCGCCGGCGGCGCAAGTACTGCTGAATGTGCTTAAAGACGATGCACCGCTGTTATTGAGGTAGCGGATGCATAGCGACGGCTTGGGCGCAAGAGGCTATCGGGCGGGCGTGGACTGGGTAAGCCGCCCGCCATTCCCAACGACTAACGCTGCCAGGATGAGCAATACGCTGCCGCCAATCAGCGGGGCTGTCACCGATACATGATCTAGCAAGCTGCCACCGAAAGCGCCTCCGACCATGATCGCCATCTGGATAGCTGCAACCATCAGTCCACCGCCAGTTTCGGGCTCATCGCTTACCTCTTTGGCGAGCCAGGTCGACCAGCACACTGGGATGGCCGAGTACAACATCCCCCAGGCAAACATCATGATGGCGGCGGCTGCGAAACTGTAGCCCAGCTCGGCCAGAGCCACCGTCATGACAGCCAACGCCACCGGAAGCCAGCGCAACAATTGGAAGAGGAATTGTTTTTCCAGCAGTCGGCTGACGATGTACGTACCACCGAAACCGGCTATGCCCAGGCTCAACAACAAAACCGACAGTTGAGTGGAGCCGACGCCAGTAACCTGTTCGAGAAATGGCCGCAAATAAGTGAAAGCGGTGAACGTACCACCAAACGTCAGCATGGCGGCCAGCAGACCGAACATGACGTTCCGCCGTTTCAGCACCCCGAACAGCCTGGAAAGGGGAATGGTTTTTTCTGGCTGCATTGCGGGCAAGCTTTTGTATTGCCAGATCACGTTAATGATGACAATCGGTACAAGCGCCGCGAACACAAAGCGCCACCCCAGATGACCTCCCACATAGGCCCCAATGGGTGCGGCAAACGCAGCGGCCACTGAGTGGCCCATATAGATCATGCCCAAGGCTTTGGGCACAGCCTCCTCCGGGACTATCCGAAGCACAGTGGCGGTGGACAATGCCCAGAAACCACCGATTGCGACGCCTAGAAAAGCTCTGGCGATCATCAACCAAGTGAAGCCCGGCGCCAAAGCGATGACCACCAGCGAAATGAGCATCAGCAGGGTCATCGAGACCAGGACATGACGTCGATCGAAGCGTCCGGCGATAGAGGCAATGCAAAGGCTTGCCACCACCGCGAAGAAGCCGGAAATAGAAATGGCCTGGCCAGCCATGCCTTGTGAGGTGTGAAGGTCGTTGGCGATGGGCGTCAGGAGACTCACTGGCATGAATTCTGCGGCGATCAGCAGAGCGACGCAGAGTGTCAAAGACCCCACGGCGCTCCAGATCCGGCTGTCAATCTGGGCCGTATTCAAAGTTGAGGTAGTCATCGGTGTTCCTGTGAAATAGCCAATACATGACGCCCTCGACAACTAGGGCGCTGGGCGAATGGACGAATAATGAAAGGAAAAAATAACCAGGGATCGACCCCAGCGGGCGATGGGACACTGTCTCATCGCGATTTGCTTGAGGCGAAATGATAGGGGGCTAAGGATGATCTGTAATGATCTGAAATCCGAAAGCGCCTATGAATGATGGCGAATAATTCAGATGCGAAAAAGGAAGGGCTCAGAGCACCGTTAACTATCCGGGGTACCGTAACTCATCGATTAGAACCTGCATCGCCCGAGACTTCTCGCGCTCGCTGGAGTAATAAAGGTGCAGCCCCGGGAATGTTCTCCACCAGGCTTGCATGACAGGAACCAGAGTGCCGTCAACCAGATGGGGATGGGCGATGTCCTCGGGAACATAGGCCAGTCCGAAACCCGATACAGCGGCATCCAAAATCTGATTGATGCCGTTGAATACGAGTCTGCCTTTGACTCTCGTATTGATCTCCTGGCCGTCCTTTTCCAGCTCCCACGCGTACAGGCCGCCACGTGTCGGCAGGCGCATGTTTATGCATTCATGTGCCATGAGGTCCTGAGGTCTGGTGGGCATGGCACGAGACTCCATGTAGGACGGAGCGCCCACCATGACAAAGCGCATGTCGGGAGCGATACGAACGGCTTCGATCCCGTTTGCTAACCCGTCCCCGAGCCGGATGCCAAAGTCGAAATGGTCGGCCACGATGTCCGTCAAGCCATAGTCGATAACCACTTCTACGCTGATTTGCGGGTACTTTGGCAGGGCTTTCGCCAATTTCGGCCAAAGCACGGTTTCAATGACATGGTCGGTTGCCGTGATGCGAATGTTACCGGCGGGGGTGTCGCCAAGTTCAGCCACGGCAATCAGTTCGGTCTCGATTTCCCGCAACCGCGGTTCCACGGTATGGAGCAGACGTTCACCGGCCTCGGTGACGGATACGCTACGGGTCGTTCGCGTGAGAAGACGTACGCCGACCCGAGCCTCCAATCTCTGGATGCTATGACTGAGCATCGATTGAGAGATTCCCAGCTGGGAGGCCGCCCGCGTGAAACTTTGCTCTCGTGCAACCGCAATGAGCGCAAGCAGGTCGCTGTAGTGTTCCTTTGCCATTCATCATTCTCTACGTGGGGGCGGATACTGTATCAGCTCAAGCACCCGCTCCAAGAATCTATGTTCATGAGTCGGTCATGACAATCGTGAAGAGGATTAATCAGTTTTGATCATACCTCTATTCGCCGTCGCGCCTTTCACTCGAGCGTCATCCGTGTTTTTAATCGAAAAAATAACAAGAGGCCTTTCATGAAAATCGGAATTCTTGGCTCCGGCCGAATGGGTAGTCATCTGGGCACCATGTTTGCCCGGGTTGGCCATGAGGTCTCCTTCAGTTACTCGCGTAGTCAGCAGAAACTTGCCGATCTGGCTGCGTCGGCAGGCAAGAATGCACAAGCCAGCACGCCGGCAGAGGCGGCCTTCAACGCTGACTTGGTCCTCTTGGCCGTGCATTGGCTTCAAGTGCCTGACGTCCTCAGCCAAGTGGATGACTTGAGCGGAAAAATCGTCATGACCTGCTGCAATCCTTTAAACGCAGAGGACACCGAGCTTGTCATCGGCCACACGATGTCCGGTGCGGAAACGCTGGCACAGATGATTCCTGGGGCCCATGTCGTCGCGGCCTTCCAGTCGACGCCCAGTGAGGTGCTGTTCGATGTGTTCGCGGCCAGAGGCGAGGCGCTACGTCCTAGTTTGATCTTCTGTGGCGATGACGAAGCCAGCAAAGCCAAAGTTGCGGATCTTATCAGTCAGGTGGGGTTTGATCCGGTGGACACAGGCGCTCTGAAGGTTGCCCGTTATATAGAGCCTTTTGCGATGCTCTCTGCAGTGTTGGCCTACGAAACGGACCAGGGGCCCGAATGGGCTTATCGCTTCGAGCGTTTTGACCGGCTGTTCAAAGGCACTTCCCGCGTCGGGAAATAGCGCGAGGAGTTGGGCAATGCAGATTTATGACTACATCGTGGTTGGCGCTGGTTCTTCGGGTTGTCCAGTTGCGCGCGGCTTGTCTGATGATCCCCGGAACAACATCCTGCTCATCGAAGCGGGACCTGCTTCAGATCGTTTCTGGGTTAACACGCCTGCGGGAATGGGCAAGCTCTATTTCAATAAATCATTGAACTGGAATTTCCGCACCTCGCCAATGGAGAAGCTTCAAGGGCGTCAGATGTACTGGCCTAGGGGCAAATTGCTCGGTGGATCCAGTTCCATCAACGGCATGGTATTCATCCGCGGTCACCAAAAGGATTTTGACGGCTGGCGTGCCTTGGGCAACCCAGGCTGGGGGTATGAAGATGTCTTGCCGTATTTCAAAAAGATGGAGCACTTCGAGCGGGGCGGCGATGAATATCGCGGAGCGAATGGTCCGCTGTGGATCAGTGATCCGGTCGTCAAGGAAAAGAGTAGCTACGATTTTATAGAGGCCGCTAACCGTATCGGTATCCCGGTGACCGAGGACATGAACGGCGCCTTGCACGATGGCGTAGGTTTCATGCAGCACAACATCCAGGATGGGCAACGGATGTCGACTTATCGGGCATTTATCGAGCCGGTCATCGAACGGCCGAACCTGACGGTTAGAACCGGATGCGAACTGCAGCGCGTTTTATTCGAGGGGCGCATCGCTGTCGGTATAGAGGTTCTGAAGAGTGGCCGTTTGGAGCGTATCTATGCGGCACGCGAAGTAATTCTGTCAGCAGGCTCGCTGAAGACCCCGCAGATGCTGATGCTGTCGGGCATCGGCCCAAGGTCTGAACTGGAAAAGCACGCAATTCCCGAAGTTCTGAACTCCCCGGGAGTAGGGCAAAACCTGCAGGATCATTTTTATATTCACACAGCGTTCCGCTGCACCCCAGACAGCTCGTACAACGCCAACCTCGTAGGCTTGCGCAAGTATTGGGAAGGCTTTCGTTACCTGATGACCCGCAAAGGTTATCTTGCCCTTGGCTCTTCCCAGGTCGCGGCGTTCGTTAAAAGTAGTCCGGACGAGGACTATGCTGATCTCCAAATCAGCTTTCGGCCCATGACCTTTCAATACTTCCCCGACGGCACGGTTGACGTTGAAAAGCATCCTGGGCTCGGGGTGTCGGTCTATCAGTTGCGTCCCAGCACCACGGGATCAGTGACGCTGCGCTCGACCAACCCGTCGGACCCGGCCGATTACACACCAAATTTCCTGAGCAGTGATTACGACATCAATGCCGTGATCAGTGGTGTGCGTTGGATACGCAAAATCATGAACAGCGAGCCCATCAAGTCCCGCGTGGTTTCGGAACAATTGCCGGGCCCGCACATTCGTACCGATGAAGATATCTACAACTATTTGGTCGAAACCGGTAATTCGGCCCACCACCAGGGCGGCACCTGCAAGATGGGGAACGACGCCATGGCGGTGGTGGACGAACGACTGCGTGTCCGCGGTATCGAGCGACTGCGGGTGGTGGATGCCTCGATCATGCCATTCATCACGTCGGGCAACACCAATGCACCGTCGATCATGATCGGTGTGAAAGCCGCCGACCTGATTCGTGAAGATGCAATGGCTCGCCGGACAAGCAGTTCGCCGGTCGAAACTGTTGGTTGAATCGGCGGGTACCTTGTTGCCGCGTGTCACGAAAATCCTCACCGAATAACAACAACTGGAGGCACCAGCAAGATGCACGATTACGCGAAGTTTTATATCGACGGTGAATGGGTAGAGGCCGCGACCTCCCAGCGCCAGGAATTGATTGATCCGACTACCGAAGAAGCGTTTGCCACGGTCGCCATGGCGACCGTTGAAGAGGTGGACACTGCCGTGGCCGCAGCTCGGCGTGCATTCAAAAGCTATTCGCAGTCTTCCCTCGATGAGCGTTACGACCTGATCAACCGTATCATCGAAGCCTACGAATTGCGCGCCGATGATTTTGTACAGGCCATTGCGCAAGAGGTGGGTATTCCCTGCAGCGCCCGTGCTCAGGTCATGGGGCCAATCGAACATATGAAGGTCGCTCGCGACCTGTTGAAAACGTACGAGTTCGAGGCTCGAATTGGCAATACGATCGTTCGCCGTGAACCTCTGGGTGTCTGCGCACTGATCTCGCCTTGGAACTGGCCGATCCAGACAACCGTCATCAAGCTGATCTATGCGCTGGCCGCCGGTTGTACAGTCGTATCCAAGTCCAGTATCAACTCTCCGGTTAGCGCTATTTTGCTGACAGAGGTGCTGGATGCCGCGGGCGTACCCAAGGGCGTTTTCAACATGCTCAACGGCTCGGGGCGAGTGATTGGCGAGGCGATGTCGAGGCATCCCGATGTCGACATGGTTTCCTTCACGGGCTCGACCGGTGCCGGTACGCAGGTAGGCGAGGCAGCTGCACGCACCATCAAGCGCGTGTGTCTGGAGCTGGGCGGGAAGTCGGCGAATATCGTGCTGCGAGACGCCGATCTGGAAAAGGCCGCGCGCTGGAACATTCAGCGCGGCTTCTTTAATACTGGACAATCCTGCCACGCGCCGAGTCGCATGCTGGTGCATGAAAGCCAGGTAGAGCAGATCATTCCGTTCCTGGTTGACGAAGCAAACCGATTCCGTCTCGGAGACCCGCGAGATCCCGCCACGACCATGGGGCCGATTGTCAGCCGGGCACAATTCAACAGCATCCAGCGTCACATACAGTCGGGCATCGATGAGGGTGCACGGCTGATTGTTGGCGGACTGGGGCGCCCCGAAGGCTTCGAACGTGGCTTTTTCACCCGTCCGACCGTGTTCGTCGATGTGACGCCGGAGATGACTATTTGCCGGGAAGAGATTTTCGGGCCGGTCTTGGTGGTGGTGCCTTATTCCACCGAGGCGCAGGCATTGGAAATAGCCAATGACTCGCCTTATGGGTTGGGTGGCTATGTATTCGGTGGGGACCGGCGCAAGGCGTATGAGTTCGCCAGCGGCCTGCGTGCCGGGCGTGTTTGTTTTAACGGGGCGCCGACTAACTCGCTGACGCCTATGGGTGGTTACAAGGAATCCGGCATTGGCCGCTCGATGGGTGTTTTCGGGTTGCAAGAGTATCTGGAAATCAAATCGGTCTATGGCTTTGACGAGGAAGCCGCAGCACTGCCGTCGTTGAAGGCCTGATACGACTATCCAAGACCAAACGCTGCCGCACCGATGATTGGCGCGGCACGCCTGCTGTTTGAAGAGAGTATTTATTCATCTGATTAATAGCACCTTGCGAGCTTGCTCACGTGGTTCGCTTGCTGTGCCACGGACGAGCCCAGTAGGGTAAGGCTCGTCTAAACAAACGACGTTGCAGTTGTTGTTATTGCGAATGGTCAGTTGCCAAAGATTATCCGCAGGTCGTGCTCGGCCAGGTTTTTCACACTGTTTTCAATCGAGGCATTCTTACAATGGAACTCAACGTAAATGGCACTGTGTATGAGGTTGAGGCGGATGCGGATACACCATTGTTATGGGTGATTCGCGACGATATCGGCCTGACCGGAACCAAGTACGGGTGCGGTTTGGCGCAATGCGGCGCCTGTTCGGTCATGGTGGACGGCGTGCTGCTTCGCTCATGCGTTACACCGGTTGAAGGTGTAAAGGGCAAACAGATTCGCACAATCGAAGCCATTGAAGACGACGAGTTGGGCAAGCGCGTAGTGGCCGCCTGGGTCAAGCATCAAGTCGCCCAGTGTGGCTATTGCCAGTCTGGCCAGGTAATGGCCGCCACTGCGCTGTTGCAGCGCATTCCCAAACCTTCCCAAGCCGATATTGCTGCCGCCATGACGAATCTCTGCCGTTGCGGCACTTATAACGCGATCAAGACTGCTGTCGATGAGCTTGCTGGTGCTTGAGCACGCGCAATTCGACTGAGCTGCGACGTGCCTGGTGACAATGCCGACGGCTAATCCTGACCACCTTTAATGGAGCAGGGATTGGTCTGCTGCCAGGCCGAGCATTGAATGCAAACACAGGGGAACACTATGTCAAAACTGGATGATTCAATCGCCGAGCGCGGCGTACTCTCCGACGCGCAACCTGTGAACGTCTCTCGCCGCCGTTTTTTGCAGGCATCGGCTGGCGTCACGGCGGGTGCGCTTGTTATCAGCTTCGGAATTCCCCTTGGCCCGTTGCGTGCTGCCGAGCGTGCCCAGGCATTGCCGCCTGGCGCCCGTGTACCGGCGTTCCTGGAGATTCGTCCGGATAATACCGTTCGCCTGCAGAGCCCCTTTATCGAGGGTGGGCAGGGTATTTTCACGGGCATGGCACAGGTCGTGGGTGAGGAGCTCGATATAGATCCAGCCAGCTTTCTGGTGGAGAACGCGGCGCCCGGGAGTGACTTCAAAGTCATGGAAGGTGGCATGCGCTTCACGGGTGGTAGCCGGTCGATGCGCGCGAGCTACATGACCATGCGCCGACTGGGCGCATCGGCGCGCCTGATGCTATTGCAGGCCGCGTCCTCCCACTGGAAGGTGCCTCTGGCGCAGCTAACTACCGAGCCAGGGCGGGTCATTCATGCCGCTTCCAATCGATCGATCACCTACGGTGAACTCGCGCCGCTAACGCTCGATTTGCCCATTCCCGATCCGCAAACCGTTACTCTGCGCGACCCTGCCACATTCCGCTGGATCGGTAAGCCGGTCCAGCGAATAGACGTCTACGACAAGTCCACTGGTAAGGCGCAATACACCATCGATACTCGTGTCGAAGGCATGCTCCACGCCGCGGTACAGCATGCGCCGCGCCTGGGTCTGCAAGTGGGGCTGGTGCGCAACGAGGATCAGATCAGAAACCTCAAAGGCGTGCATTCGGTGCACCGTCTTGAAGGGGCAGTGGCGGTGGTTGCGCAACGCTGGTGGGTGGCCAAGCGTGCCGTCGAGGCTCTGCAAGTGGAGTGGACGGAGCCGGGTGGCGATTCAACCGTGCGCTACATGCCGGCTAATTTCGACACCCAGGCCTATGCGGAGCAACTGAGTAAAACCACCGACGCTGGGGATGAGGCCGAACGTGAGGGCGACCTGCAGCAAGGGCTGGCCGGCGCCAAGAAAATCGTCAGCGCGACTTATCATACCCAATACCTCAACCACGCCCAGTTGGAGCCGCCCTCGGCCCTGGCGCGCTTCGGGGCTGAAGGCAATCTCGATTTGTGGCTGCCGAACCAAGCCCCTGATCTGTTTTTAGCCGACGTCGCCAAACGCACCGGCCTGGACCCTTCCAGAATCACTCTTCGCTCACCGCTGCTGGGTGGTTTTTTTGGCCGGCATTTTCTGTACCCGAATTCATCACCTTACCCTCAGGCCATCCAGCTGGCTCAATTCACAGGTCGGCCGATCAAGGTGATCTGGAGTCGCGAGGAAGAGTTTTTGCGTGACGTGCTTCGCCCCTCAGCTGTGGTGCGCTTTCGCGCTGGCCTGGATGAACAAGGCATGCCGGTGGCCTTTGAAGCAATCAGTGCCACGGAAGGGCCAACCGAGGGGATCGCTAACAAACAAGGAGACAAAATCGACCCGACCGCCGTCGAGGGCCTGGCCGGTAAAAAATACGCCATTGCCCATCGTCGGATCGCTCAACTGTACTCGCAGACCCCGGTGATGCTGGGCTACTGGCGTTCAGTAGGAAACTCCATCAATGATTTCATGTATGAAGCGTTCCTGGATGAAGTGGCGGATGCCGGGGGGCAGGACCCCTATGAGCTGCGGGCCAAGCTACTGCAGGGCAACGAGCGGCTGAGCAACTTGCTCAAAGCAGTGGCCGATCTCTCCGGAGGGTGGAAGCGAGGGCCTTTCACTGCGCCGGATGGCACCAAGCGAGCAAGGGGCGTTGCGATGGCGTCGCCATTTGGTACCGAAACGGCGGTGATCGCAGAGGTTTCCATCAGCAATGGCGCCGTGAAAGTTCACGACATCTGGCAAGCAATCGATCCGGGTAGCATCGTCAATCCCGCGATCATCGAGGCTCAAGTCAACTCTGCCGTGGCCCTTGGCTTGTCTCAGACCCTGATCGAACAAGCCATCTACAAAGGTGGCACGCCGGTGGCGCGCAATTACGACCTCTATCGCATCCTTACACCAGAGATGATGGCCAGGGTCCATGTCCGCGTGGTGGAAAGCGGTGCGCCAATGGGCGGAATCGGTGAGCCACCTTTGCCTGCGGTGGCGCCGGCGGTTGCCAACGCCGTCTCGCGACTGACCGGTCAACAAATTCGCAGCATGCCTCTATCGCAGTACCGCTTCGACACCTGATAAGGAATGGCTCGTGAATAAAACTATAAAGTATCTGCTGCCTGCAGGCATCGTCGTGGCGGCGGGCTTGGGCTGGTTCGTCAATCGCACGCCATCTTCGCCTTTTGCTGATGAGACAGTTGCACCATCGACAGACTCACAGCTCGTCCAGCGTGGTGAATATGTCGCCAGGCTTAGCGATTGCGTGGCCTGCCACAGCACGCCCAAAGGTGCGCCGTTTGCCGGCGGCCTGGAGATGGCGACCCCAATGGGATCGATCTATGCCACCAACATTACCCCGGACAAACAAACGGGCATCGGTAATTACAGCCTGGCCGACTTCGATCGCGCAGTACGCAGCGGAGTCGCGGCTGACGGGCACAGGCTGTATCCGGCTATGCCTTACCCATCCTATGCCAAGCTCAGCGACGATGATGTGCGGGCGCTTTATGCGTTCTTCATGGCCGGCGTTAAGCCGGCGCAGCAGCAGAACCAGCAAAGCCATATCCCCTGGCCGCTCAACATGCGCTGGCCGCTGGCTTTATGGAATACCGCGTTTGTCGATGACGGTGCCTATCAGGCCAAGCCATCAGAGGATGCGCTGTGGAACCGCGGCGCCTACATCGTCCAGGGCGCGGGGCATTGTGGCAGTTGCCATACCCCACGCAGCTTGACGATGAACGAGAAGTCGCTGGATGAAAGCAGCGCTACTTTCCTCAGCGGTTCGCTGCTCGATGGGTGGTACGCGCCGAGCCTGCGCCAGGATCCGAACACTGGATTGGGGCGCTGGAGCGAGCAGGAGATCGTCGACTATCTGAAAACCGGACGTAACGCTCACAGCGTGGTCGTGGGCACCATGGCGGAAGTCTTCAACAACTCGACGCAATACATGTCCGACCCGGACTTGAAAGCCATTGCGCATTACCTGGTGTCGTTGCCGGGCGACCCAAAGCGTGACGGGCCGCCATGGAAGCCCGCTACCATACAGACGGCTGAACAACCTCAGTTGTCGACACCTGGGGCAGTCAACTATATGGCCAAGTGCAGCAGTTGCCACGGCAGTGATGGCAGCGGGCAGGCGCCATGGATACCTCCTTTGGCAGGCGCATCTTCATCGATGGTGAAGGAAAGCGCTACGAGCATCAATGCGACCTTGAATGGTTCCGAACGTGTCGTTGCCAATGGCATTCCGGATTCGTATCGCATGCCCCCATACCGCAACCAACTCTCTGATCAGGAAGTCGCTGATGTACTGACTTTCGTTCGCACGTCATGGGGTAATCAGGGAGGCGCAGTGAAGGCTGACGAGGTGAAGGAACTGCGTGAGCGAACCAATCCGGCCAGCAGCAACCCGATCATCCTGCAGATGCGTTGAGAGAGTAGGGCGAGGGTCCCGCCAAGACCCTCGCTATAGAAAGGGAGTGAGTCGGCTATGAGTTACGAGTTTGTGTTCGTTCGTTCGATTGTGTTGACGATCATCATAGGCTTGTTTCTCCTGGTGACTGGTCGCGCCGCCCGCAAGCGGGGTTGCATCGTGGCGTTCTGCGTATTGGCTGCCGCGGTACACCTTATTTGGTGGTGTCTACCCGAACTCAAAGGTGGATGGAGCGAAGCCGGCCGCTGGCTGGTCAGTGCGTGGGTCGGTGCGGTGCTGACGGCCTTGTTCCTGACTCTGCCCGTCGGGCTGTTTCTTGTTGCGCGTGGCCTTCTTGGACGGCGCTCAACCGTCGGCATGCGCGTTCCTCTGACTGTCGTCGCAGTTTCACTGATCGTTGGGATTGGTGTGAGCTTCGGCACAGTCGGAGGCCCAGTGGTTCGCGAAGAAGTGGTCCATGTGAACGGTCTGCCCGAAGGTTTGGACGGACTGCGGGTCGCTAACATAGGTGATGTCCACATCGGGCATTTCATCGTGCCCGAGGACTTTGCCCAGGCCATCGACATCGTCAATTTGCGTAAGGTGGACTTGCTGGCGATTACGGGTGATCTCATCGACGATCTCAGCCAGCTGGAGCCGACGCTGGACGCTTTGGAGAGAAGTGACGCGCTGCCTGTGCTCTCCATCCTGGGAAATCATGACAAGTACCCTAACGAAGCCGCCGTAGTCGCCGCCTTGCGTGCGCGCAACCCTCGTATCCAGGTGCTCATCAACAACAGTGTCGTAGTGCACCCGCGCGACGTGCCGTTGCGCATTGCTGGCGTAGATTACCCGCTCGCCTCGGATGGACGTCACATGCTTCCGCGGGACGAGCAGGATGCAGCCATGCGCAGGTTCGCAGAACTGGCGTTCGCCGAGGCGTCGCCTGGCGATACGCTCATTGCGTTGTCACACCACCCCGAGTTCTTTCCCATCGCTGCCTCGCGTGGCGCGGTATTGACCCTGTCCAGCCATACGCATGGTGGGCAGGTACGATTCTTCGGGCGGCCAGTGATCGTCGCGTACGACTATATGCATGGAATCTATCGCGACGGGGCGGCATTCCTCGACGTCACTTCCGGACTAGGCCACTGGCTACCCTTGCGTATCGGTGTACCACGGGAAATTTCGATCATTACGCTGCGGCGTGCATGATCCAAGTAGGACTCGAGTGTTAACTGAACCGCGGGACTAGCAGGGGAACTGGTCAGCCATCAGAGAGGCAGGCGCACTCTCGGCGCCCGAAAACGTTCAGGGGACGTTGTGACCTGCCGCTCGGATTAGCCCATACCATTCGGGGCGGGTGAGCGGGATGTTCGAGCCCGCGGCTGCCTCGACGAGGCGCTCGGGTCTTGTGGTACCCAGCACTACTTGGATGTTGGCGGGGTGACGAGTTATCCAGGCTGTCGCGATCGCGGTCGGAGTGACGTCGTACTGCGCAGCGAGTCGGTTGAGTTCAGCGTTAAGTTCCGGATAGTCGTGAGAGTCGAAGAACACCCCATCCTGAAAGGCTTTCTGAAATGGAGACCACGCCTGCAGCGTGATCTTGTTGATCCGCGCGTAGTCGACGATGCCGCCACCGTCACGAGTGATTGAGTCGTCGAATCCAGTCATGTTCGACGATAGGCCTTGGGCGACGATCGTCGAATGCGTCAGCGAGAGCTGGACCTGGTTGGCCAGGATCGGTTGGGTCACGGCGGTCTTAAGCAGATCGATTTGACGGGGCGTATGGTTGGAAACTCCGAACGCGCGGACCTTTCCGGTGGACTCCAGATGGTCGAAGGCGCGGGCGACTTCTTCCGGCTCCACGAGTGCGTCGGGCCGGTGCAGCAATAACACATCCAGATAGTCGGTACCCAGCGCTTTCAGCGACCTCTCGGCCGACGCCACGATGTGCTCGTAGGACTGATCGTAGTGCCACGGGTCGGCGACAATACTGGTTTTGGACTGGAGGAAGATTTGCTCGCGCTCGGCGCCGCTGAGTCGCAGCGCCTCGCCGAAGCGGCGTTCGCACAGGTGCGGGCCACCGCCGGGATGGTTGAATCCGTAGAGGTCGGCGTGATCGAAAAAATTGATGCCCGATTCGCGTGCCGCGGTGTAGAGCGCCCGGATCTGGTCATCGGCGCTGCCGGCAATGCGCATCATGCCCGCGACGACATTGGGAACCCGAGTGTCGGTTGATCCTAGTTGTACGGTCTTCATGAAAGCTCCTTGTCAGGACAGTGGTGGGCTGTCGGACGTCTTGCGTGACTGCAATGCACTCACCAAGGCTGGTTCGCAGGGCCAACTGTGAACTCGTTGATTGTTGTGTCATCGGGCTGGTCGATCGCGAAGGCTACGATGTTGGCGATTCGGTCTGGAGAAATGCCGTACTTGTCATAGATGTCCTGCATCTGGTCTAGCGCCTGCTTATCGCTGATTGTCGCCAGCAGTTCAGTGTTGACTGCGGCCGGGTAGATCGTCGCGGTGCGGATATTATTGCCTTCCATGGCGGATTCCATGCGCAGGACTTCCATGAAATCGCGCACGAACCACTTCGTCCCGCCATAGACGGCGCCGCCCGGATACGCCTTGAGCCCCGCCACCGAAGAGGTGGTGATGACGTGCCCAGACTTCTGTGCCAGGAACTCGGGTAGCACCGCGGCCACGCCATTCAAAACGCCCTTGACGTTGACATCGATCATCTGGTGCCAGTCTTCGGTCTTTAGTGCGGACAGGGGTGAGTTCGGCATCAGCCCAGCGTTCAGGAAAATGACGTCCACACGGCCAAATGTTTCTTTGGCCAGTTGGACGATGCGGTCGTTTTCCTCTTGCTTTGTCACGTCCAGCATCTGATAAACCACCTGGCCTCCGCTCAGGAGAATCTCGTCCGCGATCTGCTTGAGCTTGTCTTCGCGTCGCGCACCGAGCACGATTTTGGCGCCTTTGCTCGCGAGCAGCTTGGCGGTTGCCTCGCCGATTCCGGACGATGCGCCGGTGATGATGACTACTTTGTCTTTGATCATGATTTCTCTCTCTGGATTCTGGCTGCGAAGGAGACGCAGCAGATGATGAGGCGGTATCTCAGGTCGGTGTTGAGCGTGGGGCGACTACTTTGTCAGCGCACGCTGCTCTTGGAAGAACACCACCCGAACATCGCCACGGCCGAGCGCCTGGGCCAGGCCAGTCGGATCGTCTACGCGGCCCAGACGGGTGTATGAGTAAGCTGAGTCGAAGGTCTTGTAAAAGATGACCACGGTGCGCGATCCCCAAAGCATAAGGTCTCCGTTGCGGATCGTGCCGGGCCGGCTTTCACTGGTGGGCAGCGCGTCATGCAGTTCTTTTTTCTTCTCGTTTCCGTGGAGGTCCTCCATGTCCAGTGTCAGCGGCAGCGTGGCGGCGAATGCACGAGTGGCCTCGTTGTCGACCAGGGTGATGGCGAAGCGACGTTCCCCGACGGTCATCCACAGGCGTGATTCATCCGATTTCTTGGGGGCTTGAGTGACATCCTGCTCAGCGGCCACGGGCAGCGCAGTGCTGGCGGCGTGGGCGGGATGGCCGCTGCACAGTGCAAGGAGAAGCAGCGGCATTCCAAGCTGTTGCATGGCCCGCCGGTGCCAGGAATGCCTACGACTTGCAGCGCCAAGAGAGGAGAGAGTGTCGCCTGCACCGACGTCAACGTTTTCGCAATTCATGTTGTTCTCCTTGTAATGCGGAAAATGGGCCAGACGCGTTGCCGCGCCTGCACGTGAATTCGCAGGTATCGAGCGCGAATTCACGCAGCAATATGGCGAAGACGCTCCTCAGCGAGTGGTCTATTGCCAGTTCTGGTTGCGATCCCCACTGGAAAGTCAGAAGTGTTGAGTGGCATGAGTCCATACCGTAGGGCGAGCCAGCCAGGTCAGCCGCGTAGTGGCATTTTGCTCGCCAGGATGCGGTCGCCTCAATGCGTCAAGCGACGCCTGCCGCCGTGGCCAGGTGCTGTGTGAAGAAGGTCGTCAGCTTGTCGAAAGGAATCACGTCCACACGGTCATACAGATCGGTGTGGCTGGCCTCTGGAATGATCATCAGCTCCTTCGGCTGCGCCGCGGCCGCGTAAGCGGTTTCGCTGAAGTAGCGCGAGTGGGCGTTTTCACCGTGGATGAACAGGACCGGGCGTGGAGAAATTTCCGCGATGTAGGTCAGGATCGGCATGTTCATGAACGACAGGGGTGTAGTGATCGTCCACGAGTTGCCCGAGTTGACCGCGCGCGGATGGTGTCCGCGGGTTGTGCTGTAGTAATCGTGATAATCGACCATGAACTGCGCTTCACCACCCCTCAGTTCGTTGTAGGGGGGCTGGTACGCAGGGGCACCATTTTTCGCGTCGACCCAACGTTGTGCGCTCAGTTGTTCGAGCCCTTGCGTGCGCTGTTCGAGGGTCACGCTATCGTTGTAGCCCTTGGACATGACGCGGGTCATGTCGTACATGGTGCTGGCGACAACCGCCTTGACGCGCTTATCCAAGGCCACGGCATTCAGCGCCATGCCGCCCCAACCGCAAATGCCGATGACGCCAATTCGCTCGCGATCAACGGAGGGTTGCAGGCCAAGAGCATCCACTGCCGCGCTCACATCCTCGGTGTTGATGTCTGGCGAGGCGACGTTGCGCGGCTCACCGCTGCTTTCCCCGGTGTAGGATGCATCGAAGGCCAACGTGACAAAGCCGCGCTCGGCCATGGTTTGCGCATAGAGCCCGGAGGACTGCTCCTTCACCGCGCCAAACGGGCCACAGACGACAATAGCTGCCAGCTTTGCGCTGGCGTTCTTCGGTTGGTACAGGTCGCCCGCTAGGGTGATGCCATAGCGGTTCGTGAAGGTGATCTTCTTATGGTCCACCTTGTCGCTCTTGGCGAAAGTCTTGTCCCATTCCTGTGTCAGTTGCATGTGCTTGCCTTACATAAAGTTGAGATTGTTCCTGCCAGCCTGAATACCCGTCGAGCAGCAGGGCTTGTCGTCGGCGTAGGGGTCATAGACTTTTACAACCATGGGGAATATTCGTTTCGCAAATGGCGTAGCGCGTCGGGATTGGCTTTGCCAACTAATGTATGCCTGTCACTGCCTCAAAACATCCCATGAAATTGCAAGCATCTATGCACGCTATTGGATAATCGCGCCCCCAGGTCCCAGGCGGTTCGAAATGGAAACCTACCCCGATGAGTTCATGCTTGTTCGAATGACATATCACCACGCTGCGATGACCATTGATCATCGAGTCCCGTACCTGGAAGTATTCGGTCCGCCTGCATCAGCTCAGCCTCGCTATATGACCGGCGGAAAACCCGCCGCAGGCTGCGTTGGTAGCCGATTCGAGTGACTCGGTCTGGGACAGGCGATGGACGAGACCTTGTAGAGGACATCGGCCAAGTGCTTAACGGATGTGAAAGCTTGTTTGGTCAAGGCTTGTTGGGCTGCGTCGAAAGAGAGATCACAACCTCTGTTTCCGTTCCGGCGCTTCCTGCTGAAGCTGCTTCTAAACCCGTTCTTCAGGTCTGTAGGGGCAAGAGACCATTTGAAAAATTAGCCGCTGGCCGAAAAGTAATACTTCATCCAGGTTGTGGGCCGGTAGGTTTTTCCAAAAGAAAAGATGCAAAGCCCTGAATCGGTAACGGTAATCGTCTCAAGCATGTTACTTAGTTGTGAGTCGTGCTCGCTCGTAGTTGAGCGGGCACTAAATCACTGTGTTGATGTGCCATCGATGCGCGGTGATTTCTGGTATTGCGTACTTTTATTCATAGGGCCTAGCACGTGGCTGCATGATTGAGCCCACTAAGCTCATGATACTTTCAAACCATGTATAGGTAACCATTACGCGACGCCCCGTTAATAGCGCTTTTTAGAGCCAAGATGGCTGGAGAGTTTGGAGCTTCAGATTAACGATAAGACCTATCAGGTCGAAGCTGAGGGCGACACAGCCGCTGCTGTGGGTGATTCGTGACGAAATCGGTATGACGGGAACAAACTATACCTGCAATGGGGATTACGGGTGTGGTCTCGCTCAGTGCGTCGCTTGTTCCGTCTTGATCGACGGCGTTGTGGCGCGTTCCTGTGTCATCCTCGCTATCTCCGGCCAGCGTACTTCCAGGTCGGCACGGTAGAAATCAAAGAAGCCGGCATCCCGTTGAGGGGGGCAGACAAAACGCGTCGCAGAGCATCACTCTGGAGCCCGGATGCAGATTCACCATCACCTCGCTGTGCAGTTTTGCCTGGGGGAATAATCGTCGCCACCTGTACTGCTTCTTCTTCTTCTTCTTCTTCTTCTTCTTCTTCGCCGAGCCGCGCGGCCGGCGGCAACGTAACGTTGCTGGCCGGTGCGTATAGAAGTCTTCAGCGCCGTAGCGACTTAGCACAAGGTTTTTGAGTAAAGCGTTAAATTCGTTACAGAACTCTCCACCCCGCACTCCGGAAGAAATTTCGATGAACGAGCGACATCCTCACTCCAATAAGTCTTTTCTAGGGCCGCTCGTACTGATCGCGGCGGTGGTTGTCGCCGTCGGCGCCGCGTTCGTATACACAGCCGGTTGGTTGACACCCGCACGCCTCACGCCGACCAAGATCGTCGAGGTGCTGGCGCCGCCCGCAGGACCGGCTCTCGGTTTCCGCCGCGCCCATGCCAAGGGTATCTGCTTCACCGGTACCTTCGAGGCCAACGGCACGGGCAGCGATTTGTCCAAGGCACAGATGTTCGCCGCCGGCACCTATCCCGTGACCGGCCGCTTCAACCTCGCCTCGCCCGACCTCAAAGCGCCCGATGGCACAGCGCGCGTGCGCTCCCTGAGCCTGCGCATCCGAACGCCCGACGGCCAGGAGTGGCGCTCCGCGATGATCAATGCGCCGTTCTTCCCGGTCGCGACGCCGCAGGCTTTCTACGATTTGCAGGTGGCTTCTGCCGACAAGAGCCATCCGGATGCGTTGAAGCATTTCGCCGCTGTGCACCCCGAGATCGGCGCGTTTAGCCAGTGGGCCGGCAGTGCGCCGTTCACCAGTTCGTACGCCGAAGACCGCTACAACGGCATCAACAGCTTCGTCTTCACCAACGCGCAGGGCCAGGACCAAACCGTGCGCTGGTCCTTTAATCCGGTCGCCAAACCTGTGCCGGTCTCGGGCGACGAACTCAAGAAGCGCGAGCCCGATTTCCTGCTGACCGACATCACCGAGCGCGTCGCGAAGGCGACGCAGCGCTGGGCTATGACGGTCATGGTCGCCGACCCGGGCGACCCGACCGCCGACCCGAGCAAGGCTTGGCCGGAAGATCGCCGCAGCGTCGGCGTCGGCACCCTGTCGGTGACGAAGATTCAGCCTGAGGCCGATGGCTCATGCCGCGACATCAACTTCGATCCCACCGTGCTGCCGGCCGGCATGCGCACATCCGACGACCCTTTCCCCGCCGCACGTTCGGCCGCTTATTCGGTCTCGTACAACCGCCGGACCGCCGAAGAAAAAGACTATCCGCGCACCCCGTCCACCACCACCGCCGGAGCCAAGCCATGAGCCAAGTCAACCAGCAATTCGCGCCGTTGCAGCGGGCGCTTCATTGGGGCATGGCGATCTGTATCCTCGCGATGCTGTTCATCGGCGTCGGCATGGTCTCGACGATCACGCCCGCGTACCTGATGCTGGTCTCGATCCACAAGCCGTTGGGCATTGCGATCCTCGTGCTCGCGGTGCTGCGCCTGATCGTCCGCTGGCGCCTTGGTGCGCCGCCGCTGCCGCGTGACATGCCCGAGCCGATGAAGCTCGCCGCCAAACTCTCGCATGTCGCGTTCTATGTGCTGATGCTCGCGATGCCCTTGCTTGGCTGGGCCATGTTGTCGGCGGCGGACTACCCGGTGCTCGTCGCCGGGCTGCATCTGCCCGCCATCGTGTCGCCCGACGCCGGCCTGCACAGCTGGCTGTGGAACGCTCACAAGTTCCTCTCGTTCTGCTTCTTCGCGCTGATCCTGCTGCACCTCGGGGCCGCTCTGTTCCACGCGCTGGTGCGACGCGACGGCGTGTTCGAGGCCATGGCGCCATTTCCGGTACATCCGTCGGTCGACGGCAGGGTCGTGACCAAGTGCGCTGACTGACGCAGGCTCCGTTACCACGGGCGCCGCGGCGCACGCGTTCTCGGTGGGGCGAGATGAAATACCTCAGTGGGCATGTACTGTGGGACCACGACCTGCAGTGACCGTCGAGCTGGGAGGCTGGCACGAAGTGACGCTGACCCTCGCCGGATCACCGAGCTTCATAGAGATGTTCGTCGCCAAGTTCAGCGAGCCGCCGACTTGAGGTGCCTTGCCTAAACACCTGGCGTCGAAGCCTCCCGCCATTGGCGTTCGGACGCAGGGGGGCGCTTTCACGATGCAGAAACTTCGGCGCATGAACGGGATCGCAAAAGCAGAGAAATATCTGGATGCACATGCGTAGCACAAAGATTTACTAATTTATATCTTTCTTCGTAGGGTGTGCTAGCGGCTGTCAAATCAACCATTGGAACAGACATGAATCTGAAACTTGAGTGGGTTCTGGTCCCAGCATTTCTTGCCATGGGTTTTGCTGCCAGCGCGCTGGCCGCCGAGGTGCGGGCTGAGCGTGTGGCAACCGGATTGGAGAATCCCTGGGCAGTGGCCTTTCTTCCGGCACATCGCTACTTGGTGACAGAACGGCCGGGCCGGCTTCGGGTGGTTGGTGCCGATGGGAGCATCGGCCCGCCGGTTGAGGGGCTGCCGGCGATCGCGGCAGGCGGGCAGGGCGGGCTGCTGGATGTCGTGACCGACAGTGCTTTCGACGTGAATCGCATGGTCTACTTCTGCTTTTCCGAACCGGCCGCTGGTGGCGCGGGCAATAGCACGGCAGTGGCACGCGCGACGCTGTCGAGCAACATGGTGCGCCTCGACAACCTGCAGGTGATTTTCAGTCAGCGACCGAAGGTGAGCAGCTCCGCGCATTTCGGCTGCCGCATCGTCGAGGCGAAGGACGGGACGCTTTTCGTCACGTTGGGCGAGCGTTACAGCCGGAAGGAGGATGCGCAGGAACTCGATAACCACTTGGGCAAAGTGGTGCGCATCCAGAAGGACGGCGCGGTACCGGCCGACAACCCTTTCGTCGACCGCGCCGGTGCCTTGCCGGAGATCTGGAGCTATGGCCATCGCAATAGCCAGGGCGCTACGCTCGGTCCGGACGGCCGCTTCTGGATGAACGATCACGGTCCGCAGGGCGGCGACGAGATCAACGTTCCGCTGGCGGGGCGCAACTACGGCTGGCCGGTCATCACCTACGGCGAAAACTATGGCGGCGGGAAGATTGGCGACGGCCTGACCGCCAAGGACGGCATGGAGCAGCCGCTGCATTACTGGGTGCCCTCGATCGCGCCGTCCGGCATGGCCTTCCTGACTAGCGACCGTTATGGGCCGGCATGGAAGGGCAATCTCTTCGTCGGTTCGCTCAAGTTCGGTTACCTCGACCGTATCGAACTGAAAGACGGTAAGGTCGTGGCCGAGCACAAGTTGCTGGAGGACGGGCATGCCCGCATTCGGGATGTCAGGCAGGGCCCTGACGGCCTGCTCTACGTGCTCACCGACGAACAGGATGGCAAACTGCTGCGTCTTCAGCCGCGCTGAGCGCCATCAGGGCAGGCATTGCGCAGCTGCAGCGTCGGCAAGCCGCGACGCCTGCCCGCAACCTCTTCGACGGCTTGCGCTCGCCGCCTCCCAAGGAGGAACTCGGCGATATCAAGCTGATCGTCGAGAACGATACCAGCCAGGTCGGTTCTGTGGGGAAATGTGTTTCAGGATCTCGACACCAGCGCTGGAAACAGAAGCGAGAAGCCCATTCAGGGTAACAGAGAGGCCGTCAACTCACATTTTCGAACCAGGCGGGCAGTGATTGATCCACTCCAACGCTGGTGTCATACCAGACTTGGATCTTGAAATACTTCAAAAACAAGTCCAGAATTAAGTCTTTTCCTGCTCCGGAAAGAAAAGAAACCCCTTAGATTTCAATGAGTCGGACACCAGGTACGAGTCTCGTTTCCCGCTCCAATTATTTTTCTATAGGCTTCCACTGAAGTATGTAGAAAGCAAAAAAAGAGGCTTCGGCCTCTTTTTTCGTTCCAGTAAAGTCCATTCTGATACATAAATAGCCACGTTTTTTCAGTACATTATTTAGTACATCAATTCGACACTTTGATAATTCAGTTTTTAGAGCTGCTTGGCGCTCTGAAAACCGTACAACACTTCTTCATTCATATGAAATAGACGATCCGCGTCGCCTTGAGCGCAATGCCAAACTGTTGCCCTCGGAAAGCACTCTCTTAGCGCTCTTTTAGCGTGGATGTGATGCAATTCCTCGGTCCAAGGGGAGCTGCCTGAGGATCTGACGTTTTGGTGCGCTGGCAGCGTCAATCAATGTCGAGCTGGGTTATATCACTCGAACCATCGCTCAGGGCAGGTGCATGCGCTCCATCGTCGCATTGATCTCCTTTATATTTGAATGTCTGGAGCGGAACCGAGACCAAGTCGCAACGGCTAGGGGCCGCGAAGGCTAACCGATAGCTAGCAATTAGCTCCAAAGCGCTCAAATATCTAGATCTACCCACACAGCAGTATGGTCGGACCCCGCATTTTCTTTCTTGATGATTTCCGGGTAGGTCTCCCAGCGTACCGGTCTTGAACCTGGCCACATTCCCTTGCGGTAAACCCCACCAGCTTTTACCTTCAGAAAGAGTTCCGGCGACAGCAGTAGATAGTCAATTTTGTTGGTTGCTGTGCACGAGCCGTATGTTCCCGGATAACCGCCGTCATCGAAACGCTTGTGAGTGAATGCATCCTTCAGCGTCGTATCTCCAAGGAGCGGCTTCAATGCGTCGCTGTCCGGCGTGTCGTTCAAGTCACCTACAACGGCGACATATTGTTCGCCTTGCTCAATCAAAGAGTTATAGATTTCCTTCACTCGACTGGCTTGGGCAAGTCTTCTTTTGGCCGAGTCAGAGAGGCTGCCGTAGCCTTTGCTTTTGAAGTGATTGACTAACAACACCAATCGGAGACCGGATGGCATTGCCAGATAAAACTCTGGGCAATCTCTCGAAAAAATCAGGGGACCGGCGTCCACACGATCATCCACATGGCTGCGCATGGTTCCAATTGGAAAGCCTGCGCACGCGGCCACACCGACATCAATGCCGCGCTCGTCATTGCCGTCAATCAGCATCACGTGGCTGAACGGGTCACCGCCTAGCCCACCGATGATCTCAGTGTTGAAGTCGCGTAGCGCTGGTCTGCTTTCTGCTTCTACCACCGCCAGTACATCGGCTTTCAAATCAATCATGACCCTGGCGGTGTTACGCATGGCTTCCTCATCAACAGGCGCCTGAACCAACTCCAGCGAGCCGACCCAATCGGATCGCCCATTGGCAACAATTGTTATTTCCCCGTTGCGGGATCGTTTGACCAAGCTGCCGCGATTTTGTCGAAGCAAGGTGAAAGGTCCTTGGTCTGAGCGGCTAAGTCCTAGCTCGCCTAGTAAACGCACCATGAGTCGCTTATCCGTTGCTGAATAGGTTTCTTGACTCAGCAATCCATTGAGTTTTGCGAAGCGCTCCAATGTCGGTTTACCTTCTGCCCATCCCTCAAGGTTCATTATTGCGGCGCGGTTGAAGAGGTTTTCGACGTTGTACGTGGCAAGTCTCATTGGCAGTCCTTGGGCGTACGCAGTGCCCTGGCATTTTTAGGTTGAGACCAGCTTTACATCGAGTGGTGACGTTGAGATGAATGCGCCTGACGCTTATTCACGCATGACGGTGAAACGAACGCCTTGTTGATGACTTCCCTGGAGTAGTCGGTTTGAACCCGCGGAATATCTCGCGCCTTCACGCTTCCCCCGAGCCTGGTGTCCGGTCCAGTGCCTCAGCTTGTGAAGTGTGGTGGCGTAGTGTCCACCTTGATCGTGAAGTTGCGCTTTTGTTGGTAGTTGGATGAGATCCCTGATTGGGTGGTAAAGGCTTCGTTGGAGCACAGATTGGCTTTTTTTCGGCTAGAACCGAAATAAATATTTCACGCAACTGTAATTGAAGTTATCAGGCAAATGCCTAGCATGCCTTTCCGTCGTGATATCAAAAAGCCACGACCAGGGATGATCATGTGTTTACTTGTCGTAGCTAGGTTGTGTCTAGCGCTGCTGTGCCTTTCTCCACTCTCGCTGGCTCACGCCGCCCCCACGCCAGGCGACACGGACTTGATCCGCGAACGCCAGAATCGCTTGCTTGAAGAGCAGCGTCGGCGCCTGGAAGAGCTCAAGGGCCTGCACGGCAAGGAGGCGAAGCCGACCCAGCCGACCGCACCTGCCGATACCCGTTGCTTCCCCGTCAAGACCATCGAACTCAAAGGCGCCGACAGCCTTTCCGCCGGCGAGCGCGAGCAGTTGCTCAAGCCCTACATCGGCCAATGCCTGGGCGTGCCGCAGCTTAACGAACTGCTCAAAGTCATCACCGACCTTTACATCGAAAAAGGCCTGGTCACCAGTCGTGCCTATCTGCCGCAACAGGACCTGTCCGGCG